>DATLRW010000151.1:0-8857 GCA_035534495.1 Candidatus Dormiibacterota bacterium | reverse complement strand
CGAGCGAGGCGGGGAATCTGCTTTCGGGTGAAAGCAGCAGGATTATATACTTCACGCCAGAAGGCGGTATAATCCTGTGACCGTCACAGCTGCCGGTCTGGCCGGACGGGTTCGGTGGAGGAGAGCGTGTCTCTCGGCGATTCCCTTAGTCTGTTCGGGCTGATTATGGCACTTGTGGGGATCGTGATAGCTACCATCTGGCCCAACGAAAAAAGGATAGGATGGGTATGCTTGTGTGTAGCGGTACTTCTGTTGGTTTTCTTTGCAGTGGTAGAGACTAGGGACTTTTTAAAAGTTCCAAACAAAACAGTAACTCCCGCGATCAGTGCTGGAGCCTCTCCGAAGGTACTAAACAAAAATCCAACGAAGCCCCAAGTGCACTCCGAGGCTCCTGTACATAAACGTAGTGCCGCTATCACGAAGCGCGCTGAATCGTCCATAAGTGTGCCGCGCCCGCAACCGAGTACGGTTCCGGTTGCGCCGCAGACCACGGCGGAATATTTTGGGTCGGTGCCTCACTTAGATTTGCCCCGGAGCAATGGGATCGTGTCCGTCGTTAGCCAAATACCCGAGACCTCCACTAGGGCTGATGCTCCATATGAAATTCAGGTGGTCATTCAGACCTCCGTTGTTTGGTCTACATTGAAGCTTGCCATTGAATGTAACGGAGACTTGGTGGGCGGCTCCGCCACCATGTCATCTGGCGGGGCGACAATGATGAGCTTGAGCAGTCTAGCGAAGGGACATCCGAACATTTTCATTTACGAGTACGGCTCGGCCATTCCGCCATTCGGTCCAGCCGATCCTCTAGAAATAAACTTATGGTCCGAGAAGGCAGTGTCCTGTAGCGAGGTAACTACATTTTAGGCTGCGTTTTGTGCGTTGGCCGTCAACTGCTTGTATTCAATATTGTTAGAGTTAATAAGCTTGAGAATCGTATCCCGAAAAAGGTACGGGTTCTTGCGATTATTGAATCGGAAGCACATTTCGTCGCAATAGGCTTGGAGATGTTTCGCGCCGATTCGATGCCACGTACCAATTACCCCGCGCTTCAAAAGGGAAAACGCGGACTCAACGGTGTTTGTGTGGATTTCCCCGTCAACGTACTGATGCATACCATGCCGAACGGTTCTGTGCCTTGCCTTGATCCCGATTCGGCGAGCCGCGCCCCTGTAAAGGTGAAAATCGTCAGTGACGAAAAGGTCCACGTCCTCGTTGATATTCTCCCGAATGTACTTTTCAAGCGTTCCGGTCCTCACATCCTCGGAATGAAAGAAGCGCAGTTCCCCTTGGCCTTGCCGGATACCGATCACCACCTCTTTGTTGGCCGCCCCACGCCCGGTCTTGCCGTGCGCCCGACCGCCCGCATACGTTTCGTCCATCACCACAATGCCCGAGAGCTTCGGTCTGTTGGCCTCGGCCATAGCGGCCCGGATGCGATGGCAGAGATACCACGCAGTCTTGTAGGTCTTGATTCCGAGGGACCGTTGAATCTGGCAAGCAGACATACCCTTCTTCGCTTCGGAAAGCAGGAACGTCGCCAGGAACCATGTCACCAGGGGAAGGTGCGTATCGTGGAAAATCGTGTCCACGGTAACGCTAAATTCGTACCCGCAGGATGCGCACAAGAACTGGTTGCGGCTCACGCGGCGATAGACCTTATCAGCCTCGCAGCGCAGGCAAGTCACGCCGTTCGGCCAGCGCAGCGATTCCAGGTAAGCGCGGCACTTGCCTTCGTCCGCGAAATCCTGAATCATTTCAGTGAGGTTCATGTTTATGTCTTCCACGGCTCACCCCAAGAAAGAAAAGAAGCACCCGGAGGACATGACTACGGACGAGGCCATGCGGCACCTGTTTACGCGCAAGGGCCGCAGAATTGTCAAGAAGCACTTGGCCGAGGTTGAGAAGAAATCAAGCACGAAGAAAGCGTAGCAGAACGATGAAGTGGTGTCAAGTATATAAGCCTGGAAAGCAGAAGCGGAAGACCGCTGCTCATCCCGCCGGGCGCACATGCGCCACAAAATTGGTGTTCGCGGGCGGGCTGGTGCATGGTGTCGCGTTCGGTGTGGAGCACGGGTTCAAGCTGTTGCCGCCAATGTCGGTCGGCGTGACTGTGGCGTCGAGCGGCTCGATATACAGGTTGTAGCTGTGGCCCAGCGGAAGCCGCGCAATCGTGTAGGACCCGTCAAACACCGGCGTTGCGCTGGCTGAGGGACAGGACCATCCGGAGATCGCTCCCGCGACGATTTCGCCCGTCTGCGCGTCAACGGCGACCACGTTCGCCCCGAAAATCCCGGTGACATAATCTCCCGCGGCCGGCTGCTCGATACCGGCAAGCGAGATAGGATTGGCGGGCGCGACGCGTCCGGTGATCGTTCCGACGTATGTCGCGTCGTTCGGATCGGTATACAGCACGCGGATGCCGGTTCGATCGTCATCCCGCAGCGGGCCGTCGGGCGCGGTCGATGTCGGCCGCGGTCCCCAGAACGTTCCCGGCGCCGGGGCGAAGGGAGACATCACCGCCCGCCAGATCGGCGAATGCTCCAGGCCGAAGAAGTGGCCCAGCTCGTGGATCAGAATCGATTCCAGATCGTAGGAATTCGGGTAGCTCCCGAGAGCCCCCGGCGTGGCGAAGGTGACCTGCCCGTCGTTCCGGAATTCGATGTCGGACTCCAGGATCTGTCCGGTAAAAGTCGACGTCGCCGTTCCAATCGTCTGGCCCGGGGCGGTTGCCGCGAAAACGCGGGTGAAGGCCAGCACGCCGGTCGTGAAGGCGGTGCTCGACTGGTTGAAACAGATCGTGTTCTGGCCGGTCAGGTTTCCGCCCTGATCGTTGGCGCAGGCATCCTGCGTGGAAGTCTGGCTCAGGGGAGCGAGGGCGCTCGGGTAGCTGGTGGCGTTCAGGGTCGTGCCCGAAACGCCCGTCCACGCCGAGAACGAGTCGAGGATCGTCTGCTGAATTTCGTCGATCTGTTGGGTGGTTCCCGGCGCGGCCACCGTGAAAATGGTTTGCGGCGAAGCGGAAAGCGACGTGCTCCAGCGCCGCGAAATGGGCGACGAGGTCGCCATTCGCGTCGGCACGGGACAGCCGCCGCTCAATGGCGCCACGTAGTTCAAGCTGTAGGCGGCCGCCGCCGTTGCCAGCCCGGCGCTTGCAATCAGGGATAGGATCAGTCGCCGGAGCATCGGATTCATTGACGCGGCTTCCGCGCTGGCGCCGAGGGCGCCGGCAATCCCGCCGGGCGGTTGCCCTTCACCACGCTTTGTATCCGTTGCCGAAACTGGCCGAGCGGCATCCTGCGAATTCCCTCCACGCGAAATTTACGCGTCGCACGGTCGTAAACCACCTGACTGGCGCTCTCCTCGGTGACAAAGGCGCGCCCGGCCCCGTCACGCCGCACCCGAAATGTTCCTTCCACCCACGCCGTTACCGTGTAGTCGCCGCCATTGGTGGGATCGAGAAACAACACCACCTCTTCTCCGGGCCGGAAGCGTGGAACTTCGCTGACGATCGATTCGATTCCACCCACCTGCCCGCCGATCAGCCGCACGGTGAAGCCGGCCGGCAACGCGCCTTTGAAGCGTTCGAGCGTCTGGAAACGGGTGAGCGTCCATATCTCCCCTCCTTCCCAGTCGCTGAAACTTCCCATGCACCGGGCGCGGACAATGACCGTGGCGGCGGTCCCGAGCTGCTCGAGGTTCATCCGCGCCAGCGTCGTTGCGCCGGAGGTGGATGCCAGCATGGCAACGGCGAATAGGAATAGCAGTCGTTTTCGCATCGTTCACTCGATGTCGATTGCGCCGCTCGCCACGGCGCGGTCGTCGCCGGGGTCGGTAACGAGGATGGCCTGCGGCCCAGGAGTTGCCGTCGCGGAAACCGTCACGGTCAATTCCACCAGCGAACCGGCGAAGGACTGCGGGCTGGAAACGGTCACGTCGCTTTCTTGCGATCCCACAATTTCATACGTGTAGGAGGGATCGAGTCCCGAACCGCCCAGGCAGATCGAGTAGGTCGCCGTGCCCGAGGATGGGCGGCTCAGGGCGATGGGCGACTCGTTGACGTTGCAGGTGTTCGTGCTCGTATCGACCAAGCCGACAAATATCACCGTGATTGGCCCGGTACCCGATCCCGCCGTCGTCGGTTCGACCGCGGTGATGTCGCGCGAACCGGCCACCGGCTGGCTGGGCGAAAGGGAAATCACGTCGGCTGGTCCGTCGGCGGGCACAACCACGAGCGGCAAGGGGTCCGATTGAGTGCCGTCGGGATTCTGCGCCTGGACGGTGAGCGTTCCGGCCGTTGCGACGTCGGCCGGGGCGATTGTGACCGTGCAGGTTGTCACGCTCGTGCAGTTGGTGGAGTGCGCCGTGCCGTTGATGCTGACCGTGCTGCCCGGTCCGGGGCTGGTCGGCGTGAAATTCATTCCCGTGACTAAAAGCGTGAAGCTGTCGGCTTCTCCCGCGGTCACGCTGGCCGGGGCAAGGGACGCGATCGCAACGGCGGAAGAGATCGCGACGGTTGCCGTTGCCGTCTGCGTGGCATCGTCCTGGCTGGTTGCCGTTACGGTGATCGCGTTGGGACTCGGAGCGGCGGAAGGCGCCGTGTAGACGCCGCTGGAACTGATTGTTCCGCAGGAACTGGCGGCGCAGCTCAGTTGCCAGGAAACGCCGCTGTTTTCAGAACCCGTTATTTGCGGGGCAAATTCGACGGTGCCGGACGGGGCCGCAAGGGCGCTCGCAGGCCAAATGCTCAGCACGAGGTGGGCGATCACCGTCATTTCCGCCGTCGCGCTGCGCGAGGAGTCCGCGCTCGATGTGGCGACGACATAGATCCCGGCCGGGCTCGGCACGGCGGCCGGCGCCAGATATTCGACCGCGCTCGATGCCGGTCCGCCCGGCGCGGCGCACGGGTTGGATGCGGCGACGCAGATCTGGCCCACGCTCGCGTTGCCGTTCGCCACGCCGTCCACGGTCCAGGTAACCGCCGTGTTGCTGGTGTCTTGAACGGCCGGCGTGAGCGTCGTCCTGCGTCCGGCCGCCACTTCCGCAGCGAGCGGTGTCAGGCTCAGGCTGACGCCGCTGACCACCGTGATCGTAGCCGTCGCCGTTTGGGCGGAATCGGCGACGCTCGTCGCCACCAGCGTTACGGGATTTGCCGGAGGTAGCGATGCCGGGGCCATGTAGGTCGCCGTGTTCGCTCCCGTGCTGGAAATCGTGCCGCAACTGGTGCCGCTGCAACCCGAGCCGGTAATCGACCAATTGACTGATTGGTCCGTGCTGAAACAAACCGTGGACGTAAACGTTTGCTGCTGGCCGAGCGAGACAGTGGCGGCCGACGGCGATATGGCAATCGCCGGTGAACAGGATGATGTGATCGTAATGGACGCGAAGCCCGTTTGGCTCGAATTGGCAACGCTCGTCGCCACCAGTGTCACGGGATTTGCCGGAGGCAACGATGCCGGGGCCGTGTAGGTCGCCGTGTTCGTTCCCGTGCTGGAAATGGTGCCGCAACTGGCGCCGCTGCACCCGCTCCCGCTGATTGTCCATGTGACGCTTTGGTTCGTGCTGGAACAGACGGTGGCGCTGAACGATTGCTGCGCCCCAGGCGCGAGGCTGGCCGTGGCGGGCGATACGGCAACCGCCGGTGAGCAGGTTTGACTCGGGGCGATGGTTACAGTTGCCGTCGCCGATTTCGAGGGGTCGGCTACGCTCGTAGCAACGATCGAGGCGCTGGCCGGGGAGGGAACTGTCCCCGGGGCCGTGTAGATAACGCTGTTCCCGCTCGTCGTCAGCGTGCCGCATCCCGACGCGCACGCCGCTCCCGTCAGGCTCCAGTTGACGGCCAGGCTGGGCTTTCCGGTTCCGGTCACCTGCGCGGAGAATTGCTGCGTCGCGCCCGTCGTAACCGTCGCGCCGGAAGGAGAAACGGTCACCTGAATGTTGCTCCCGATCGTGATGGTTGCCGTGCCGCTGGCCGTGGTGTCGGCCTGGCTGGTAGCCGTGATCGTAATGCTTGCCGAGGACGGCAGGATGGAGGGCGCCGTGTAGAGCCCGCCGGCCGTTATGGTTCCCGTCGTCGAATTTCCTCCCGTAACCCCATCCACCGACCATGTCACGGTACTGTTCGATGTGCCACTCACGCTCGCCGTCATCTGTTGCTGATTGCCCAGAAAAACCGTCGCCGTTGCCGGCGAGACGTTAACGGTAACTGTCGCAGGCGGGGGTGGAGGTGTTTTGCTCGACGAGGAGCCGCCGGCTGTGCCGCAACAGGACAACAGAAGAGAAGCCAGAATTGTGAAGACCAATGCGTTGAAGACACCATGTTCCTGCTGTCGTGCGAGGCTGCCCCGCCTCATTGCACCCTTTCCCGTCTAGCTTCAGCTGATCGACGAGGGGGAGTGCAATGTGAGTACCAGAACCCATGTAAGGCTTCAGTTTGGTGGTCTGTTTGACGGTTCTGGAAACACGACTTATGTCGTTGTATATGTGTTGGGTAGGTGTTCTACGAGAAATCACGGAATGTGTGCATGCAGCCCTGGTCATGAATGCCATTTGTGAATCCAGGGAGGCGCATAGTTCCAGTACGGCCCTTGGCAGTCTCATTCAGGGAAGGAATTTCTCCCGGTGCGCGATCGCGCGATGCAGCTTTCTTTTGAGAAATGGGCGTGCGGAAAGCAGAAAGGCCGTCCCGACAAGCGGGACGGCCTTGGAATTGTTTAACAGGCAGTGATTTTGTGCCGCCTGGCGTCTATTGCGGTGGGCCCTGATTCCCTCCGGGAGTCGTGTTGCTGATGCAACCGGCGCCGCTGTTCACGTTGCATTCGGACATTCCGAAAGCCATGCCCAATCCCGTGGCCGCGCCGACGATCCCGGTGCCAATCCAGATCACGGCCCATTTCCGTTTCTTCTTCTTTTTCTCTTGTCCCTGCACGGTGTCGGGATTCTGGTCCTGGACGGCGCCGAGCACCCCTTCGATGTGGGTGCCGGGCCGCAGAATCAGGCTGTGGCCGTCGTGGGCCGTTGTGACGATCCAGTCGCCCTTGTTGGCATATAAAACGGTGTGATTCGAGCTGTCGAGCGTCATGAACGCCACCGACGTGCTCGACGGATTTTCCGGGCGGATCGTTGCATCCGCAACGCGGCCTTCCACCAGGGACTTGCCGTTGGAGGTGAATTCCATTTTGCCTCTGAGCAGTTGCAGGGCAATTGACGATCCGTCGCGCGACACGCGGGCCTGACTGTCGCCGGCCATGCGCGCGCGCGAGCCGCCAGCCAAAATCACGGATACGCTTCCATCGGATCGAACCGACAGCGTATCGCCGTTATACAGCGTGCTCCCGCCGGCGGCGGCCGTCCCAGCTACAGTGACGTCGTGCCCGGAAGCAACCGTACCCAGCGGATTCGAAATTGCCCACACAGGTGTGCTCAGCAGAACGGACAACGCTATGGCTAAAGCCTGACGCAACATCCACAGCCTCCTCAAGCCCAAAGACCGATAAGTTCCTGCTTTTTCTTTACGCAACGTCAAAATCGTAACAGATGCGGGTTGATTGTCAAGGTTCGGCAGGAGTGAAAGTTAGCGTTCTGTGAGCAGTTCGCGAAGGGCTGGTTCTAGTCTCTCGTGGGAGTACGAATAGACCTGCTCGCGGAGGCGCCGGGGCTCGACCCGTTGGCTGGCGAGCAGCATCTCGTCCGCCATCTCGCCGAAGAGCGCCCGCAGGGCCATGGGGGGAACGGGAAAGATCGCCGGCCGGTGCAGGGCGCGCGCGAGCGTCCGGGTGAATTCGGCGTTGGTCACCGGCTGCGGGGCCACGGCGTTGTACGCCCCGCTCCACCCTTCGTTGGCGACGCCCTCTTCGAGCAGCCTGAGCATGTCGACCAGCGAAATCCACGACATCCATTGCCGTCCGCTGCCCAGCCGGCCCCCCACACCCATTCGAAAGGGCCCAAGCATTTGGGCGAGCGCGCCGCCCTTTGCCGTGAGGACTATGCCAAAGCGAAACATTACGGTTCGGATGCCGAATTCTTCGGCCCGCCGCGCCTCCTTTTCCCATTCCTGAACCAGGCGGGCGAGGAAGCCGTCGCCCGGGGCGCTTTCCTCGGTCAGAAGCTCGTCGCCACGGTTGCCGTAATAGCCGACGGCGGAAGCCGACACCAGGACCTTCGGACGGGGACCCAGTCTGGCGAGCGCTTCGACCAGTTTTCGCGTGGAATCGATTCGGCTGGAGCGCAGCAGCGCCTTGCGGGTTTCACTCCAACGGCTTCCCGCAATCGATGCCCCGGAGAGATTGATGACGGCTTGCGCGCCCGCCGCCTTTTCCAGGTCCATTTCCCCGGTTTCGGGGTTCCAGGCGACCTGTCCCTGGCCGGCGATCATGGGCGGGCGGACGAAAGAGAGGACCGTGTGCCCACTCGCCCGCAAACGGGCGCTGATAGCGGTGCCGATCATTCCCGAGGAACCGGCGATGAGAATGTTCATTGTTTCCTCTCGCGGGCAGGAGTTGCGTTCAAGGTACGCCGCTCGCTTGGCGAGCGTCAAGCGCCGCCTTCGGTGTCCTGAAACGGCGCGGCCGTCTCGCCCGCCTGCCGGCCTTGTTCGCGAAAAACGGGAATTCGTTTTACCGGGGAAGGGGAGAATTCCAGTTTGCCGTCGGTCGAATGGATTAGCAGTCGCGTGCTTTGGTCACGCCAGAAAAGCCCACGCTCACAAATCGAGCATGGGGCACCCGTAAAATCAACGCCACGGAGCCTTGGCCACCCGCCGAAGTACTAAATAACGGCCGCGCCTTCAGCCCAAAGAAATTCAGACGCTTTCCGAAGCTCTTCCTCTGCGGAGACCGTGCTTTGAGAAAAAATCTCA
>DATLRW010000150.1:0-6881 GCA_035534495.1 Candidatus Dormiibacterota bacterium | reverse complement strand
CGACATGCTTCAGGCGATGAACACGGGCCACGATGGTTCCCTCACGACCGTTCACGCGAACACGCCCCGCGACGCCTTGAGCCGTTTGGAGACGATGGTGGCCATGGCCAATCTGAATCTGCCGGAATCGGCGATTCGACGGCAGATCGCGGCGGCCGTTGACGTGGTCATCCAGGTCAGCCGGCAGAGCGACGGAACGCGCAAGGTGACCAATATTTCTGAAATCACCGGCATGGAAGGCGAGATCATTACCATGCAGGACATTTTCCTTTTCCAGAAAAAGGGCATCGGGCCGAACGGCCAAGTGCTCGGAGAGTTTACGCCGACCGGTGTTCGACCGAAGTTTGCCGAGCGCCTGATGGTGGCCGGGTTCCGGCTACCGATCGATATGTTCGAGCGGCAACACGCGGAGACGGCCTAAGGAACGACGATGGCTTTACTGGTCGCATTCTTCACGTTTCTGGCCGTACTGGCCATCATCCTGTTGTTTTTCACGATGGGCAGCGGCACGCCCCGTGAACAGATCGTTCGGAAGCGCTTCGAAGCCGTGCAGCGCGCCGAGCGCCGGGGCGACCTGACGCTGGGCTTGCAGCTGGTCCGTGACGAGCTGCTGAGCGATGTGCCGGCGCTGAATAAGTTGCTGGTTCGCTGGAACTGGGCCAACCGGCTGCGCGATTACATCGAGCAGGCCGGGGTGAAAAGCAAGCCGGGAAAGATTCTCCTGGTCAGCTTCGTCGCGGCCGTCGGCGTCTACCTGATCGTTGCGGCCGTTTCTCCTTACATTCTGATCGCTTTGGCTGCCGGGCTGATCGCCGCGTCGATTCCCATGTCCCTGGTCTCCTTCAAGCGGAAGCACCGGTTCCGGGAATTCGAGAAGCATTTTCCGGAAGCGCTCGATCTGCTCGCCCGCGCGGTGCGCGCCGGGCACGCGATAACGACCGGATTGGAGATGGTGGGCAAGGAAATGGGGGAACCCGTGGCCGGGGAATTCCGGACGACGTTCGAGGAGCAAAACTTCGGGCTTCCGCTGCGGGACGCGTTGCTGAACATGACCGAACGGATTCCGCTTCTGGACGTCCGCTTTTTCGTCACGGCGATGCTGATCCAGAAGGAGACCGGAGGCAACCTGGCGGAGATTCTGGATAATCTTTCGCGGGTGATTCGCGAGCGGTTCCGGATTCGCGGCGAAGTGCGAATCCGCACGGCCCAGGGCCGGATGACGGCGGGCATCCTGATTGCGTTGCCGCCGATCATGATGTTTATGCTGAACACATTGAACCCAGAATATATGAAGCCGCTGTTCACCGAGCCTCTGGGGCACTGGATGCTGCTGATCGCAGGAGTTCTGCAGTTGGTCGGTTCGATCATTCTGTGGAAGATCGTCCATATCGAGGTGTGAGGCGCGGAGGGCAAGATGCCTTGGATCGTGGTGTTCACATTTCTGGCAACCCTGGGGGTTTGTGGGGCGGTGGTGTACGCCGTTGTGCAGGGTGGCAGCATGGGGATTGCCGAACGCCTGGCGAACATATGGCATTTCGGGCCAAAGACCGCTGAGCCCTCGTTCCCCGAAAAGCAAAGGATGAAAGCGGGAAAGGCGCTGGCCAAAGTCGGCCAGTTGATGCCGCCCTCTGCTCAATCGGTTTCGCGAACCCAGCGGCTGCTGATCCGGGCGGGCTACCGCAATCCCCAGTCGGTTATGGTGCTGCGGGGGGTCCGGCTGCTGCTGCCGATTTTGCTTTTGGCTGTGGTGTATTTCACGGGATTCTACCAGCAGAACCCGGTGGTGATCCTGGCCCTCACGGGGATTATCGGCTACATGGCCCCGGAGTTCTACGTGACCCAGGTGGTGCGCAAGCGGCAGCACCGCTTGCAGCTCTCCTTGCCCGACGCCCTGGATCTGCTGGTCATCAGCATGGAGGCCGGGCTCGGCCTGGACCAGGCGATTTTGCGGGTTTCGCATGAATTGCGGTATGCGCATCCCGAATTGAGCGAAGAACTCCAGATGGTCAATATGGAAACGCAATTGGGCAAGAACCGCCTGGACGCGCTTCGGGAGCTGTCGAACCGTACCGGGGTCGAGGACATCAAGGGCTTGGTGGGGATGTTGATTCAGACCGACCGGTTTGGAACCAGCTTGGCGCAATCGTTGCGCGTTTTTTCGGACGATCTCCGGTTGAAGCGGCGGCAGCGGGCCGAAGAGCAGGCGGCGAAAACGACGGTCAAAATGGTGCCGCCTCTGGTGTTTTTCATCTTTCCGGCTTTGATGGTGGTAATTTTGGGACCCGGCATCATCGCGATCATGCACCAGCTGATGCCCGCTCTCACCGGCGGCGGATAGTTGAACTCCGGCGGCCTTCTCGCCGGAAGCGATCGCGCGCGAGATGTCGCCGTCCTTTTTCTAGACCACTGGGAAAGCAAGCCCAAATAGGCAAGGCCAACTGATAAGCGAAGGAGCGAACGATGAGTCCGATCCAGATAGTTGCAGCGATCCTTTTCGTGGTCGTTCTGTACATCATTATTCGACGGCGTCGGAGCAAGGCCTCCCAGTAGGCGATTTCGAGTCTGGAAGCCGGCGGGACCGGCTCCAGGGGGATTGCGGAGAGGGCGCAAAAGTCGTGCGTGAGCGTGACGGGGTGTATGTGTACAACAAGACGCGGCAGACGTTCGTGGCCACGGAAGTTGTGGTGGCCAACACGTATCTGCGGCGGCTGATCGGTCTGCTGGGTAAGACCCGGCGTTGGGCTCGTCCGGGGAGGGGTTTGTGGATCACTCCTTCCTGCGGCGTTCACACGATCGGCATGCTGTTTCCCATCGACTTGGTTTTTGTCGACAAGGACGGCCGAGTCGTGGGCGTGCAGGAGTTCGTCCGCCCGTTCCGGATTTCACGGGTCTGTCTGAAGGCGAACAGCGTTCTGGAATTCCCCGTTCACACGATTCACCGATCCGAGACGGAAATCGGCGACACTCTCGAAATCGCCCCTGTGCACTAAAGATTTGGATTTGTAGCAACCGCTCGGCCCGGCTGCCTGTGAGGCGGGGTGTCTGCCGGGTTCTGCGGCTGTGGCCGCCAAGAGCCACAACCTCATCCATTGCCTTACGGGCGTTCTCTCTCGGGCGTTTCCTCCCGGCTTGGTTTCCTCTCTGAATTTTCCTTGGCGTATCAGACCGTTCTCAATCTGTTCCACCGGCGCGTAGCCTGCTGTTTCGGGCTCGCGCGCAGGGCCCCCGCACAGACACAATGCCCGGCCGGTTGCGCTTGAACGGGCGAGTGGACTATGGTGGGCGCGCTGCCTGGAGGAAGTCCGATGCCATCCTTTCGATCGCGCCTTGTGCTGCTGGGCGTCTTCTTGTTTCTGAGTCCCAGCGGCCGCGTGAGAGCCCAATCGTTCCCCCCAAGATTCTATGCGCCGATGCGCTGGCGCTCGATCGGACCGTTCCGCGGAGGCCGGGCGTTGGCCGTAGCCGGAATCCCCAGCGAGCCGACGGTCTTTTATTTCGGAAGCGTGGACGGGGGTGTGTGGAAAACAACGAACGCGGGGCTTACCTGGGAGCCCTTATTCCAGCACGAGCCGGTGGCGTCGATTGGAGCGATCGCCATTGCGCCTTCCGATCCCGAAGTGATTTACGCCGGCACGGGCGAGGCCGATATGCGGTCGGATATTTCAATCGGCGACGGAATGTATAAATCGACCGATGGAGGGAAGACCTGGCGGCCCGTCGGGCTCTCGCAGACGACGCAAATCGGCAGAATCCTGGTCGATCCGCGAAATCCGGACATCGTGCTGGTTGCGGCGCTCGGGCACGCCTACGACGCGAACCCGCAGCGCGGCGTCTTCCGCTCGACCGACGGCGGCCGGACATGGCGGAAGGTTCTATATAAGAACGGAAACACCGGCGCCATCGACCTGGCTTTTTCTCCCGACAATCCCCAGGTTGTGTACGCGGCCCTGTGGCAGGCGCGACGGCCGCCGTGGAGCCAGTATCCGCCGACCGGCGGACCCGGTAGCGGGATCTACAAATCGACGGACGAAGGCAAGACCTGGCGCCAGCTCAGCGGGCACGGACTGCCTGCGGGTGAATTAGGGCGGATTGGCCTCGCGGCGGCGACCGGGAACCGCATCTACGCCGTGATCGACTGCCGGCAAGGCGGACTCTACCGCTCGGACGACGGCGGCGCGAACTGGGAGCAGGTCAGCGGCGATCCCCGCATCTGGTCGCGCGGGTGGTATTTCGGCCGCGTTACGGTGGACCCCCAAAATCCAAACGTTGTCTGGGTGCCGAACGTGGCGCTTTATCGCTCGAGTGACGGCGGTCGCCGCTTTTCCGTGGTCAAGGGGGCCCCCGGCGGCGACGACTATCACATTCTTTGGATCGATCCTGCCGATAGGCAGAGGATGATCGTCGGGAGCGATCAAGGGACGGTAGTCAGCGTGGATGGCGGCCGGACTTGGAGCTCGTGGTACAACCAGCCGACCGGGCAGTTCTATCACGTGGCGACCGACCACCGGATTCCTTACTGGGTGTATGGATCGCAGCAGGATAGCGGCAGCGTGGGCATGCCCAACCGGAGCTATTACGGGTCGCTGACCTTCCGCGACTGGCATCCGGTCGGCGGCGGGGAGAGCGGCTATATCGTGCCCGATCCGGCCGACCCGAATATCGTTTATGGCGGGGATGTCTATGGCGCGCTGCACAAATGGAACGCGGTGACGGCGCAGTCCGAGACGATTTCGCCGGATCCGGTGGCGACCTTCGGCGCAAGCCCCGCTCAACTCAAGTACCGGTTTACATGGACGTCCCCGATCGCCTTTTCGCCGCAGAATCCGCGCCTGTTGTATTACGGATCGCAGTATCTGCTGGAAACCACCGACGGCGGATCGAGCTGGCGCAAGGCCAGCCCCGATCTGACCGTGTGGCCAGGCTCCGCCGGAAAGCCCCAGCGCGGCGTGATTTATACCATTGCTCCCTCCGCCATCCGTGCCGGCGAGATCTGGATCGGGACGGACGACGGATTGATTTGGTTCACTCTCGACGGGGGAAAGAGCTGGAAAAACGTGACCCCGCCGGCGCTGACGCCTTGGAGCAAGATCAGCATGATCGAGGCCTCGCATTTCGACCCGGCGACGGCGTACGCCGCCATCGACCGGCATCGTTTGGGGGACGACAAGCCGTACATCTACATCACGCATGACTACGGCAAGCACTGGACGCAGGCCGCCGGCGGAATCCCGGCGCCGGCCTATGTGCATGTGGTGCGGGAGGACTCTGTGCGGCGCGGCCTGCTTTTCGCGGGAACGGAGACGGGCGTCTACGTCTCTTTCAACGGCGGAAAGCTCTGGCAGTCGATCCAGCTCAACCTGCCGACCTCGTCCGTGCGCGACCTGGCGATCGAACAGGGCGACCTGGTCGCGGCGACACACGGGCGCGGCCTCTGGATTCTCGACGATATTTCGTTGTTGCGGCAACTGAACGCGAAAGTGGAGTCTTCGCGATTGTTCCTCTTTCGGCCGCGGACTGCCTATCGTTTTCGCCGCAGCACGAATACGGATACGCCGTTGCCGCCCGAAGTCCCGCAGGGACAGAATCCCCCCTCGGGAGAGATTCTGTACTACTGGCTGGGACTGGCGCCCTCGCAGCCGGTGACGCTGGAAATACTGGACCCGAGCGGCAAGCTGGTTCGGCGGTATTCGAGCGCAGAAACGCCCCGGCGTCCCGACCCGAGTCACTATGCCGTGGCGCCCTACTGGATGAAACCCCCTCAAGTGCTTTCCGCGCAACCGGGGATGCACCGCTTCGTTTGGAATCTTCGCTACGCGGCCCCTCGCGCGCTGAATCGCGACTTCCCGATCAGCGCCATTCCTCACCAGACGCCGCTCGGTCCCCAGGGACCGCTGGCCGCACCGGGACGCTACCGGGTGCGGCTGAGCGCGGGCGAAGTGACCGACACGCAGACGTTCGATCTGCGGATGGATCCGAGGGTCAAGACGACAGCGCAGGGCCTCGAAGCCCAGTTGGCTTTGGCGCTCAAGATCGCCGGGGCGATGGACCGCAGCTACGACGGACTCGCCGGTGTGAAGGCGCTGCAAAAGCGGCTGGCGGCTGCTGGTCCCCGCGGCAGCCGAGGCGGCGTAACACACGCAATCGATACGTTGTCCGCCCGGCTAGCCGGCTTGGCGGAAGGCGGGACCGGCCTGGGAGATATCCATTCGGAACTGGCCAGTTTGCTCGATGCGGTGGAAAGCGCCGATGTCTCGCCGACCATTACCGCGCAGCAGACCTGGAACAAACTGGAAAGAGAACTCAACCGAAGAATGGCGCTTTGGCAGGAAATTCAAAAGACCGATCTGCCTCGCTTCCTCTCGAACGGGAACAACCCGGCACCGGACCGATAAACGTATAGACGGCCCTGGCCGGATGGAGCCGCAAACTGGGCGCGCATTGCCGGATCAGGACGAAACGGGAAGCGCGTACCGGCGAGTTTCGGTACAATAGGCACAGGTTTGGCCGGTGGCTACACCGGACCTCAAACAGTTTCGCAACGATCGCCACAAAAACAAAAATTTCCTGGCCGGACGGGAGACGATGAAACGCAGGAAATTCGCATTTCCGGGACAGTGCGCTTTGCTTGTCGCAGTGTCGGTTTTCTATCTGCCGCTGCCCGGCGCGAACGCGGCCACCGGGCGAAATCCAGCGGTCCACACGGGTTCGACCTACGAGCTGCGGCTTTTCGAGACGCACAGGGATACATCGATCACCGTTTTGTACCGGAGGGGCAATGCGTACATTCCCGCCTCCATCGACCGGCTCGATTATTTTCTTCGCGATCATCTCAACGGCAAGGTCTATTCGATGAATCCTCGGCTTTTCGACCTGCTCCACGC
>DATLRW010000149.1:0-30580 GCA_035534495.1 Candidatus Dormiibacterota bacterium | reverse complement strand
TCAGGACCGCCAGCACCCCCTCGTCAAAAACAGTGTCATACGGCACGTCCGCGTACGGCGCATCCGCCTGCTCACTCACCTCTTTCTCCAGGCGGCCCAACGAGCGATAAAATTCACCCTCGGCAAGAGTGACGGCCAGCGAAATCTCCGCCTCCAAATCCCTTTTAGACTTGGACTGCTTCTTCAATTCTTTGAGCAGGCGCCCCTTGGCCTCATCCGTTTCGGCGTGAAGCTTTTCGTACTGATCCCGCAGCGAACTGTTTACCAGAAGTACCGCGGTCGCCGCAGGGTCCTCCCTCGACTCTTCGTAAGGTTTTAGGACCACGACTCGGTCACGGGGGAGTTCGCTCCCGTTCTCGTCCACTATGCGGCAGCGACTCACCCTCGCTGGGTACCGACGGTCCCTCGGCTTGTCGCCGGCCGCGTAGTCGCGGAAGGTCAAGGCCAGTGACGACTTCATTGAACCGTTCGGCGCATACACGACATAGGCGTTACGCTGCGAGAAGTCAAAGTCGTACTGCAATTTCTTGATTCCGTAGCAATTTTCAAGGTCAAGGGTGACGTGCCCCATAACGAACCCCCTGTAAGGCAGCGTCATTCTATACCTCCCTCAGCCATGCTTCTACAGACTTGCCACACTAGCGAAGTTGCCGGGAGTCCTCCGGCGGCAAATGAATCCCCGCCTGCGCGGCCATCTGCGCCTGCCTCTGAGGCGGCAAATCCTTGAAATCGATCGATTCGGAAGGCCCCTTCTGCGCGGGCGCGCCTTTCACCGCCGCTCCGCCTGCGTTCTGCTCGGCCGCCTGCTCTTCCAAAAACTGCTGGTGCATCATGGCGTGCGCGCGCACGTTCGCCCAACCCTCCGGATTGTTCACCTTGGCCAGCTGCCCGGCGTCGGAGGTGAGCCAGTGCTTGCAGGTTTCGAGCTCGACCTGGTGGTTGTCGGCGAACTTGTCGGGAACCAGGCTCGGCAGAAAAACCGTTTGCCCGGTTGCGGGATCGATCTGCGCCACCGGCTGCGATTCGAGCAGCACGACGATCTCGCGCATTTGCTTCGCCCGCGCCGCCTCGCCCGGAATCTGCAAATCGGGCAGCCCTAGCAGCTGCTTCACCAGCGCCAGGTTTTCCGGCATCGCGAGCGTCTGCTCGATCGACGGGTCCTTCATGCTCATCAGCTGCAGGAGCACGCCGCGCTTCTGGTTCCAGAGCGTCGGGAACTGGTCGTCGGATTCGGGCTGCGCCAGGATGTTGCCCTTCAGGTCGGCCAGGCGAATCCATTTCGATTCGAACTCGGCGGCCGCGCCGATCAGCGGAATCTCGACGTCCGTGCTGCGGTTCTTGCGGAAGCAATCGACGGCCAGCATCATCATGTCCGCCTGAAATTGCCGCATGCGCCGCCAGACCAGCCCCAGCCGTCCCATCGCCTGATCGCGCGCCATCGCGTAGCCGGTCGCCGTTTTCTGCCCCTCCATCGAGCCGCCGAAAAGCGCCGGCACCGCGCCGGTCAGGAACTGTGCGATCGGGCCCATCAGCTCCTGCGCGTGCTCGACCAGGTCGGGAGGCACCTGCGCCGGCGGCGGCATGAAGAAACTCGCCCCGAGCGGCATTCCCGGCCGGGGCCTTGCGGGATAGACCGCGCCCGGCTCGGCCGTCTGATACTGCGTCGCCTCGACGTCGATCGCTTCCGGATCGACATAGATCGGCGGCACGCCGTAGTCGTAGGTCTCCATCTGAAGATTGGTCAGGGTGTTGAATCGCTCCTGCACGCTGATCAGCGAATCGCCCAGGGAGGGCCGGCCGGTCGAGCTGCCGTCGCCGGGCAGCGCGTGCATCACGCGCCAGTGGTCGTCCATCGATTCGTTGCGCGATTCGAGGTACGCCTCGCCCGCAAAGGCCACATAGCAGCCCTCGGGGAACAGCTCGATGAGGCGCTCGCGTTTCTGCTTGTCGGCGATCAGGTAGAACGCCCAGGGCCGCATCCAGGTCCGCTGGTAGGTAATCAGGTTCTGGTTGATGTCGCCGCCCTGCGTGAACGGCCCGCCTTGCGATTGCGAGAGCCGCGCCAGGCGCTCGTATTCCTGCGATCCGTCGGGCGTGACCGGAGGGCCGATCTTATCGGCCGCGTGCGGATAGGCCGCGCGCAGGCGCGCCAGATGCGTTTCCATGTTCCATTGCAAATAGGGGTATTCGCGCTGCTCGTTCGCCCACGGCGGCGTTTTCAGTTCGAGCGCGCCGACCATCGTCACCACTTCCTGCCCGTTCGGCACGTTGAGCGTGCCGGTGACTTCGGGCACCGTGACCGTTTCCGGCGGCAGCCATTGCTGCGTTTCAATGAGCGCCCCGCATTCCGGGCAGAACAGCAGCTCGCCCGGCCCCGCTCCTTCGATGTCATTCCGAGCAGCCCCTCGGCCCTGCTCGGGGCAGGCTCCGCCACGAGGAATCTCTCCGCTGTTTTCCGCCTGCGCTGCGGCATTTGGCGCCCCAGGCCCCGCCTGTGAGGCATTTCCCGCCTGCGCTGCGGCATGCGGCGGTGCAGCCATCCCCGCCCGCGAGCCACGCTTGCCATTTGCCGTCATTCCAAGTCCCGGCTCAGCCGGGTTGGCGCCCGCCCGCCGAAGCTTCAGCGAAGGCGGGAGGAATCTCTCCGGGCTTTGGGCTCCCGGCGCGGCAATCTCTCCATCCGCCCCATTCACACCGGGGGTCGGGGCTTCAGCCCCGACAAAATCCCGCATGGAATCAGGGGCTTCAGCCCCTGAAGCCCGCCCGTCGCGCCGCGCCACGCGCCGGAGCGATTCCGCCGGCGTCTCGGCGCCGCATTCCGGGCAGAGCAGCCTCGAGGGACGAATCTGTTTTTCGCGCGCCTCGATCTGCGGCTCCTGGTGCCAGCCAAACGCCTGTCCATCGACCACATAGCGCATGTAGGCGCCGACCTTGCCGCCCACCCAGAGATGGAACGCCTCTTCGGCGAGCCGCTGTTCGATGTTGTTGTTGCGCTCGACCAGATCGACGATGTCGCTGGCGGCCTTGGCGGTGGCGAGGTCGAGTTCGCTCGAAGGCGATTTGGGCAGGAAGCGGACGTGCGGGGTCGATTGGCTCAGCGCCGAGATGATCGACTGCCCGAACGCCTGGTAAATATTCGTGACGAACTCATAGCGCGGCATGTCCTCGAGCGAGGTCTGGCTGGTGAGTTTCTGCTCGAAGGGCAGATGCCAGTTCTGGTCGCGCTCGTTCCACCACAAATAATGCAGACCGCGCCAGAAATAGTGCGCCTGTTTGACGCGGCGGATCTCTTCGCGCCGCGCCATATCCGATTCCTGCGCGATCTGGCGAACCAGTTCCTGCAGCGTGCCGCGAAGGTCCTCGGGGAGCTGCTCGTTGTTCGGCCCGTAGGGCTGCGGCTGCCCCGTTTCGGCCTGCGCGCGGGCGTCGGGGCCTTCGGCCGCCGTCACGTCGCCGCGAGGCAGAACGGGCTGGCCCTGCTCGGGGATCGGCCGGTTGTCCGGCGGATCGGGAGGAAGCGGAAATAGGTTTGTTGGCATTGATATGGTGTTCGGCACAGAGGGTGTTACGTGTTCGGTCGAATGCACAGGAGCGCGCCGCGCGGTCATTCCCGATACCGCAGCCGATCGGCCAAGCGAGACGGGACTCGGGAAGGGTGTGAATCCGGGCTGGCCCCGCAGGGCGCATCGGAAAATTCACACACAGGCGTCGGGGAAGGGCCCCGGGGGGATCGGGGCCGAACGCCGCCACTTCGCTCGCCGGCGCCCGCCATCGCTTTGGCGGGAACTTGTTTCATGCCGGGCGAGCGGAACCGCGCAGGCGGGCTCGCTGTGCGGGATCATGAATCTCATATTTTTCAGCGTGGTGCCAGGGCAGCTGCTACGTAAACATTTTCGCGAAGCGATTTTTTTGTCGCCCCCGCCAGCTGTACGCTCCGCCTCCGCCGCACATTTCCTCACACTAAATCCCCCCGCCTGGCGCGCCGCCCCGCCCATCCGCGCCGCACCAGTCATCCGCGCCGCTCTTTCCCTCGCCGCTTTTCCCGGCGCCCACTCTGCCGCGCTCTCCCGCCGCGTCACCCTCATTGCGCCGCCCCGCCCGGCGTGATGCAGGCATAGCGCGCCGTTCGCCCTTCCGCGATTCCCGCCCCGCCGTGATGCGGCGCAAATATTTTCGCGGAGCGGAATCTGTAGTCGCCTCTCGAATCAAATGCGCCTCCCCCGCCACGCTTTCCCTCCGGCCATTTCGCCGCGCCGCCCATCCGCGCCGCGCCAGTCATCCGTGTCGCTCTTTCCCCGCGCCGCGTTTCCCGCCGCCCACTCTGCCGCGCTCTCCCGCCGCGCCACCCTCATTGCGCCGCCCCGCCTGGCGAGCACCGGCCCTGAGCTGGCAGCTCGAATCCCCCCTGAGGCGCGTCATTCATTGGACAGAATCCAGTGCCGGTTCTGGTGCCGGTGTGCATTACGCCTGACGCATCCCGCCACCACTCCCCACACTCCCAACCCGTGTTATTTCTGCGCGCACCGCCTAACCCGCTGTCCCGCAAGCCACATCCCACAGATCCAAAGTCTGGTGGCCTACCGATTAGCCGACCCCGGAATATCAACTAACACTCGCAAGAGCAAGGGCGTGCTTTGTCCTGGAAGATGGTTCTGTTAGGCTTGGACCTCGCGGAGAGGTGTCCGAGCGGTTTAAGGAGCACGCTTGGAAAGCGTGTAGCCTGGTAACGGGCTCGCGGGTTCGAATCCCGCCCTCTCCGCCAGTTTGTGGTGTATCCCTGCAAGCGCAGATGCCTGTATCTGGCTTTAATCTGCTGTGAATACATTTTAGTTATGGAATGGCCGTGCCGGGCGATTTCCTGCCGGGCTATGCGACGTCAATGGTCTGGGTTGTGAAACCGGCAGGCCGGCAAAAGGGTTCGCCTGTGTGAATGTAACGTATTGGAGGGCAAGGAGTTATTTAATCAGGGTATGGGCTCATGGGAGTGCATCTTTTTCTCTTTCCTTCGCATCTTAAATCTAGTATTGTGGACTGGCCTTCAGGTGTGGTTTTTCTCTATCTATCGGTACGGGGAAGTTCGGTATTCCTCCAGTATGGGTCAGCCCAGATGTCGCGGCCGCGCGGACGACTGGGGAATTTTGCGGGAATTTGCCAGGAGAAAATGACGTGCTTGAACTTGAAGATAAGCTCGAAGCGGAGAGCCGGCTGCTGGAAGTAGAGGAGCAGGAAGAGTTGCGGTATGAGCAGTCTTCGGAACTTCCAGAGACGGTAGGCGCTGAGCCGGACGAAGAGCTGGAAGTCGCCAGTGCTGCGGCGAAAACGGAATTTACAGAGGATCCTGTTCGGGTATACCTGCGGGAGGCCGGTGCCGCTCGATTGCTCACGCGCGAGAAGGAAGTGGTTATCGCGAAGCGGATCGAGTGCGGCCAGCGGCAAGTGCTCAAGGTCCTCTCGCGTTCGCCTCTGGTTTGGGCTGAACTTCTCGTGGTGGCCGAGGCCCTTCAAGGGCATCGCCGGGCGATTCGGGACGTCGTGCAGTGGGACGATGACGAGCTGAATGAGAAGAAGCTGGAAAAGAAAACGCAGCAGACCCTTGGCGTTCTGGGACGGATTGCCGAGCAACAGCAAGCGATCGGCCAAGCCGCGGCGCATCTTTCCCGTGAGGGGAAAAAGAATTCGGCTCGCCGCCGGGAGGCACAGTTCCAATTGGCGCGGCAAGTCGTCGAGATCAGCCGATTGGTTCGTTCGCTGGAATTGACGCATTCGGAAAACGCACGTTTGGTTGCTCTGCTGGCGGGGGCGACGGAGCAGGTCGGCCGGCTCGAGCGGGAAATCAAACAGACAGAGCGGCGCGTTCACCAGTCCCGAGGAGAGCACGCAGCCGAAGCCAGGCGCGAATTGCGGTCGCGCCGCGCCGAATACAATCGGCTGGAAAAGGAAACGGGAACCACGGCGGCTCAGCTGGAGCGGGCGATCGCTCGCGTGCGCCGCGGTGAGGCCCAGGCGTTGCAGGCGAAGAAGGAACTGACACAGGCGAACCTGCGCCTGGTGGTTTCGATCGCGAAAAAATATTCGCAGCGCGGGCTGCATCTGCTCGACCTGATTCAGGAAGGCAATATCGGGCTGATGCGGGCGGTGGACAAGTTCGATTGGCGCCGCGGGTACAAGTTTTCGACCTATGCCACCTGGTGGATTCGCCAAGCGATTACCCGGGCAATCGCCGACCAGGCGCGGACGATCCGTCTGCCTGTGCACATGGTGGAGACGCTCAATAAGGTGGCGCGTACCTCTCGGGAGCTCGAGCAGAAGATGGGCCGGGCGCCGAAGGCCGAGGAGATCGGTAAACGGCTGGGGCTGAAGACGCAGCAGGTGCAGCAGGTTCTGAAAGTGGCTCGCCAGCCGTTGTCGCTGGACGCGCCAATCGGAGAGGATGAAACCCGTCTGGGCGATTTCATCGAGGACAAAGAGGTCCTTTCACCGGCCGATCGAGTCGTGGAGCGGAGTTTGAAGGAAGAAACGGCCGCTTTGCTGAAGACGCTGACTCCCCGTGAGGAGAAAGTGATGCGCCTGCGCTACGGCCTGGACGACGGGCAGGAGCGCACGCTCGAGGAAGTGGGAGAATCGTTCGGCTTGACGCGGGAGCGGATTCGGCAGATCGAAGTGCAGGTCCTGCGCCAACTGCGAAACCCGAACCGGTCGGGAAAATTGCGGGCGTTTCTGCGCACCAACTGAGCGCGAAAGACGGCTGCCGGGGTGGGGTGTAGCGGGGGTTTCCCTCCGCGAGCCCTCGCCTGGCGGCCGTCTATAATTTGTAGCCGATTTTCCTCAGGAATTCCTTCCGCTGCACGACATGCTCGGGTCCTTCCACCCCCTTGGGCGGAAACCCATCGACTACGCCGACGACGCCGCGTCCTTGGGAAGTCTTTGCCACGAGCACCTCGACAGGATTCGCCGTGGCGCAGAAAATGCGGCACACCTCCGGGCATCGCTTGATGGGTTCGAGGACGTTGATCGGGTACGCATTCCGCAGGATCACAACGAAGACGTGCCCGGCGCCGATCGCCAGGGCGTTGGCAACCGCCGCCTGCCGCAATTCCTCGCTATTGGCTTCGACGCGAACCAGACAAGGCCCGGAAGCTTCGTTGAAGGCGATGGCGAACTCGATGCCCGGCACCGTGTTGACGAGGGCTTCATAGAGGTCCTCGGCCGTTTTGATGAAGTGCGACTGGCCTACGATGATGTTGGAATTTTCCGGGAAGGTCAGGCGGATCGCTTCGAATTCCATGAACCAGCCTCGCGTGGGAATATATGATTCGCGAGCCATCCTAGCATAGCGTCGCGCCCCCGGGGCGTGGCGTCGCTTTCTTTTCGGTTGGCGCTGTGTTTTGATTTTGGTGGGATGTGGCGCGGGGCGTCCGTCAGCCTGCGCGGCAAGGAGGGTGGATGAATCGCTGGCAGGGACAGTGGGCACTGATCACGGGCGCGAGCGCCGGAATCGGGTGGGCGCTGGCGGAACTCCTGGCGAAACGAGGAACAAAACTGGTTCTTACGGCGCGCCGGCGCGAACGCCTGGAATCCTTGGCGGGAAAACTGGCCTCGGAGTATGGCGCTACGACTGAAATTTTCCCCGTCGATCTGGCCAAAGCCGACGGGGCCGCCGAGCTCTTTGCCTTCACGGAAGGGAAGGGAATCGAAATCGATTTGCTGGTGAACAACGCGGGCTTTGGCTCCTACGGGGAATTTCATCGCGGCTCGCTCGACTGGTTTCGCAATATGGTGCAGGTGAATGTGACGGCGGTCGTCGAATTGACGCACCTGTATTTGGCGGGCATGGTTGCACGGCGCAGGGGTGACGTGATGATCGTGGCCTCGACGGCTGCCTTCCAGCCCGTGCCATACATCAGTTGCTATGCCGCAACGAAGGGGTTCGATCTGCTCTTTGCCGAAGGCTTGGCCGAGGAGGTGCGCCAATATGGCGTGCGCGTCATGGCCCTCTGCCCCGGATCGACCGACACCGAGTTTATGGGAGTGGCGAAACAGCCTGAACGGCATTTTCGGTTCGCCGAATCCGCGGAAAAAGTCGCGCAGACGGGCCTGAACGGCCTGGAGGCGGGAAAGACCTACGTTATTTCCGGCTGGCTGAACTATCTGCAAACGCACGCCGAGCGGCTGGCGCCCCGCCCGTTTGTCGCGCGGTCGGCGGCGGCCCTATTGTCGCCCTCGCACACCGATCCCCCCGAGTAGCGGTCCCCTGCGTCCTTACAGCCCCCCGAACTCGCGCTCGATCCGTTCGCGAATTTGATCCCGGACGTTGCGGAAAACGGCCAGCTTCTCCTCGGGCGAACCTTCCGCCGCCGCGGGATCCTCCAGATCCCAGTGAATGACCCGGAAGGTGGCGGGGAAAATCGGGCATTTTTCCTTGGCATTGGCGCAAACGGTGACGACGTATTGGATGGGCTTGCCGAGGAACTCGGCGACGCTTTTCGAGCGTTGCCCGGAAATATCGATGGCCGCTTCCCGCATGACCTCGGCAGCGACGGGATTCAATGTCGTCGGCTCTGTGCCGGCGCTGAGGGCTTCGAACCGGTCGCCCGCCATGTGCCGGAGAAATCCTTCCGCCATTTGGCTCCGGGCCGAGTTTCCCGTGCATAGGAAGAGGATTTTGGGCTTCATGGCTGCGCTCCCGGGGATCGTCAGACGTATGCGCCTGGGCGCATGTGAACGAGGCTAGCCTTGACAGACATATTCGTCAAGACATATATGTTGTTCATGCGCGCTGTCCCGCTGCGCCCGCCCCGGCGGGCCTCCGTTGCTGTTGATAAGGTGAATAAGGTCGATAAGCTGCTTGGGGTTCTGGCCGATCGCACCCGGCTGCGCCTGTTGAACCTGATGGGCGGGCAAGAGATATGCGTCTGCTATCTGGTCGAGGTGCTCCGCATCAGCCAGCCGAAGATCTCGCGGCATTTGGCGCGCCTGCGCAAGGCCGGCATGGTCAGCGCGCGGCGGGAAGGCAAGTGGATGCACTACCGGATTTCCGATGAGGGAAGCCCGTCCGTTCTGCGGCTTCTGGAACAATTGAAGCCGCTATTTGCCGAGGATGCCGAGATGCGTCTGGACAGGCAGCGGTTGGGTCAGGCGTGCTGCGCGCCCGGGAAATTCGTTCATCTGCGGCGGGCTCCGGTGCCGACCCTGCTTCGGGACGAGGCCGGGCGGGGGAGTGCGGCGGTTACCCGAAAGACTGGGAAATGAGCCCGTCAATCGAAGCTGTGAACGAAGCGGTCCGCGTCAAAGCCTTGCCCCGGCGGCTGAAGGGTTTCGAACGCTACCTGACGGTCTGGGTGGGCCTCTGCATGGTTGCCGGGGTGGGCATCGGAAAGATGGCCCCCGGATGGATGGGAGTCTTGCGGGGGCTCGAATTCGGCCGCGGCAGCGAGATCAATGCGCCGATTGCCGTGCTGATCTGGCTGATGATCGTGCCGATGATGATGAAGGTGGACTTTTCGGCGCTGGGGCGGGTCGGACAGAATCCGCGGGGATTGTTCATCACTCTGGCGGTCAATTGGCTGGTCAAGCCGTTTTCGATGGCGCTGATTTCCTGGGTCTTTTTCCGGCACCTTTTCAGCGCCTGGATTCCGGCGCCTCTGGCCGATCAATATATCGCCGGAACCATCATCCTGGCGGCGGCGCCGTGCACGGCGATGGTGTTCGTCTGGAGCTATCTGGTGGATGGCGATCCCGCCTACACGCTCGTCCAGGTTGCCCTCAACGATTTGATCATGCTGATTCTATTTGCTCCGATCGTACGGTTGCTTGTGAGCGGGGCGGCATCGCTCGAAGTTCCATTTCGCGTTCTGCTGGATTCGGTGGTTGTTTACATTGGCATCCCGCTGGCGGCGGGCGCGACGCTTCGTTTCTGGCTGGTGCGAAGGCGCGGGCGGGAATGGTTCGAGCGCAGCCTTTTGCCCCGATTTGCGCCGATCACCATGGCGGCCCTGCTGCTGACGCTGGTTTTCCTCTTCGCGTTTCAAGCCGATAACATCACCAGCCGCTTCCTGGACGTTTTCCTGATTGCGATCCCGTTACTCCTGCAGGTCTATTTCAATTCGGGCCTTGCCTATGGCCTGATGAAGCTGTTCAAAGTGCGCTTTTCGGTTGCCGCGCCGGGTGCCTTGATTGGGGCCAGTAATTTCTTCGAGCTGGCCGTGGCGACGGCGATTGCGCTTTTCGGACCCGGCTCTGGCGCGGCGCTGGCGACGGTTGTGGGCGTGCTGGTGGAGGTTCCCGTGATGCTGTCGGTCTGCGGCATCTGCAATCGCACGCGGAACTGGCTTCCCGCCGAGGAAACCGCCGAGGCCTGACGCCGCGCGGGCGTCTAGCCCTCGGATTCTTCCTGTCGATGTGCGCCGGCCAGTTGTTCAATCACCGTGAGATCCTCGAGCGAGGTGACGTCGCCGGTGACCTTGCCGGTGACGTTGCCTTTCTGAGCCAATTCCCGCAGAAGGCGGCGCATGATTTTTCCGCTCCGTGTTTTGGGAAGCCCGTGCACAAAGCGTATCTCGGCGGGCCGGGCGATCGCCCCGATGGTTTCCGCGACGTGATCGGCGATCTGGCCGCGCAGCCCGCCGGAAGGCGCCGCGTCCGAGCGCAACGTTACGAAGGCCACGATCGCTTCGCCCTTGATTTCGTCCGGGCGCGCGACCACGGCGGCCTCGGCGACGGCGGCGTGACTGACGAGCGCGCTTTCGATCTCCATGGTGCTGAGGCGGTGGCCGGCCACCTTGATCACGTCGTCGACGCGGCCCAGAACCCAGAAGTAGCCGTCGGCGTCGCACTGGGCGGCGTCGCCGGTGAAGTAAACGCCAGGGATGCGATTCCAGTAGTCGCGGCGGTAACGCTCGTCATCGCCGTAAATCGTGCGAAGCATGCTGGGCCAGGGACGCTCGATCACCAGGTAACCGGTCTCGCCGGGCTGGGCCGGCTGCCCTTCCATGTTGACTACTTTGGGCACGATACCGGGCAGCGGCCGCGTGGCCGAGCCCGGCTTGGTCGCGGTCGCGCCGGGCAGCGGGGAGATCAGGATCGAACCGGTTTCCGTCTGCCACCAGGTATCGACAATCGGACAGCGCCCCTTGCCGATCGTTTCCGAATACCACTTCCATGCGGCGGGATTGATGGGTTCGCCGACGCTACCGAGAAGCCGCAGGCTCGAGATGTCATGGCGGTCGACCCATTCGTCTCCCCAGGCCATGAAGGCGCGGATGGCGGTGGGGGAAGTGTAGAGAATCGTCACCCGGTGACGTTCGACGATATCCCAGAAGCGGTCTTTGGCCGGGAAATCGGGCGCGCCTTCGTACATGACGACGGTGGTTCCGTTCGAGAGCGGGCCGTAAACGATGTAGCTATGGCCCGTGACCCAGCCGATATCGGCCGTGCACCAGTAGATGTCGTCTTCGCGCAGGTCGAAAACCATGCGGGTGCTCCAGGCGCATTGGAGCAGATACCCGGCCGACGTGTGCAGAACCCCTTTGGGCTTGCCGGTCGTGCCGCTGGTGTAGAGGATGAAAAGCGGCTGTTCCGCGTCGAAGGGAAGGGCGGGACAATCCGGCGAAGCCTTTGCCGTAAGCTCGTGAAACCAGAGATCTCGCCCGTCTTTCCAATTGACCGGTTCGCCCGTGCGGCGAATGACGACAGCCGCCCGGATGGAAGGGCAGCTTTCAAGCGCTTGGTCCGACGTGGCCTTGAGCGGAACGGTGCGGCCCCGGCGACGGCCGCCGTCGGCAGTGACGAGGATTTTGGCGTCGCAGTCGCGAATGCGATCGGCGAGCGCGACCGAGCTGAATCCGCCAAAGACTACCGAGTGCACCGCTCCAATCCTGGCGCAGGCGAGCAGGACAACGGCCAGGTCGGGAATCATCGGCAGGTACACAGCCACCGGATCGCCCGGCCCGACGCCGAGCGCGCGCAGGGCATTGGCGAAGCGGCAAACGCGGGCGTGGAGTTCGCGGTAGCTGATCCGGACGGTTTCTCCGTCTTCCGATTCCCACAGGATGGCGGTCTTGTCGCCGTGTTTGGCCAAATGGCGGTCTATGCAGTTGTAGGAGACGTTCAGCTTGCCCCCCACAAACCATTTCACATGCGGCGGGTCCCATTCGAGGGTCTTTTGCGGCGGCTCGAACCAGTCGAGCATCTGCGCCTGTTCCGCCCAGTAGCCTTGCGGGTCTTCGAGCGCCTGTTGATAGAGCCGTTCATATTCCGCCATCGAACTGATGCGGGCCTTGCTGCGGAAGGTTTCGGGTGGGGAAACGGCTTTTTCTTCGAGGATTTTGCGATTCACTTCGTCCATTGCTTTCCTCCCGGCGCGCCTGCCAGTGCGATACGAACGGTTAATACGCTAGGTCACCAGTTCCAGTCGGGTCAAGCCGGGAAATTCGGGCGCCTGGGGGAAACGGAGGCAGCGGGGCCGGCCGGCTCCGGAAAATAAATGGAACTTTCCGCCTCCTTCAAAGGCAAGTGTTACTGGAGGGCAGCCGGAAGCGTCAAAACCATATAGATGAGAGACGCGGCCGAGGTCCGGGATGAGCTTCTGCTCGAGCGGGTCGCGGTGGGGGATGAGGAGGCCTTCCGGGCCCTTTATCGGCGCCACCAGGGTTCGCTGTACCGGTATGCATTGCATATGACCGGGCGGCCGGAAGCGGCCGAGGAGGTTGTTCAGGAAGTGTTCATGGGCTTGATTCGCGGACCGGTAAAATTCGACGCCGAGCGCGGGCCGCTGGGAGCATTTCTCTTCGGCATCGCCAGGAACCGGGTGCGCCGGTTGCTGGAAGCCGATCGGCGGCTGGTCGCCATGCCGGAAGAATGGCCGGAGGGGCTTTCGACCGAGACTGACAACGTTTTCGGTCGCCGGACGCTCGACGCGGCCGACCACCTGGCGCGGGCGGAAATGAACGCGCAGGTCCGGAAAGCCGTGCTCAGTTTGCCGGAGCGATACCGCGAGGTGGTCACGCTTTGCGATCTGGAAGAATTGGCATACGAGCAGGCGGCTCTTATCTTGAATTGTCCCGTGGGAACGGTGCGTTCGCGGCTGAATCGTGCGCGGGGAATGCTGGCGGAGAAGCTGACCGCTGCCCTCGCTCCCAAACCGGCCGTTCGGGTTCGGGTCCCGCGGGTCGCTGACGCCGGGTGAAACAACGATGAAGTGCGGAGAATTCGCGGAAATCGTTCATGATCTGGCGCGGGCTCGCCAGTTGGGCGAAGTAGAGGCCGCCATCGGGCGAGCGCATGCTGAAAGCTGCCCGGCGTGCGGCTGCCTTCTGGCGGAAGCCCAGCGGCTGGCGGGGGTTTTGCGGGAAGCCTCGGTCGAGAGCCGCGGGCTCGAGGCGCCCGAGGGTGTCGAGTCCGGATTGATGGCTGCCTTCCGCGCTGCGAATTCCGCGCCCCGTCAAAGCCGGCCTCGCCCGAAGCCAAAGTGGCTTCTGGGGCTTGGCTTGGCCGGCGCGGGTGTCCTGGCGTCTCTGTTGGTCTTTGTGTGGTTGGCCCGTTCGCCGGGCCGCCGTCCCTCTTCGGCCGCCGCCAGTGCGGCGACCGGTTCGGCGACGGAAGCGATTGCTGAACAGAAGGCGCCTGCGGGGCAAACAGCGGCCATGCCTGCGAATCTTCCCGCGCAGCCGAATACGAGTCTGGTCTCGGGATTTGTTCCCGTGCCGTTCGCGGGTGGAATCGCTCGTGGAGATACGGGCGTGATCGTGCGGGTGCAGGTGCCGCGATCGGCCTTGGCCGAGCTCGGCTACCCGATCGATGAGACCGGTGGCGAAGGAATGGTTCAGGCTGATCTGCTCGTCGGAGAAGACGGATGGCCGCACGCCGTGCGGATTGTGCGGTAGGGGAGAAGGCGAAGAGATGAAGCCGAGAGCATGGATATGGCTGGCCGCGGCTGCGCTGACAGCGACGATGGCGAGTGGCGCCCAGGCCCAGTTCCCCCCGCCAGTGCAGGTACAAGTGCCCCGCCCCCCGGGCGAGAAGCCGCCGGTGATGATTTTCCATCTGGCTCCCCCGCCGGGCCCCATGGGCGGCGTTTTTTCCTTTGTCGGGCCGCTGGCCGATGTCAGCTCCGGCGTGGTGAAGGGACAGCCGTTCTCGGCGGAGGTGGTGCGCGATACTGTCCAGCCGCTCGCCGATGGCAACCGCATCGTCCGCACCTCGACCGGCATGATCGCCCGTGACAGCCAGGGCCGCACCCGGCGGGAGATAACGCTCGGAAATATCGGGCCCTGGGCCTCGGCGGGCAAAGCCCCGCATCTGGTTATCATCGACAATCCCGTCTCCGGCAAGGTCTATACGCTCGACGGGAGCAGGAAAATGGCGATCGAGATGACCCCGCCGCCGAAATTGAATTGGGTACGAGGCAGACGGGGAGGGTCGAAGGCTTTCGGCGAGTTCCGGAGCGACACGAAGACGGAATCGCTCGGCAGAAAAAAGATGGACGGCGTGTCGGTGGAAGGAACCGAGACGATTCGCACCCTTCCCGCCGGAGCGATTGGCAACGAGAAGCCGATCGTCATCACCAGCAAGCGCTGGTACTCGCCCGAACTGGAGACAACGATCCTTTTGATGCGCACCGATCCGCGATTCGGCACCACCACGTACGAGCTTAAGAACATCGATCTGGGCGAGCCTGCCCCATCCCTGTTCGAGGTGCCGTCCGGTTACACGATCCGGTCCGGGAAGGTATATCGCGCCTACCGCCATGCGCGCCGCGGATCGGGTCCGGGTCCTGATTTTCCATAAGTTCCTCGCGGTGAATACCCCTCCCACGGGGAAGCACTCGCTTGGGGACGTCAAATCTCCCCGCCCAAGACGTCCCCAAGCGAGTCTTGCTTCCGAGGGGAAGGTCCCTTCGGCGGATACGTCGCGAAAGTAACCCCGCGGCGGCGTCCGCCTGCACCACTACGGTTTGGAGGTCATGTGGACATCGCAGCGCTGGAAGCGCAACTTCAGCGGGAAGGCTTCAAAGAAACCTACGTTTGGGAAGATGCGCCCCACGCCAGCTACCCCGACCACACCCACCCGACCGAAACTGCCCACGTCATCCTCGACGGGGAAATGACCCTGACCGTGAAGGGGCAAAGCGTTACCTACAAAACCGGCGAGCGCGTGGATGTCTCTGCCGGAGAGGTGCATGCGGCCCGGATGGGACCGCAGGGATGCCGGTACTTGATTGGGGAGAAATGAGGGTCGCCGGGGGAAGGGAAGAATGCCGTGTCACAGGGATTTACTCATACGCTTCATCTGTATACAGTAAAGGTATTACCCCTTTGTAACCCTCTACACTGGATCCTGCATCCGGTACGGGGTTGCCGCACATGGATTCGTTCCTGATGATATTCGGCTTTCTTCTCCTGGCCGTGCTACTCGCCTTCACCGGCGGGCTGATGCTGCTCAAGCCGGGGCGGTTTGCCGCCGCCTGCGAAGCGTTTGCGGCGGCGGGAAACTTGCCAAGCCTGTTGCCACGGTCGGTCAAGCAGGCGCTGTTCCAGGTGCGGGTCGTTGGCGTCGGTTGTCTTGCGGCCGGGCTGGTGCTAATGGGAGGGACCGCAAGCCTGGCGCAGACCCTGCTGATGGTCCAAGGCGTTCCGGCTGAGGGAAAGCTGTATTGGCTGATTGTTCCGGCGGCGCTGGGCATCTCGGCCGGATATGTCATTCTGGCTTATGGCAGCGAATGGGTGTCGCGCACGTTCGGCGAATGGGTGGACCATCCGCTGGTTCCGCAGGAGATGATCGTGGCGCTGACCTGGGGGCTGCGAATTGCGGGCGTGGCGTTCACGCTGTTTGGCCTGGGGGCAACCGCGACCTGGGTGAAGTCGCTTCTAAGCCTGTAAGCGTTCCCGGCGCATGAAGGTTCCCGTTTGTCCGTCAGCTGCCGGCTGGTTCCCGCCTGATCGAACGATCCAGCAACTCAACAACGTGCAATACCGTTTGCCCGGTGGATGCGATTTTTGTTCCCGCGCGGAGTTGGAGGATGCAGCCGGGGTTGGCCGTCACGATCGTGTCGGCGCCTGTTGCGCGGGCATCTTCCATTTTCTTGCCGAGCAGGTCCAAGGCGGTCTTTGTCTCGGTCACGTTATACACGCCGGCCGACCCGCAGCACTGATCCGGCAGCTTCATTTCGATCAGTTCGACGCCGGGCACGGCGGCAATCAGGCGCCTGGGCGCCTCGCGGATTTTTTGCCCGTGGAGCAGATGGCAGGAATCCTGGTAGGTGGCGCGCAGCCCGAGTGGCCGAAGGGGCGCCACCAGACCCAGTTTGTCCAGGAACTCGGTGACGTCGCGGACGCTCCGGTCAAATGCCTCGGCGCGCTCGTGGTCCTTATCCCCGGCGGGGAAGAGCATCGCGTATTCCTTGAGCGTCGATCCGCAGCCGGCCGTGTTGGTGATGATCGCGTCGTAATCTTTTCCCAGAAAGATGTCCAGATTCCGGCGGGCCAGATCCCGCGCCACGTCGCGGTATCCCGCGTGCACGGCGAGCGCGCCGCAGCACCACTGGTCGGCGGGAACGACGACTTCGCAGCCGTTGGCCTGCAGGACGCGGATCGTCGCTTCATTCAATTCGGTGAAGGTCATCCGCGAGATGCAGCCGGCGAAAAATGCGACGCGAGCGCGCCGCGGACCCGTGGCGGGAAATACCCTGGTGGAGAGGGTGGAAAAGAACCGGCGGTCGATGGGCGGCATGAGCTGGACGCGGGCCTCGAGGCCGAAGGCGCGCAAGAGCCCTGTTTTGGCCGCCAGCTGCTCGATCCCGGTTCGCTGCAACAAACCGATCAGGCGGGCGAGCAGGGTCAGCCGGCCGCGATAGGGGAGCACGTGCCGGTAGAACAGGTTGCGCAGCAGCCGCGCGCGCGCCGGCCGGCGATAGTTTTCCTGAATTTGACCGCGGGCCAGCTCGACGAGCTTCCCATATTCGACGCCGGAGGGGCATGCCGTTTCACAGGCCCGGCAGTCCAGGCAGCGGTCGATATGGGTAACGAAGGTCTCATCGAGTGCCGCTTCGCCGCGATCGACAAGGAACATCTGCCGGATACGGCCCCGGGGTGAATCCGCCTCGCGGCCCCACAGACGATAGGTGGGGCAATGATTCAGGCAAAGGCCGCAATGTACGCAGCGAGCGTAATCCCGGTAATCCGCCCTTTCGGGTCCGGTGAATCCGCTCGGTTTGGGGTCTTGGGTGGCCACGACGGTCAGATACCTCCCATGAAACGGCCTGGGCTCAAGGTATTTCCGGGATCGAAAGCCTGTTTTACGTTGCGCATGAGGGGCAGATCGGTCCTTTCCTTGCCCCATAGGGACAGGCGGCCTTTGAGTTCCGGCGGGCACCATGCGACGAAACTGAACCCTTGCGCCTCGGCCGCGGCGTCGGCAAGTTCCCGGGCGGCCTGCGCGAGACGCCCGCCGATCTCCCCGTTCGATTGGTTGGGCAGGAATGCGATGTAGGCAACGCCCGCTGCCCGGGCGAGGATGGCTACGGGCAATTCGTGCCGGTCCCCGGATTGCTGCGCGGCGGCGAAAACATCGCCGAGCCGGTTGGGAAGCGCGCTGACGCGCACGATCATAGCGGCGGGGGATTCGTCAAGGAGCAGCGGAACCATTTCGCGTGTGTGGTCCCAGAGGGCGGCGCGAGCATCCTCGGGGAGGAGGGTCGATCCGTTCGCCCCCGCCGCGCCGGCCATGCTTTCCAGTTCGCTTTTGTAGCGGTGCATCACCCGATCGTTCCCGCCAAAATGAGCGGCGAGGGCCCACGCGGACCCGGACAGCCAGGGACTGGGCAGCGTCCGGTCCGGAGCGGTCTGCGCCATCCGGCGGGCGAAAAGGGCTGACAGGGTTGGACTAAAAACCTCCAAAGCCGAACCCCGGAGCGGAGACTTCCTGATTTTCCGCAGCAGTTCGAGAACGCCCGATTCGCTTGCGAACGTCGCGAGGAAAGCGCCGCTGGCCTCGGGCACGGGAAACGTCTTGAAATTCAACCGGGTGATTACGACCAGCGTTCCCAGCGAGCCGATGAAGAGTTTGTGCAGGTCGTAGCCGGCGACATTCTTCACCACGCGGGCGCCGCTTTTCGCGTGGATCCCGTCGCCGGTGACGAATTCGATACCCAGCAGGAAATCCCGGACCGTGCCGTAAAGCTGGCGGAGCGGGGAATCGATTCCGCTTGCCACCGTGCCCCCGACCGTGGCCTGCCCGAGGAACGGCACGGCGAGCGGGAGCAATTGCCGATGCTCGGAGAGAAGATGCGTGATTTCGCCCAGACGCGCGCCGGCTTCGACGCTCACCGTGAGGTCGCCGGGATCGTAGGCGGTGATTCTTTCAAGGCGCGTCGTGACCAGGGCAACGTCGTAGCGCACCGGCGCCGCGCCCATCCGCAGTTTCGTCGCGCCCCCGGCCGGAATCGCCGCGAGTTTCTCGGCCCCGCAAAATCGCAGGATTTCCGCGATTTCCTCCGCGTTCGAGGGCCGGACGACGACTGACGGCAGGTGACCGTCGATGGCAAATGCCGCGAGCGCTTGCGGCTCGGCGCTGGTGTTGGTTTCGCCAACGATTTTGGCGAGCGAATGAAATTGATTTCCGGGCCCGGTCATTGGGTTGTACCGGGGGTTGTACCGGAGGATATACCGGGGGATATATCGGAGGGTATCCCGGCCTGCCTGCCGCCGGTGGACGGAGCGGTTCCCGCCTGAGGGCTTGGAGCCAGGGCGGGAACGCGGATTTCGCCGCAGCTCTTGCCGCCGGGGAAAATTTTCCCCGGATTGAGCAGCCCGGCGGGATTGAAAGAGGAGCGGACGCGCTTCATCACGTCGAGATCGGCCGGGCTGAACAGCAGAGGCATCAGGCGGTCCTTCTCCATGCCGACGCCGTGTTCGCCGGTGATCGATCCTCCAAACTCGACGCAGAGGGCGATGATCTCATTCGACGCCGCCAGGGCATGCTCGCGCTGCGCGGGATCACGGCCGTCGAAACAGATCAGCGGATGGAGATTGCCGTCGCCCGCGTGGAAAATATTGCCGATTTCGAAGCCATGACGGCGGCCGATCTCGGCGATTCGCCGCAGGGTATCGGGCAGCCGGGTTCGCGGGATCACGCCGTCCTGGACGTAGCAATCGGGCGCAATGCGGCCGACCGCTCCAAAGGCGTTTTTTCGCGCCTTCCAAAGCCCCTCGCGCTCGGCGGCGTCTCGCGCCACGCGAACCTCGCGCGCATGGTTCCGGCGGGCGATCTCGGCGACTGCCGCGGCCTGGCCTTCGGCCGATTCGATCAGGCCGTCGATGTCGATCAGCAGCAGGGCCGCGGCATCGGTCGGCAATCCCACATGAATCCAGGATTCGACGACGCGTATCGTCCAGCCGTCGAGCATCTCGCAGGCGGCCGGGGTGATGCCGCCGGCGGTCAGAGCCGCCACCGTCTCGGTCGCGTCGTCGGTCGTCTCGAAAACGGCCAGGAGCGTCTTGATTGTTTCCGGGAGCGGCGTCAGCCGCACCGTAATTTCCACAATGAGCGCGAGGGTGCCCTCCGAGCCAACCAGGAGTCCCGGCAGGTCGTAGCCGGTTGGATCGACGGCGCCGCCGCCGATTCGCACAGATTCGCCGCTCGGCAGAACGATCTCCATGCCGAGGACATGATTGGTCGTGACGCCGTAGGCCAGCGTGTGCGGGCCGCCCGCATTCTCGGAAACGTTTCCCCCGATCGTGCTGGACTTCTGGCTCGACGGGTCGGGGGCGAAATGGAGGCCCAAGCCCGCGACCGCTCGCGAAAGCTCCAGATTGACGACGCCCGGCTCGACCACGGCCAGCTGGCTCTCGGCGTCGATCGAGAGAATCCGGTTCATGCGCGAAAAAACGACCTGCACGCCGCCTTCGCGCGCCAGCGCGCCTCCCGACAGGCCGGTTCCCGCTCCGCGGCCGACAATGGGCACGCCGCGCCGGCTCGACAGCCGGGCGATCTCGACCACCTCTCGTTTATCGCCGGGAAAAACGACGCAATCCGGCCGGCCGATTTCCACCGACCCGTCGTATTCGTACATCCGCAGTTCGTCTTCCGACGACAGGAGGTTATCGCGGCCGACGATCCCTTCGAGTTCGCGGAGAATCGCCGTATCCATGGCTTGGTGCCTTACCCCTAACCTGAATATAGAGGGAAGGCAAAAGCGGAGTCAATCCGGCGCGGGCGTCGAGCCCGGCGCCGGCGGTTTTGCCCGCCTGTTCGCGCGCTAGCTATACTACCCGGGCGCGAGGTGAGCTCATGGCCAAACCCAAGATTCTTTCGACGCACCCCCTCTTCGATTCCACCCGCCAGCTGCTGAACGATCCTTTCGAAATGGAATATTGGTCGGGCCCTCCGCGAATTTCGCGCGCCGAGCTGCTGGCGCGGCTGGCCGACAAGGAAGGGCTGATCTGTCTGCTCAGCGAGAAAGTGGACGAGGACCTGCTCGCCCACGCGCCGCGGTTGAAACTGGCGGCTACGGTTTCGGTGGGCTTCGATCACATCGACGTGGCGGCCTGCACGCGCCACGGGGTTCTAGCCACCAACACGCCCGGCGTCCTCGACGAAACGACCGCCGATTTCGCCTGGGTCCTGATTTTCGCGGTGGCTCGCCGGCTGCTGGAAGCCGTCGAAATGACACAGTCGAACGCGTGGGATGGTTGGGATCTCGGCCAGCTTTGCGGATCGGACGTCTGGGGCAAGACGCTCGGCATCGTCGGATTCGGCCGCATTGGCCGCGCTGTGGCCCGGCGCGCGGCGGGGTTCGGCATGAAAATCCTGTATACCGACGCGCAGCGGGCCGGCGCGGAAACCGAGCGGGAATGGGGGGTCGAATACGCCCGCCTGGACCGGCTCCTGGCGGAATCGGATTTTGTCACGCTGCACGTCCCGCTCGTGCCGGCGACGCGCCACCTGATCTCCACCGCGCAACTGGCGCGGATGAAGCCCACAGCCTTCCTCATCAATACCTCGCGAGGCCCCGTGGTGGATGAAGACGCCCTGGTGCGCGCTCTGGACGGGCAGGTCATCGCCGGCGCCGGGCTCGACGTCTACGAAAACGAGCCGAAGATTCATCCGGGTCTGCTCGGGCGCAAAAATGCCGTCCTGACGCCGCATATCGCCAGCGCCTCGGTGGAAACGCGCGCGCGCATGGCATCGATAGCGGCGGAAAACGCCTTGGCACTGTTTTCCGGCAAGCTCCCGCCCAATGCCCTGAATCCCGAAATACTGCAAAACCTGCGCCGATAAACTTAAGGAGGAAAGTATGGCATTCGTAAACCGGAATACCCCGCAGTTGACTCTGGAAGGCGCTCGGGCCGTGCTGGTGGCGGCCGAGCGGCACGCCGTCAAAATCCATTGCCCGATGAACATCGCCGTCGTGGACGACGGGGGACTTTTGCTGGCCTTTGCGCGGATGGACAACGCCAAGCCCGCATCGATCGAAATCGCCCTCACGAAGGCGCGCGCGGCCGCGCTGCGCCGCGCGCCGACCGGCCTGACGGTGAAGGACGGCGTGCCCGATCTGGGGGTGGCGCTGGGGCTGGCCGCGGCCGGTCCCGATCAGCAAACGCCCATTCGTGGCGGCATTCCCCTGGTGGTCGATGGCCAAGTGGTGGGTGCAATCGGAGTCAGCGCGGGCAACCAGGACGAGGACGTGAGCGTGGCGGAAGCCGGCGTCGCGGCCCTGACCCAGGTCTGAACGCGCGGGCAAGGGGCTGGCGATGAAAAATGGCAAATCACTCGCGCGAGCCATTTTCCAGGAGGCCCTTGCCGCCGTCGATCCCCGCCGCAGCGTGGGCGTCAAGCTGCAACGCGAAGCCGGCCGGTTGCGTTTGGGCGATTGGGAAATCGAGCTGAGCGACTACGCGTCGCTTCGCGTCGTCGCCTTCGGCAAAGCCGCGGGCGCGATGGCCGAGGGATTGGCCGATGTGCTCGCGCCGGACTTCACGGCGGAGGGAATCCTCGTCGTTCCCGCGACGCCGGTCCGGGCGGTTGAAGGCTTCCGGACGTTCGTCGGCGGCCACCCCTTGCCGAACGAAGAAGGTTTCCGCGCGGCCCGGGCGATTTTCGAACTCCTCTCCCATGCGGACCGGAATACGCTGGTTTTCTTCCTGCTTTCCGGCGGCGGCTCGGCTCTGGTCGAGTTGCCGCTCGATCCCGCGGTTTCACTCGCGGATATGCGCGAGCTGCACAAGCTGCTCGTGACCTGCGGTGGCTCGATCGATGAAATCAACGTTGTCCGCAAGCATGTCTCGGCGGTCAAGGGCGGGCGGCTGGCCGCGGCGGCGCCCGAATCGACCAAGCTGACGCTGGCGATAACCGATGTCCCCGCGGGGCGCGAATCGGCCCTGGCTTCCGGACCGACGCTGCCCGATCCATCGACGGTCGCCGATGCCTACCGGGTGGTCGAACGTTACAGCCTGCTCGATCGGCTGCCCGTGCCGCTGCGGGCGGCATTCGCGGGAAGAACTCTCAAGGAAACGCCCAAGGCGGACGATGCGGCTTTCTTCCATTCCCGGTTTGCTGTCCTGCTCGATCACCACGATCTTTTTCATCAGGCGCACCACGCCGCCGAATCGCGCGGCTTGCTGACCTTCTGCGACAACTCGACCGACGACTGGCCGATCGATCGCGCCGCCGACGTCCTGCTCGATCTGCTCGAGCGCCACAAACAGGCGAATCCCGACAGGTCCGTGGCCCTGATCGCCGACGGGGAGGTGCTCTGTCCGGTCACCGGGAATGGAACCGGCGGGCGCAATTCGGCCCTCGTTCTCTATCTGGCGGAAAAAATCGCCGGCCGGCCGATTGCCGTGCTCAGCGCCGGCACGGACGGCATCGACGGTTCGAGTCCCGCGGCGGGCGCCGTGGCCGACGGAACAACGCTCGGCCGGGCCCGCGCGGCCGGACTCGATGCCGCCGACTTCTTCAAGCGCAGCGATTCCTACACGTTTTTCGCCCGGCTGGGAGACGCGGTCGAAACCGGTCCCACGGGAAATAACCTGAGGGATTTGCGAATTCTGCTGCACGACTGAGCCGGCCGGTCGCCGCGGAAGCGTAGAAGCGGATCGGGCGCCGGCCTGGACGGATATTCCGGAATCCTTCCCCTGTTCGCGCTCGAAGCGGCGTTTGGAAAAAATACGCCGCCGCTTCTCGCCGAGCCTGTCCCGCGTCTATTTCTGCGGAGCGGCCCCGCCGGCCCGGAAATAGGAATCTTCCTTGCGAATCCAGTCCTCGCGCCGCGGCGAGAAAAAGTCGACCACGATGCTGTCTTCGAGAGCCCGGCCGGCATGCGGGACGTTCGGCGGGATGACGATCACCTGGCCGGGTTGAAGCACGGCTTCTCCATCGTCGAATGTGAGTTTGAAGAGGCCCTCGAGGACCGTCGTGATCTGCTCGTTCGGATGGGAATGGCGTGGCACGAAGCCGTCGCGCTTCATGACGAGGCGCGCAATGGTTGAGCTGGCGCCGTTGGTCATCTGGCGCGTGATTTTGTCGTTGACCTGGTCGGATTCCATCTGTTCCCACGCAACAGCCTGCATAACGGTTCCTCCTCCGTTTTCCGCTTGAAACCTACCGATTCTCGAACCGAAACCGGATTCCGTCAACCCCTCCGTGCGGTTGTCCTTGGCTCCGCGACCCGGTTGGACTAAGATTCTCTCCACGTAGCGGTTGGAGTGTCCGATGCCGTTAGGGGTGCGTGTTCGAAACCGGTCGACGAGTTGTTTCGCTCCTCGCGCTCGCCGGTCCCGAAATACTGGCTGCCGATCGCTTGCGCCCGCCGCATTTTTGCCGAATCTCCGAGTCCGTCGAAGCAAAGAGGAGGGAAGAGAGGGATGATGCGTAAACTGGTTTTGGGAGCCGCCTTGCTGCTCGGGATGGCGTGGCCCGCCGCCGCGCAACTGGGTAGACAGATCGTGGTGCAGTCAGGAACGCCGGAGGATCAGGATCTCACGGCCATCCAGGCCGCCACCAACCCGCATCAGAAGCTGGCCCTGCTCAATCATTTCGCCGCGGCGCATCCCACCGGAGATATGGCGCTGATGGCCGATGAACTCTATGTGGGCGTCTACTCTTCGCTCAAGAGCTATACGAAGGCGTATGAGTACGGAGATAAAGTCCTGGCCCGGGACCCGAACAATCTCAATGTGGCTGTTGAATTGATGCGCGACGCCCAACTGCAAGGCGACACGGCGAAGATCGTTTCGTATGCCGTGCGAGTTGGCCAAATGGTCACCCGCTACAAGGCCCGGCCGGTGCCGGCCGGCATGTCCGCCGCCGAGTGGGCGCAGCAGCAACAGCAGACGCTCGCCAGCATCCAGCCGACCGTGGGTTGGGTCTCCCGTTCGGCCCATACCGCGATTTCCAGCGAACCGGCATCGAACGCCAAGACCGAGCACTTGCGCGAAATGGCGAAGGCGTTTCCCAGTTCCTCGAGCGCCCACGCCCAAAAGTAAGTTTCCGCGCCGGGTTTGCATCGACGAAACGCAGTCGCTCGCATGGAGCAAGTCGGCGGTTCCGTTTACAATAGTCGAACAACGCGGAGAGGTGTCTGAGCGGTTGAAAGAGCCCGCCTCGAAAGCGGGTAGACCGGCAAAACCGGTCTCGTGGGTTCGAATCCCACCCTCTCCGCCATGTTTAAACTTCCCATTCTCGACGTTTCCCCATCTCAGGCCAGCCTTCCGCACAAGTCGAAGCCATGCCAACGCCCGCCCGCTTGTGGTTTTGCTGGCCCTGCGACAGGCCCTCAGCGTGGAGGCTTCGCGATCCCACGCATGAACCTTTTAACCGCAACTAGCAAAACACACAACTTTTCCTTATCGACGCTGATGTCACGACTCCTCTCGTGCCTATCCTGCGCTAAGCGAGAGTGGAAGTAGTCCTGCAGTTCGTTCAAGTTGGCCACTTCTGGCACGATGAGAGGCATAAGCCAGACCTCGGTTGTCAAATCACAGAGCTTTTCCTTATCGACGGTGATGTCACGACTCTTCTCGGGCATTTGCTGCCCTAAGCGAGAGTCGAAGTAGTCCATCAGTTCGCTCAATTTGGACATTTCTGGTTCCTTTCTTGCTTGAATTGTCTTTCACCAATCAAAGAACCCTACGCTTCCCTAATCTGCGCACTTTTTTTAGGGAGGGGCATTAGGGCACGCAATGGGCAGACGAAGGCGCGTAGACTGGGGCATTTATTTCTGCGCTCGCTCTGCTTGCGCGGCGGGCTCGTTCGAATCCCACCCTCTCCCCCCTCCGAAATGCTCGGCGCGTAACATTGTCGCTTCGCGAACGCGAAACCATTTGTTTTTCTTTGGTTTTTCCGTCCTGGTTCGCTACGCTCGGTTGACCGGGCGCATCCGGCATTGCGCCGGTCCAAAGGGAATGAAGGGGGCCGGGAAGCGGGCCATGAAGCTCAATCGCGAAAAGATCCTTCACGAAACCTTCCGGATTGGCATCCTGATGAAGGGGATCGACGGCGCGCTCGAAACCATCGGCGCGGTCCTGATCTGGTTTCTCAGCCCGTCGTTGACCCAAAGAATTCTGCGCCTGCTTTTCCGGCCCAAACTGGCCCACAATCCGCACGGGTTTCTCTCCAACTACCTGATCGGGGCGTTGCAGGGCCTCTCCGCCAATAAGCTGTTTGCTTCAGCCTTTCTGCTCTCGCACGGCATGACCAAGGTGGTTCTGGTCATCGCGCTCTGGTTCGATTACCTCTGGGCCTACCCGCTGATGATCCTTGTTCTCGGCGCATTCGTCCTGTACCAGACCGTGCGCTTCGCCCACACCCATTCAATCGTTCTGGGGGTGCTGACGCTGTTCGACCTGCTGATCGTTTGGCTGACCTGGCGGGAATATAGAGAGCAGAAACGGGGGCGTTCTTCCGGCCGGCGGCTTGGCTAGACCGACACCACGGCCACCCCGCCCGGAATGCCCGGCAATACCGGATGCCGCAGTTACTTCACTGGTTCATGGTCAGGCTGACTACGTGGAACACGACGCGGGAAACGCCGCCACAGTGCGAGCGTGGCGGATTCGTGCCGGGGGGCGTGCCGCAGCGAACGCCAGTCCGGCTTACTTCGCTGCGCGAGCTACGACCGGCGTTGCTACGACGGCTTTCTTGCGGCGCTTGCTGCCCGGCCGCTTGGGTGGGGTTCCTTCGGCAAGTTCGACGACCATCATGCTGGTAACGAATTTTTTGAGCCCATGCTGGTCGAAATCGATGGAGGTGCGTTCTTCGTTCGACTCGGTGACCACCCCGCAACCATACTGGAAATGCTTGATGTAGAGTCCCTCAGCAAGAATCTTCATGCAGGCCTCCTTGAAAGTCAGGAAAAAACGGGCACGGGCGACACTAAAGAAAATAGGCGCGAGCCCTCCGCGGAAACGGAGAACTCGCGCCTGTCGATTTAGAGGCTGGTGACGTTCGACGCCTGCAGACCTTTGGGGCCCTTGGTCACTTCGAATTCGACCGCCTGTCCTTCATTCAGGGATTTGTAGCCGTCTCCCTGGATGGCCGAGTAGTGGACGAACACATCCTCGCCGGACTGGCGCTGGATGAATCCGAAGCCCTTGCTGGCGTTGAACCACTTCACAATTCCTTGTTCTCTCACTTTTTCGATACCTTCTTTTTCTTAAGCTTGATTGCCGTCTCCGAACGCCCCCAGCCGTACACCGAAAAAGGGGCTGCGATTGTTCGCAGCCCCTTTCAACGAATCTAAAGGCTTCATCAGAGCAACAATCTCAGTCCAATTGTATCATATTTCACCCCGCCTTACCTACCCCACCTCCCCTGGCCCCACCCCACCCTGCTGCCCAGACCGCCCGGACGCACAACGGGCAGCCCTGCGCGCTAGCCGGCGGGTCCTGGAACGCGAGGATTTCGGCAATCGGCTCGGAAGCGTACAGGACGCGCAAACGGGATAGATTACGCGTTTGCTCGTCGAGAAAGGGTGCATTCGCGCCCCCGGATTCTCCCCTGCCGATAGCTCCCCTTCGCTGGCTCGCGCAGGCGCGGAGGGCCGCGGCCACGCCCGTCATTTGAATCGGGCGGTAGCCAATCGTATATTTGTTTCCGGCCGGGCGAGGTTCATAGCGAAAAATGTGTTTCAGACGCGGACGAAAGGAAATCTGGTGAAAAAAGCCAGTATTGTTCTCGCAATTCTACTTGCGGTGGGAACGCTTGCCGAAAACTCCGCCGCCAAACAGCAGCCGACAACCGGCGCCGCGAATACGAGTGCCGCACAGGCGATGACGGAGCAAAAGGGCTATTGGCCGGACAAGAGCGCCTCGAAGGTGGTGAGCCTGGCCAGGACGGGCCTGGCGCCCGTGATGATTGTGATCCAAACACACGCCGTGGCGGTCAAGGAAACCGGCCCCAAAGCGACCGTCGCCAAATTTGGCGAGGTCTACGCCTGGTCGCCGCAGTTCATAGCCGTCCATCAGAACGAGCCGACCCGGATCCGTTTTTGGAACCTCCAGCCCGATGATATGCACGATTTCATGCTCGTCAGCCCGAAATCTCAGGTGCTGATGAAACTGCTTCTGCCTCCGCTGTCGGACAAATCGTATGTGTTTACCTTCCACCAGCAAGGGCTATACACGTTTCTCTGCTCGATTCATACGCCGGAAATGATGGGCCAGATTCTGGTTCTCCCGCCGGTGCGGCACAGGTAGCGCACCGGCGCTTCCAAAATGCGGGTTCCGGCCGTCCGGCGATCTTTTCCGGGCGTCATCTGGTGATAATGACGTCGAAATTCGTTTGCAAGGCATCGGTCTCCTGCAATATAGTCGACACTCGATATCGGGAATCGATATCGATGCTTGTCGGAAGGAACCAGGACGATGCGCAAATTCCTCGTAGGTCTGTTGCTGGGGATTGTATTGGTCCCGCTAGGGATCTATTTATATCTTTGCTCCGGATTCGCGCCGGTCGCCACCTGGGCACCACCGATGCCCTTGGAACGCTTCTTGGCGACCACGGCGATGGATGCCACCATCGACGGCCAGGAGCACCCGATCCATCTCGCCAGCCCCACGCCCGCTTCCCTGGTGGCCGGGGCACAGATTTATCGGAGCGACTGTGCAGTCTGTCATGGACTCCCGAGCCAGGCTCCGACGGCAGCCGCGCGCGGGATGTATCCCCGGCCCCCTCAGTTTTTCCGTCCAAACGCGGGGAAAATTGATGATCCTGCACGAGAAGTCTATTGGAAAGTGAAAAATGGCATCCGGCTAACGGGCATGCCGGCTTGGCGGTCATCGCTCAGTGACACGCAGATCCGGGACCTGACCGGTTTTCTCGGGGATGCCAGCGCGCTCCCTTCCGCCGCCATGTCCGTTCTCCGATCGCCATCCGCAAAGACCAAACCGCAAGGTCAATCCCCAACCCGCCGCCTCAACCCAATGCACAAACCCGCTTGATTTCCACGAAATTGGTGACGCATGATCGGTGAGGCTCATAGGACGGGAGAAGTTGTTGCCCCGGACGGAAAGGGCGGTTCCAGACATGCCCGGTTCGGATCACAAGCGCGAGCTATACTCGGGCCTGATCCGCCTGCACGTGCTTTACCATGCCTGCAAGGCGCCCATTTTTGGCCTGGGCATGATCGAGGAGTTGGCGCGGCATGGCTATCGATTGAGTCCTGGCACGCTGTATCCGTTGCTCGACGGGCTGGAAAAGAAAGGACTGCTTCGTTCCTCCCGCCAGCAAGTCGACGGCCGCTTTCGCCGCGTGTATCGCGCCACGCCAGCCGGCCACAAAGCCTTGCGCGCGGCCAAGCGCCACGTTCAGGAATTATTCGGAGAGCTATTTGAAAACGAAACGATTCCCCCGCCTGCTATTCATCGTCTTGGTTCTCGCCGCCGCGCCTAGGCCCATGCTCGCAGGCCCTCCCTATCAACTGGACGATCCCGACGTGATTCCATACAAGTGGCACGAATTCTACCTCTGGGGCGGGGCGACTTCGTCGCCTGGGGTCGTGGATACCGCCGCTCCAGCCATAGAGTTCAACTGGAGCGGCGTGCGCAACATGATGTTCCACTTCGTCGTGCCGGCCGGGGCGGCGATTCCTTCGAGCGGTCCCTCGTACTTCGGCCTCGAGGACAGCGAATTCGGTCTCCAGTATCGTTTCGTTTCCGAAACCAAACATCGGCCCATGATCGGCACTTTCATCATGACGGAAATTCCCACTGGGAATTCGAACAAAGCATTGGGTGCGGGCGGACCGTCGTGGAAGATCCCCCTTTACGCGCTGAAAACGATAGGCTCATGGACGATCGACGGAGGTGGCGGAATCGACGTCAGCAGCGACGTTCCCGGCGGCCGGAACTTTCCGTTCGGCGGGACGATCATCCAACGCGATGTGTCAAAAAAGCTAACAATCGGACCCGAGCTGTTCATGCACGGGCGGCCAACGGCGGACCCCACGCTCTCAAAGTATGCCGTCGACCTCGATTTCGGTTGCATCTACACCTTCAGCCTCCGACATCCGGGATTCCAGCTGATGTCTGCTTACGGTCACAGCGTCGCCGGACAGTCTGAGAACTATGCCTACCTCGCCCTCTATTGGACCTGGGGTCCGAAATCCACTGCCGGCAATTAGGAACCATCCCGGATCGTGGTGGCGGGCGCGGCCCGTGGCACTTGGCTGTCGCGTGATGGACTACCTTCGGCTGGCGAAGAAAGTCTGGAGCAGGTCGGCGCATTCCCGGGCCATCAGGCCTGCCGTGACTTCCATGCGGTGATTGAGCCGGGAGTCGTTCACAACCGCAAAGCAGGTTCGCACGGCTCCGCCCTTGGGATCGTCGGCGCCGTAGACCAGCCGCGCCAGCCGCGCCTGTACGATCGCGCCGGCGCACATGGCGCAGGGTTCGATCGTTACGTAGAGCGTGGCCTGTGGCAGCCGGTGGTTCCCGCAGGCGCGAGCGGCGGCGCGCAACGCCACGATTTCGGCATGCGCCGTCGGATCGCAATCGCGCAGCGTCCGGTTCGATCCGCGGGCGACCTCGATCCCGTCGATCGTAACGACGGCGCCCACCGGCACTTCGCCGGCCTGCTCGGCCGCGCGCGCTTGCTCGACGGCGATTTGCATGTGCCGCTGGTCGATTTCACTCATTTTGATTCAGAATAGCATGGGCGTCGCGCCCGGCGGCCCGCCCGGCAGGGTGGTTCGGGCCTGGGCGCGGGCAGCCCGGATTCGCTGTCACGGAACGACTGTCACGGAGCTGTATCACGGTACGGGTGCCATGGAACTACGCAAGGATCCGATAACGAGAAGCTGGGTGGTCATTGGCAAGGGCGAGGAGCAGTCTCCGGCCGCCGGTACTTGCCGGCTCTGTCTGGCGCAAGAGGACCGGACGCAAACGATCCTTTCCCTGCCGGCCGAAGGGCCGTGGCAGGTGCGCGCGATCCCGCACTTCGATCCGCTTTATCGGATCGAAGGCGAGCTCGAACGCACGGCCGAGGGAATCTACGACCGGATGAAACTGGTCGGGGCGCATGAAGTCATTATCGAAACCCCCGATCACGGCCGCACGCTCGCAGAGCTGAGCGACGAGGAGATCGACCG
>DATLRW010000148.1:0-3159 GCA_035534495.1 Candidatus Dormiibacterota bacterium | reverse complement strand
CGTCGGCGGCCGGGCGCAGGGGGAAGTCGCATCGCGGACGGCGGTGGAAACGGTTGTGGCCGGGTTCCGGGAAGACGCCGGCGGCCAGCCGCTCGAAGAGCTGCTGAAGCGCCTGGCGCAAGAGGCCAACACGCGGGTGCTCGAAAAGGCCCGCGAGGCCGGGCCCGGCGGGGCGGGAATGGCGACAACGCTGGTGGTCTGCGCGCTGCGCTCGGGCCGCGCCGTCGTGGCGCACGTCGGCGATTCGCGCTGCTACCTGGTCCGCGGGGGCCGGGCGACGCCTCTCACGCGGGATCACACCGTTGCCGGCGAACAGGCGCGCCTGGGATTGCTCTCGCCGCAGGAGGAGAAGGAATCCTCGACGCGGCACGTCTTGAGCCGCTCCCTGGGAACCGAACCCTCCGTCGATGTGGAGATCGGCGAGCATTTCGTCGCCCGGGGCGACGTTCTGGTTCTTTGCTCGGACGGGCTGCACGGGGAGGTGAACGGCGCCGAAATGGCCGCAGCGGTCCGCGAAAATGCCGACCTGGGCGAGGCGGCGCGGAAACTGGTCTCTCTTGCCAATGCGCGGGGCGGTAGCGATAATATCAGCGTTCAGCTGGTTCGTATCGTCCGCGTAGAGCGTGTGGGAACGTATCGCGGGCTTCCGTACAGGCTCCGTTAACCGGGGTTGCCGCTTGTCCTCTCTACCGATCACGTCACTCGAACCCGGCGATCAGCTCGATCACTACCGCATTGAAAGCCTGGTTTCCCGGAGCGGCATGGCCTCGATTTATCGCGCCACCGACACGCGCACGGGTCAGCCCGTAGCCATCAAGATTCCGGACCTCGAAACCGAAGACGATCCCGTCTATTTCGACCGATTCCGCCGCGAAGCCGAGATCGGCAAGAAGCTCCATCACCCGGGGGTCATGAAGGTGCTCCCCGACGACGACCACAGCCGGGTTTACATGGTCATGGAGTGGATGGATGGAACGCTTCTGCGCCAGATCCTGGATCGGGAAAAGAAGCTGCCGCCCGAACGCGCCGTGCGCATCACGCTTTCGATCCTGCACGCGCTGAACTACGTGCACGGCCAGGGAATCGTCCACCGGGATTTGAAGCCGGAAAACATCATGGTGGACGCCGACGACAACGTGAAGCTCATCGACTTCGGCATCGCCGGCGTGAGCGGCGTCCGGCGGATCACCTTCACCAAGATCACCGATGCGATGGGAACGCCCGACTATATTTCCCCCGAACAGGTCCGGGCGAAACGCGGCGACGCGCGCAGCGACCTCTATTCGGTGGGCGTCATTCTCTACGAAATGCTGACGGGCCGCGTGCCCTTTACCGGAGCGAATGCGTTCGTCGTCATGAACGACCGCCTGGTGCACAACCCGGTTCCGCCGCGCGAGATCAATCCGGACATTACCCCGCAACTACAGGAGATCATCTATCGCGCCCTCGAGCGCGATCCTGGAAAGCGCTATTCGACCGCCCGCGAGTTCGCCTTGGATCTCGAGCACCAGGATCAGGTGGGGGTCGACGACCGGACCGAACAGCGGAACTGGAAACATGAACGTTCCCCCTGGCCCCGGAAGTTTGTTCTCTACGCGGCCCTCGCGTTGATTCCCATCGCCGTTTTCGTCCTGCTTTTGCTGGCCGCCCGCCATTTCTAGGCGCTTTCGCATTTGAACTCGCTTCCATTGCCTCCGTTTTCGCTTGATGAGCCCCGCGGCAACCTGTAAATTTCGCTACAGATTTCTGGTCCCGCTCCAAGAGCAGGAGCTGGACAACGGGTTTTTCGTTATGGACGAACGACGACTGAATATTTTGGCCATTTTCCCCACGGACGAACCATTCTGGCGCGCGGGAGAAAAGCGCCTGCGCCGGAATCTCTCCCAACACAACCTCCAATTCGCCTACAGCGTTCCCCAGGCGGCTGCCTCGGCCGGCGAGGCCGAGGTCGTCCTTTGCATCTCCATGGTCCCGCTTCCGGATCAATACGCGCGGCAGGCTTCCCGGCTGAAATGGATACAGGCGCTCGGCGTGGGAGTCGATGGCATCGTCGGTCTGCCGTCGCTCGGCCCGGACGTGATTATCACGAACGCGCGCGGCATTCACGGCGCGCCGGTTTCCGAAGCGGCGCTGGGGCTGATGTTTTCGCTCGCCCGCGACGTCCGCCGGTCGATTCGCCACCAGGCGGAGCGGCGCTGGGCCCCCTTCATACCCACCTTGCTGGAGGGCAAGACGATCGGCATTCTGGGTACCGGCGTCATCGGACAGGCGCTCGGACGAAAATGCCAGGCGCTCGGCATGACGGTGCTTGGCATCACGGCGACACCGCGCCACCTCGCGGGATTCGACAGCCTGCATCCCCGCGAGGACCTCATTCCGCTCGCCGGCCAGCTCGATTATTTTGTCCTCGTGACCCCGCTCACGCCGGCAACGCAAGCCATCGTCAATACGGATGTCCTGCGGGCGATGAAGCCGACCGCCTTTCTGATCAACGTCGGCCGCGGCGCCCTGGTGGACGAAGCTGCGCTTGCCGCCGCCTTGCAAGAGGGCTCGATCGCCGGAGCGGGTCTGGACTGCTTCGCGCGCGAGCCGCTGCCGCCCGATAGTCCCCTGTGGTCACTCGAAAACGTCGTACTGACGCCCCATATGGCGGGACGGCATGACGGCTACATGGACGACGCCCTGGAGATCTTCGAGGTCAATCTGCGGCATTATCTGTCGGGCGAAACAGCCGACATGGTGAATCTGGTCTCGCGGGAATCCTCGACCGGCCCAGGCGGCCGCTGAAAACAAAATTCGGGCAACAAAAAAGGCTCCGGAAAACCGGAGCCTTTTTTGCTTCTGAAGAATTTAATCCTGGCGGCGACCTACTTTCCCACACCGTTACCAGCGCAGTATCATCGGCCCGGCGGGGCTTAACTTCCGTGTTCGGGATGGGAACGGGTGTATCCCCCGCGGCACGGCCACCAGGAAATTCGAAAGACAATCGCAAGAGCAGACAACAGCCACACGAAACACCGAGCGGGCATTCGATACAAATGGGCCATAAAACGGGCAACACGCTAGAAAAGTTTTATGGTCAAGCCGAACGGCCGATTAGTACGGGTTAGCTGAACGCATTACTGCGCTTACACATCCCGCCTATCAAGGAGGTAGTCT
>DATLRW010000147.1:0-4445 GCA_035534495.1 Candidatus Dormiibacterota bacterium | reverse complement strand
ACCGGGCGCAAACCGGATCGCGGTAGCGCCATCTATCCCGCTTTACGCATGGGGATGTTCGCCGCTTGCCAGCTCCTGGGCGACGGCAACGATGCGGGCCGGCTGCGGCATGAACGCCTGCTCGAGCGCGTAGCTGGATGGTGGAGGCGCGTCGGGGCCCGTTACGCGGACGACCGGCGCCTTGAGCGAGGCAAACGCCTGCTCGGCGACAATAGCCGCCACTTCCGCGCCGACCCCGCACATCCGGCTGGCCTCGTGCACGACGACGACGCGGCCCGTCTTGCGCGCGGAGGCCAGAATCGCCGATTCGTCGAGCGGCTTGAGCGTTCGCAGGTCGATCACTTCGGCCGAGATTCCCTTCGCCGCCAATTCCTCGGCGGCCTGCAAACAGGTGTGCACCATCTTGGCGTAGGAAACGATCGTCACGTCGGTGCCCGGCCGCCGGATTCTGGCGCTGCCCAGCGGAACCAGATGCTCGCCCTCGGGAACCTCGCCCGCCTGGTAGCCGAGCACCATATCGGTGAAGAAAAGAACCGGATTGTCGTCGCGGATCGCGGATTTGAGCAGCCCCTTGAAATCGTCGGCCGTCGAAGGCATGACGACCTTGAGTCCCGGCGTGTGCACGAACCAGGATTCGAGGTTGTGATTGTGCTGCGCGCCGACGGTCCAGCCGCAGCCGGTCAGCGCCATCACGACCATCGGAAATGAGAACTGTCCGCCGGAAATGTACCGAAGCTTGGCCGCGCTGTTGACGATCTGATCCATCGCGTAGCAGATGAACGGCTCAAAGAGCAGGTCGATGATGGGGCGCAGCCCGGTGGCCGCGGCGCCGGCCGCGGTCCCGGCGATGATGGCCTCGGCCAGGGGGGTGTTTCGCACGCGGGCCTTGCCAAACTCGGCGACAAGTTCCTGGCGCTTGGTGGCGACGCCTTCGCCGAACATCACGACGCGGGAATCTCTCCGCATCTCCTCGGCGAGCGCTTCTGCGATGGCTTGATTGACGATCATTTGTGGCATTGGCTTGGTCCTCACGCGTAAACGTCGGTTGTCAGCTCGGCGGCATCCGGAAACGGCGAATTTTGCGCAAACTCGACGGCTTTGGCCACCGTTGCGTGCACCCGTTTCTGCATGGCGTCGATGTCGGCCGCCGAAATGGTTCCCTCGCCGAGCATCTTGTTCTTCAGGTGGCCGATCGGGTCTTTCGCGACCCAGGCGGCGAGCTCTTTCGGGTCCACGTAATTCTGATCGTCGGGCTCGTAGTGGCCGCGCTGCCGGTAGGTATATGTTTCCAGCAGGATCGGCTTTCGCGTTTGCCGAATTTTGCGGATGGCCCGGGAGGCGGCCTGGTGCACGGCCTGGACGTCGTTGCCGTCCACGGTCAACCCTTCGATGCCGTATCCCGCGGCCCGCGAGCTGATCTGGTCGATGAGCATGGTTTCGTCGCGACGCACGAACGCCTGCCATTGGTTGTTTTCGCAAACATAGAGGACCGGCAGGTTCCACACGGCGGCCAGATTGACCGACTCGTGGAAGATGCCCTCGCAGGCGGCGCCGTCGCCAAAAAAGCAGGCCACAACGGCGTCGCCGCCCAGCAGGGAAAGCGACAAGGCGGCGCCGGTGGCCAGCGACAGCTCGCCGCCGACAATCGTCGAGGTCAGGATGACGCCCAGCTCCTTGACGGAAACATGGAGGCTGCCGCTCTTGCCCTTGCAGTATCCGGTGCTTCTTCCCATGATTTCGGCCAGAATGCGGCCGGGGTCGGCGCCGCGCGCGAGCAGATGGCCCGAGCTGCGGTGATTGGTCAGAATCAGATCGTTCGGACCGAGCGCGGCGACCACGCCGACCGCCGCGGCCTCCTGTCCCACCGACGTGCAGGTTCCCGGGGCGCTGCCCGCCGCCTGTAAGGCGCAGTTGTTTTCCTCGAAAGCGCGAATCAGCATCATGCGTTCGAGCATGGCGCTGGGGCTGGTCAGCGTGTCCGGTTCAGGCATATTCACCCTCGATCTGCGGAGGCTTTCCGCCTCGGATTTTTAGGATTGCGTCCCGGTTATCATGTACGCGCATTTATAAAATATACAACTAACTATGGAATGAGCCAGTCAGCCCCAGTCCGGGAATGTGGACGAACTTTCCCTTTGGACTTCCCAGCCGCCCCACGGGAGCCTCTGGCCGGCGCCCCTCCCCTGCCGGCCGGTTCACTTGTCAACCATCGCATCCACGGTATAGGTTCACATGGAACGCTGCGCGCGGGTTCGTAGCCCGCCTGCGGCGCGCCATTTATCTCTAATTCTAGGAGTCCGCCATGCAGAGCCGTATTGTCGGCACCACCATGCCGGTATTGGAAGTCACGCTCGACCCGAACGAGTCGGTTATTTCCGAAGCGGGAGAGCTTTCCTGGATGACCAGTTCCATCCAGATGACCACCCACACCCAGTATGCCGGGGGCGGCGGGATCATGGGCGTCATCAAACGCGTGGCCGGCGGCGGGTCCCTGTTCATGACCGGGTACCAGGCCGTCGGCGCTCCGGGAACGGTTTCCTTCGCCACAAAGCTGCCCGGTCATATCCTGCCAATGGAAGTGGACGCGAGCCACGAATATATGATTCACCGGCACGGCTTCCTGTGCGGGATGCCGCAGATTCAGATCAGCGTCGGCTTCCAGCAATCGCTGGGGGCGGGGGTTTTCGGCGGCGACGGGTTTCTTTTGCAGCGCGTCAGCGGTAGCGGAACCGCATGGATCGAGCTTTCGGGCGAGCTGGTGGCGAAGGACCTGGGGCCGGGCGAAACCCTGTTCGTGCATCCCGGCCACGTGGGGGCGTTCCAGTCGGGCGTTTCCTTTCAGATCACCACCGTGCCGGGGATCAAGAATATGATTTTTGGCGCTAACGGAATGTTTCTCGCGGCGCTCACCGGGCCGGGGCGAATCTGGCTGCAAACCCTGCCCATTTCCCGTCTGGCGCAGGAGATCATGGAGTACATGCCCGCGCAAAACCAGCAGGCGGTCGAGGGAGGCGTCGTCGGCGGCATCATGGGTTCCATCCTCGGCGGCATGCAGCAATAAGCCGCCCGGGGGTCGTAGCTGAAGCTCCGACATAAAGCGCAGGCGGGAGGAATCTCTCCGGTCATCATCATGTTTCCTGCCCTTCGCAGGCCCAAACTTGTGGCGGGGGCCCACGCGCATGCTTGATTTCCCCTCCAAGGCATGGAAGCCTTGGCGCAGTCACACATGAGCCAGTCGCATCCGTATCGATCTTTGACCGGCCTCTGCCTTCTATTGGCCGCCGCGGCGCCCGCCCTGTACTTTGGCACCCAGGTCGTAGCCGCGCCGTTCTATCCCGGATACAGCTTTTCCCATTTGTCGGCCAGCATGCTGGGCACTCGCTTCTCGCATCACCCGGCGATCTTCAATGTGGGAGAGATGCTGACGGGCCTGGCCGCGCTGGGCGGAGCTTTCGGGCTCTACCTGTGCTTTCGCGTCAAAACGCATCGTCTGCTCGCCGGGCTGATTGGCTTTTCCGTCGCGTCCACCGGCGTCATGTGCCTGAAGGCCGGCCTGTTCCCCATGCCCGATTCCCGCCATAATTCCTGGGGACTGCTCTTCGACTTCATAATTCTGATACCGTTTTTGATGCTGGCCGGGCTCTTGAAAGCGAGCCGTAGCGCCGGTTTGCGAATCTATCTCGCAGTCTCGGTCGCGTTCCTGCTTCTTCTGATTCCGCTGTCCCCCTGGCTTGGGCGCGGCACCCTCCAACGGCTGATTGCCGTGGCAACGAATGTTCCCATCGGAGTTGTTGGTTTTTCCTTCTGGCGGGAACTGCGTCGCGCCTGGCGGGGCGAGCCGGCTCCCCGAGTGCCGGCAACGCCGTGGTGAGGCGATAGGCCGGGATTCCTCGGGCCCCGGCGCGGCGGGACTTTCGGAATCACAAGGCATTGTTTGGGTTTGGGTTTGGACTTGGGTTTGGGTTTGGCGCGCACCTTTGCTACACAACTGCCTGGCGCGCCACGCTCCAGCGCCGCTACATGGGCGCTGCCGGCCCGAATCCAGCGAGTTAGATGCCAGCTTCCTTGAAGCCTCGGCCGAGATCCTCGGCAGTCATCACCGGCGTAAGGTAAAAATCTGCGCCAAGTCTTGCGATGATCGGCTCGACCACCCCGGGCAATTGCGACGAGTCTTGCATGTCGAAAACCATGACGGCCGTGCGTTTGCCATCTTCGGGGAAGAAATAGGCCGCCTCCGTCTTGAGCGTCTTCATGGTGTTTTCGATCGTCTGTTTCATTGCCCCGCTCTTGATGGCTTCGCTTCCTTTATCGGCAGGAATAGTGATCTTCAGCAGCATCCGCATGGTGGTTCTCCTTCGACCAGGATTTAGGTCGTGATTCCAGAGATTGGGATATTTATACACCCGGAGTTCTTCCCCGACACCCAAATTGTTCCCCGTCCCGGC
>DATLRW010000146.1:0-5724 GCA_035534495.1 Candidatus Dormiibacterota bacterium | reverse complement strand
CCTACGCCGGCAATCTCTACGCCGGCTGGACCCACTTCACGCTCGAGAATTCCACGATTCTCTTTTCCCGTTCGGCCGATGACGGCAACACGTGGTCGGTTCCCATCACGATCAGCACCCGGCCCGGCCTGCCACGCGACGATACCGGCTCGGTCGAGGGCTTTGACGCCGCCATCGGACCCGACGGAACGATCTATGCGGTTTGGTCCGACGGCACGCATATCGTCCTGGCCACGTCGAACGACGGCGGCCGCCATTTCCGGCCGTCGCGCGAAATCATTTCCACCGCGCCTTCCTATTTCAAGCCGGAAGACGTCGATCGCGGAGACGGGTTCCCTCAAATTGCCATCGATCCGCGCGGGGGAAGACGCGGCGGACCGATTTACGTCTGCTGGAGCGATTACCGGAACGGCGACATCGACGTGTTCGTTTCCACCTCTCGCAATCACGGCCGCAGCTGGGGCCCGGCCGTCCGCGTCAACGACGACCCGGTTCACGACGGCCGCGATCAGTTCATGCAATGGGCCGCAGCCGATCTGGCGACCGGCGATTTGTATGTGATGTTCTACGACCGTCGCTTCGACCCCGAAAACCAGAGCGCCACAATCACGCTGGCGCGTTCGGCCGACGCCGGCCATTCGTTCCAAAATTACGCCTGGACAACGAAAGCTTTCGATCCCGAAGACGCCTTCATCGGCGATTATTCGGGCCTGGCCGCCTACGACGGCTGCGTCTATGGCGCCTGGACCGAGCAGGTCCCGGCCGAGGCACAGCCTCGCGCCGCCGCCCCCCAAGGCCAACCCGACCCCCACAGCATCGTCCGCGTCGCCATCGCCCGTTTCCCGGTTCCCGGCAGCGCCTCCCCGTCATGTCCATAGACTTGTGGACAGGCCCACGCCGGCGCTTATGGCCATTTCGAGCCCGAATCCCGGCAATCCCTGGCGGAGACGGGGGAGGAATCCGGACATGCTTCGCCCATCAAATTCGTTCTCTCAAACAGCCGTGTGACGTTTTTCCTTTCGTTAAGAATCAACGGTTTAGCGAGTGGACCGAGCCGACTTGGCGGTCACACGATGCCTAACCAGGTTCTTTCCAGCCGATTTGCCTTCATCTGCCTGATATTTTCTAAGCGCCACACATTCGGGAATCTGCACGCATGGCATCGAACAAGGCGCTGCACAGCCGCGGCGGGGTTGCAAGGAAGCACCTGCCCTTGATTCGTTGCTTGCCTATCGAAGGCCCCAGCACTACATTCCGGTGGATGTCCGCCGTTCCCATTGCTGGTCAACTAGGCGGACATGCCGTAAAAGAAAGGCTTCCCTCCCCGTGCCTGACAGACTAGGCCGTTACCGTCCCGCCCTTGCGGTTTCTCTCGACGCAAGTCCAACGAAACGGAGTCCCGTTCTCCTTTTCGTGGCCAGTTTTGTCGGCCTCTACTTCGAACTCGTGGTCCTCCGGTATCTCTCGACGGAAATTCGCGATTTCGCATACGTCAAGAACCTGCCGCTGATCGCTTGTTTTCTGGGTCTCGGCGTGGGGATGATTTTGGGAAAGCCGTTGCCGCGACTCAAACGTCTGTTCCCCTACCTGACCGCGTTTCTCTTTCTGGTGATCGCATTTGCCCCGCAGCTTCACCTGACTCATATCCCTTTTCCGGGCAGCGGCGTCTTCGTGTGGGGAGAAGGCCCGGCGAACATGCCGACCAGCGTGGGCGTCCTGCTGTACCTCGGCGTAATACTTGGAATGAGTGCCGTCGTGGTGACATTTTTTATCACGCTCGGTGCGATCATCGGGGAATATCTTGCGCCGGAATGCCCCCTTTCCGGCTATGGAATCAATCTGGCCGGAAGCCTCGCCGGTATCGGGGCCTTTACGTTGCTCTCGTACTACGCGCTACCGCCCCTTGTGTGGGTCGGGATCGGGCTCCTGGCGGTGCTTCCATTCTTTTTCCGCAGCCGGCTGGCTATTCTGGTTTTTGCTCTCACCGCGATAGCGATCGGACCTCCGAAAAAATACTCCTACTGGTCTCCTTACTCCCATTTGATCTTGCTTCCCACCAAACCGCCGAAGGGCTGGCCACGGCCGGCCGCTTACTTCCTCAGCGCCAACTATGATTACCACCAGAAAATTGTCGATCTATCGAAGGCGTTCGTTAGCCGCTACCCGAACGTCGAGCCGAACCACTCCGCGCTCGGTTCCTACGAACTTCCGTATCAAATCGTTCCTCACCCTTCGCGAGTGCTGATCGTCGGGGCGGGAACGGGCAACGATGTGGCCGCGGCGGTCAGGCATAAGGTCGGGTATATTGACGCGGTCGAAATTGACCCGGTCATTCTGAAGATCGGCAAGCAGTTTCACCCCGAACACCCCTACAACTCTCCGGCTGTTCACATTCACATCGACGACGCCCGCGCCTTTTTTAAGCGGGCCCCGAAGCGAGCCTACGATCTGGTGGAATTCGCTTACCTCGATTCCCACACGCTCTTTGCCAGCCTCTCATCGCTTCGTTTGGATAATTACGTCTACACGACCCAAAGCCTTGCGGAGGCAAAGAGCCTTCTAAGGCCCGGCGGGGCGCTCGTCCTGGCCTTTGACAGCGGGCGCGCTTCTTTCGTCACCGACCGCATCTTCACCATGTTGACCCGGGTCTTTGGCCGGCCGCCGCAGACATACGATACGGGGTATGACGGGGGCGGCATCGTTTTTGTGGAGGGGGCGGATGGGCCGGCGACTCAGGTCGCCGCATACCCGAATATCAGCGCAAGGCTGGAAAAGGACCCTGCCACCATCCCGGCAACCGATAATTGGCCGTTTCTTTACCTCCAGAACCGGTCGATTCCCGGTTCTATCCTGGTGATATTGCTGCCGTTTCTGCTGGGAGCCTTCGTCCTGCTCCGCGACATGAAGCTCCTGCCGCGCGTTTTCACGCCCTGCAGCCAACACCTTTTCCTGCTCGGCGCCGGATTCCTGCTGCTGGAGACGAGCGCGGTGACGCAGCTCGCCCTTCTTTTCGGCTCGACCTGGATCGTGAATGCGGTCGTCATTGCAGCGTTCCTTCTTATGGCGCTGCTCGCGAACAGTCTGGTCATGTTGCTACCGGTCTCACGGAAATTGGCCTACGTGGTCCTCTTCGTCTCCTTGGCCGTGACCACGCTCTTTCCCTATTCCCGCCTGAACGGCCTCGACGTATTCTGGAAGATAATCGTCTCGGGGTTGGTAGTCGGGACCCCCGTTTTCTTTTCCGGCATGATCTTCTCTCGCAGCTTTAAGGACGCCGGGAAACCTTCCGAAGCCCTCGGAGTGAACCTACTGGGCGCAGTGCTCGGCGGAGCCATCGAGAACGCCGTGACGCTCGGCGGGACGTCGTTGCTGGGCTATCTGGCGGTCGGGATCTATTTCCTGTCGTTCATCGCGCTGGTGTGGCACGAGCGCACCGCCCCGGACGCGGCAGCGGCTTTAGCTGCCGCCGAGCCCACAAGCTAAGCTTTCTGCGAAATAGAAACTTGGAGTTGCCGCCGTTCCACCGATTCGGAGTGAAACCCAGGCAATTCGAGCTGCCTATAGATGCGGGAAATTCGATCCCTTGCTATTCTTCCCAACGTTGACACAGCACCCTGGTAGAAACCTGTGGATGTCTCCTCGAAGAGAATGGCTGTTACAGATAGCGGCGAACCGGTTGCCCTGCCGACAAGCGGGCGCAGGGAACACCTGTGGGTCTGGGCCTGTCTCGGCCTTCTCCTGATCCTGTATTGCTTCAGCGTCCTCCGGGTGGGGCCGGTTGGTTTCTTCGGAAAATACGAAGACGACACTTTATATTTTTCTTCGGCCAGAGCGCTGGCCACGGGTCAGGGCTACGTCCTCCCCGGTTTTCCAGTCCACCTTCGCGCCCACAAGTACCCGGAACTGTATCCGCTGGTCCTGGCGATTGTCTGGAAGCTCGACCCCCATTTTCCCGGGAACCTAAATTACGCGGTAGGGATCACCATTGCCTTAGGTTGCCTTTCGCTGGTCATGGCTTTCTTGATTCTTCGGCGATGGCCCACCCTTGGAAACTGGCCGGCCTTGCTGGCGGTCGCGCTGGTCGCCTTTACCAGCCATTTCGTCATTTTGTCCGCAGCCGTCCTCAGCGACATTCCCTTCATGGCCTTGCTGCTCGCCACCATATATCTAGCCGAGGTGAGCCTGAGCGGCCGGCCGACCGGCTTCCTGTCGCCCATCGGCGCCGGTTTGCTGACAGGCTTCACCATCGGCCTTCGCAGCCTGGGAATCGCCGCGGCAGCAGGAATCGCTTTGACGTTCCTGTTGAAACGGAGGTATCGGCCGCTGGCATGGTTCTGCCTGGCAGCGCTCCCGCCGACACTATTCTTCCTGTGGCCTGCGTTGAGCGCACTCGTTCACCCCTCCGCCGCCCGGATTGCCATCGGCCCGAACGACTCCGGTTGGACGCAGACGCTCTGCTACTACAGCAGCTATTCGTGCAACTGGCGGATGAACGTCACCGATTTCAGAACGCTCGCGTCGGTAGTAAAAGTGAATCTTCTCTTTACCTCGGCACAGCCCGGGGCCTTCCTCACCCTGCCCCTTCTGCAAAACACCGGGTTATGGCACATGGCGGTGTTGTGGCTGCTCAGTTTCGCAGCCTGGATCGGAATCGCGCGACGCTGGAACACTGCGGGGATGGAGTCCTACGCACTCACCTTCCTCTTTATGTTGCTGCTCATCTTGCCGTGGCCCTATCCGACCGATCGGTTTCTAGTCCCCTTTCTTCCTTTCCTTTTCGGAGTGCTCGTGGTCGAGGCCCGGCATTTCGCATCGCTCGTCGGGAAATCCCTGCGCACCCCCGGCAGTCCGCCCGAGCGCGCACTGGCCGGATCGCTGGGTTTGGCAGGACTGGCGCTGGCAGCGACGATTGCCGTCAACTACGCCTGGAGCATTCCCGCGCAGAATGCCCGACTGGCCAATGAGCTCGCCGGCACGCTGGCGGACAGGCGCGGAGCCTACGCCTGGCTCCGGCGGAACGCGGCTCCCCACGCAAAAGTCATCGCCTATGAAGACGGGCTCGTTTACCTTTACACGGAACGGCCATCGATTCGCCCGATCAATTGCCTGACGCAAGTGTATTACCTGGGCGACCACTCCTACGCCGTGCGAGACGCCGCGCGCCTTTTCGACGTAGCCGATCACGTGGACGCATCGTACTGGCTGGTTTCTCCGGGCGATTACGCGATGGAGCCACCGCTGGACAGGACCTTACTTCTAGCAAAGGAAAAGAAGCTGCTAGCCGCGGCGCCCGTGGTATTCGAAAGCGCGGACGGGGCGGTGCGCCTGTACGACATTCGGTGCATGACACAAACGGGGGAGAATGGCTGCGCGCAGCAGAACGCGAGTAAAATCCACGACCTGACTTTGCCGCTTCGCGCCCCCGATGTTTCCGGTCACTTTCGCTAGCGGGCGCTCAATCAGCCTGCGACGCTTTCCTCCCCTCCTCTATTTCCTGCGAGAGCCAGACCATCAGGCCGAGCAGAACGATAAACAGCACACTGAACGAGCGGATAAGAAACCCCGTAACGATCAGCGGCGTCAGTTCGTGAACGAAAAGGTGATAGCTGGCAAGCAGCGCCGCCACTGTCGCCAGCGAGAACTCCAAGTCGAAGCTCGAGTTTGCTGGGTCCGATACATGCCTAAATTCCCAGGCAGCCCAGAACAATAGCAGAAGAGTTCCGG
>DATLRW010000145.1:0-2824 GCA_035534495.1 Candidatus Dormiibacterota bacterium | reverse complement strand
TCTCCGGGAGCGATTCGCGAAGGCGGGCGAGGAGCACGGTTTCAACGTCTTCTTCCCTTCCCTTCGACTCTCCACCGACAACGCGGCCATGATCGCCGCCGCGGGCTACTACAGGCTCGCGGCGGGCCATCGCGCCGATTCATCCTTGAACGCGCACGCCTCTTTCCCCCTGGGCAATAACCTGGCCTGAAGGCTGTTCCCTTCCGCTTCTCCGGCTTCGCGCGCCCTCCCAACCTTGATGGCTGCCATCGCCAACGCACACCCGATTTTGCGCTGATCCTCCTGCCAGAACATCGCCGTTTTCTGATAAGCTCGTGACGGGACGCGCTGGCAATGGGCCGTGCCGCAGCGGACCAGCCGCTCCTGGCAACCCGGCCTTTAGGGAATAAGGAACCCATGCGCATTGGTGTGGATACCGGCGGAACTTTTACAGACTGCGTGGTGGCGGACGACCGGCGCGTCAAGGTCATCAAAGTTTTTTCGGGTTCGCCCGCTTCGCCGGAAGAGGCCAGTCTGGCAATCGTGGACGGCGTGCGCCGCCTGATCGGACAATCGCCGCAGAAGGCCATCGACATCATCCACGGCACCACAGTGAGCACCAACAGCCTGCTCGAACGCCGGGGCGCCCGCGTGGCGCTGGTCACCACGCACGGCTTTGAAGACCTGATTGAGATCGGCCGCCAGGCCCGCCCCCGGCTTTACGACCTGGACGTTCGCCGCGATCCGCCGCTCGTCCCGCGCAGCCTGCGCTGGGGATTGAAAGAACGGACGGCGGCTGACGGAAGTGTTCTCCTAAAACCTTCGGAGCAGGAACTCGGCAAGCTTCGGGACAGGATCATGCGTTCCGGCGCCGAATCGATCGCGGTTTGCCTTCTGTTTTCCTTTGCCAATCCCTCGAACGAGCGGCGGGTCATCCGCGCCCTTCGGCGGATGAAGATTCCTCTTTCGATCTCCCATCAGATTCTGCCGGAGTTCCGCGAGTATGAAAGGCTCTCCACCACCGCCATGAACGCTTATCTGATGCCGCGGATCGGCTCCTACCTCGCGCGCCTGGAGCGCGAAGCCGGCAGAAAACTCGCCTTCCCGAATGCGAGCAAAGCGGGTCTCAACGCCGCCAAGGCTCCCGCCACCCCTGCCCCTGCCGGGGGCCGCGCGAGTGTTCGGATTTTTGTGATGGAATCGAGCGGCGGCATCACCACCGCCCGGCAGGCCGCGCGCGAGCCGGTCCGAACCATTCTTTCGGGCCCCGCCGGCGGCGTTGCCGCAGCCGCATTGCTTGCCGAAAGCCTGGGAATCCGGCAGGCCATCAGCTTCGATATGGGAGGGACTTCAACCGATGTGTGCCTGTTTGAGGGCCGGCCCCGGATGACCAACGAAACCACGGTGGGAGGCCTGCCGGTCGCGGTTCCCGTCATCGATGTTCACACCGTCGGAGCGGGTGGCGGATCGCTCGCCCGGATCGATTCCGGCGGATCACTGCGGGTGGGACCGGAAAGCGCCGGAGCATCCCCCGGCCCTGCCTGTTACGGGCGTGGCGGGCGGCGCCCAACCGTGACGGATGCCCATCTTATTCTCGGCAGGATCGACCCCGACTTTTTCCTCGGCGGCACCTTCCGCCTGGACCCGCAGGCCACCGAGGAAGCTTTCAGAATGCTGATGAACGAAGCCGGGGCAAGGGCGTCGGCGCGCCGGGGAATTATGCGTAGCCCTCTCGAGTTTGCCCGCGGGATGCTTGCCGTGGCCAACGCCAACATGGAAAGAGCCCTGAGGGTCATTTCCGTCGAGCGGGGACACGACCCGCGCGACTTTACGCTGATTGCTTTCGGCGGCGCCGGGGGATTGCAGGCCGCCGACCTTGCGCGTTCCCTGGGCGTGGCCCGGATCATCATTCCTCCGAATCCCGGAACTTTTTCGGCGCTCGGGATCCTGCTGTCCGACGCCGTCAAAGACGTCTCCCAATCCGTGCTGATGGCGGTGCCGGAGGGAACTCCGCGGGCACGCTCCGCGGGATTCCGCCAGTTCATGAACGATCTGGCCCGCCGCTTCCAGTTGCTTGTGCGTGCGGCCCAGGCCGAACTCCGGCGCGACCATTTCCCCTCGGGCAAAATGGAGGTCGAGAAGCAGCTTGAAGTCCGCTATGCCGGGCAGTCTTATGAACTCACGGTGCCCTTCTCCCCGCGGTTTCCAGAAGTTTTCGAACAGTTGCACGGGAAGACCTACGGATACACCCACGGCCACAAACCGCTGGAAGTAGTCAACCTGCGGCTGCGTTTGACAATTCCAACCGCCCGGCCGCAGCCTGCGCGACGCGCCAGCAGGGCAGCCCCGCGCATTGACAACGCGGTGGTGAAAGAGAAAAATGTCTGGTTTGGCAAACGCTTTCACCGGACGCCTCTCTACGATCGGGACCGGCTGGGGATCGGCGCGCAATTACGCGGGCCGGCCATCCTCGTGGAATACAGTTCCACAACGGCCGTCCCTCCCGGGTTCGCCTGCCGGGTCGATGAAAACTTGAATCTGGTGCTGACGGACCATGCGGATTGACCCGGCAGAACTCGAAATTTTCAAAAACCTCTTCCACTCGGTGGCGGAAGAGATGGGCGCCGCGCTGCGCCGCTCCGCCTTCTCGCCGAACATTAAAGAGCGGCGGGATTATTCCTGCGCGGTCTTTGACGGACGCGGTGACGCCGTCGCCATGGGCGACCATATGCCCGTCCATCTGGGCTCCATGCCCGAATCCGTCGCTGCGGCCATCCGGGCCTTCAGGCTGGGCCCGGGCGATATCGCGGTGCTCAACGATCCCTTTGCCGGCGGCACCCACCTT
>DATLRW010000144.1:0-4316 GCA_035534495.1 Candidatus Dormiibacterota bacterium | reverse complement strand
CGAGCTCGTTTCCAAGGAGCGCTCGGGGGCATTGCTAAGGCGGGGAGTGCTCGATCGGAGGGAACTGGACCGGATCTGCTCTGGCAAGACGGTCGTCGCATCTACAATCGACAACATCATGCCATTTAGGCATCCGGTTCCGCTCACGAGGTTGCGGGCCGTGGGCGCCGCAGACGGGGCCAATTTCGTGACGGCTCGCCCCATCAGAAGCCAACAACTGACCCAGATCGTGGAAGAGGGTATGACCTAATGGTATATGCAGACGACGTCCTCATTTCGGTCCGGCAGAAGCACAGCAGGAACATGCTGAGGGGGAGAAAAACCGCGGAGGTTAGACGCCGAGCCGCCAGAATACGGCCGGGAACTCGCGTGTGGGTTTACAGCAAGATGCCCCGTGGTCGTGTAGAGCTCGTTGCGACGGTGGAGGGCGTCATTGTCGCGCATCCGCAGGATCTTTGGGACCTATACCAGGATCGGCTGTCCGTGACATTCACAGAGTTTCAGTCCTATCTCAACGGGGTCAAGCGGGGTTGCGTGATTCTGCTTCAGAATATAGAACCCCTGCAGCCGACGTTGGACCTGGAGTCCATTCGGCGGATCTCGAAGAAGTTTCAGCCGCCCCAGTTCTTCAAGAGGCTTGTCCCAAACGGTCCGGAACTTCAGAACTTGATTTTCAATGTTCCCTCCCTCGTGAGAGAGAGGTCCACCCCTTAGGCGCATGCGGCGGCCTGATCCGAAGGCAAGGTCTATTTTTTTGGGCGCTTGCGCGTGGGTCGGTGCTCAGGACGGGCGCGACGGGGAGCGGGCTTGGCGCGACGCGTCGGTTTCCGGCGCGGCGGCGTTTTTTTGCGCTTCGGGCGGGCCTTCACTGCGGGGCGCGCGGGAGCTTTTGGCTTCAGCTTCAGCTTCGGCTTCCGTTTTGGTTTCGGTTTTGCCTTCGGCTTCCGCTTCGGCTTCGGTCTCCGCTTCGCTTTCTCTTCCGCTTTTGGTCGCGGTGTTTGTTGCCGTTTCGGCTCGGGCTTCGGCCTCGGGAGGGAAACAGGCGGCGCCGTTTTCGCGTGCAGGCCGCGAAAAGCGGCCTGCAGGGCCTGGTCGGCGCAAGATTCCAGCTGAACCTGATAGCGAGCGGCGGCTTCGCGCGCCTGCGTCATCATGGACGGATCGACCAGGAAGGCGCAGCGATCAACGAATGCACCGGCCAAAGGCGGCGCGCCCGGCCGCCTCGCCATGACGCGGCCCTCCCGCGCGGCCAGACGCAGATACATCGCCAGATCCCTCCGGAACGATTCCCGCTCGTCGGCGTCCCAGGCGAGTGAACCGCCCAGAAACGTCAGAAACGCATGGCGAAAAACGGCCACCGCTTCGGGCTCGCTCACGCGGGAAAAACTCGACGCGACCGCGCGCGGCAGGGACAGCTCGATCCGGGCCGCCACCAGCAGCAGCGATTCCCGCGCGATCGCCGAGAGCAGTTCCGCCTTGCGCTCGGCCTCGCCCTCAATTCCCTGCCGGAAATAGGCCGTGGAATATTCGTATACGAAACGCGCCGAGCGCTCCTCTTCGAGCACCAGGCCGAGCACGGCCCTCGCCGCCAGTCGCGCGCGCGCCGCCAGGGCCGGGGTTTCGTCGTAGGGAAGCACAAGTCTGCTTTATACCAGTTTTCCCGCCCGAACGTTCAACGCCGAATCGCGCCAGGCCAGTGGCGCGGCCGGCAAAAAAAAGGGGGCGGGCCGGTAACCGGCCCGCCCCTGGGCTCAACTGTGCTTACTGGAGGGAAGGTTGAGACGGTTGCGGACGGCCGCTCGAGGGCACCGGAGCCGCACCCGGCCGTTTGAACGGTTCGAACTTGCCAAGGGCGAGAGCCAGCACGTCGTCGATCGTGTGGACGAATTGAAGCTTCAACTCGCCCAGCATCTCCGGCTTGAGGTCTTCCTTGGCGTTCGGCTCGTTTTCGGCCGGCAGCATAACTTCCTTGATGCCGGCGCGCTTGGCGCCGAGCACCTTTTCCTTGATGCCGCCGACCGGCAGAACCAGTCCGCTCAGCGTGATTTCACCGGTCATCGCCACGGCCGGCCGCATCGGACGGTCGGTGAGCAGGCTGACGAGCGCCGTGATCATCGCCACGCCCGCCGACGGCCCATCCTTGGGGATGGCGCCCGCCGGGACGTGGATGTGGATATCGTGCTTGCGGAAGAAATCGGGATCGATCCCGTAACGTTCCGCGTTGGCGCGAACCCACGAGAGCGCCGTGCGCATCGATTCCTGCATCACCTCGCCCAAATGGCCGGTCATCGTGAGCTGGCGGCCGCCGCGCATGGCGGTCGCCTCGATGAAGATGACGTCGCCGCCGGCGGGCGTCCAGGCCAGGCCGACGGCCACGCCGGCCTTGCCGACGCGGTCGGTGACTTCGCGCTCGACGCGGTATTTCTGGACGCCGAGCTTCTCGCGAACCACCTCGGGCGTGACGGTCAGCATGTCGGTGGCCCCTTCGGCCATCCGCCGCGCCTGCTTGCGGATGAGGGTGGCAATTTCGCGCTCGAGATTGCGGACGCCGGCCTCGCGCGTGTAGCTGTGGATGATTTCGCGCAACGCATCGTCGGTAAACGAGATCTGTTCGCCCATCTTCACACCATGATCGGACGCCTGTTTGGGAACCAGGTGGCGATTGGCGATGTGGATCTTCTCGTCCTCGGTGTAGCCGGGCAGCTCGATGATCTCCATCCGGTCGCGCAGCGGCTCGGGAATCGGATCGAGCCAGTTCGCCGTGCAGATGAAGAGCACGTGCGAGAGATCGAACGGTACGTCGAGATAGTGGTCGCGGAAGGCGACGTTCTGCTCGGGATCGAGCACTTCCATCAGCGCGGCCGATGGATCGCCGCGGAAATCGCGGCCGAGCTTATCGACCTCGTCGAGCATCAGCACGGGGTCCTTCGTTTCGGCCCGGCGGATGCCCTGGATGATCTGGCCCGGAAGCGCACCGATGTAGGTGCGCCGGTGCCCGCGGATTTCCGCCTCGTCGTGCATGCCGCCGAGCGAGATACGGGCGAATTTGCGGCCCAGCGAACGCGCAATCGAGCGGCCCAGAGACGTCTTGCCGACGCCGGGAGGCCCCAGGAAGCAAAGGATCGGTCCCTTGGCCCCCGGCTGCAGCTTGCGCACGGCCAGGTAATCGAGGATGCGCTCCTTCACCTTTTCCAGATCGTAGTGATCGGTTTCGAGGATTTCGTGCGCCTTGGCAATATCGATTTCGCTGGCGCCGGAAGTCTTGTTCCACGGCAGCGAAGTCATCCATTCCAGGTAGGTGCGCGAAACCATGTACTCGGCCGAAGCCGGGGTCATTTTTTGAAGCCGTTTCAGCTCGCGGTCGCACTCCTTGCGCGCCTCGGCCGGCATCTGCGCCTCTTCGATCTTGTTGCGCAACTCCTCGGCCTCGGCGACGGTGTCGTCGGTCTCGCCGAGTTCCTTGTGAATTGCCTTGAGCTGCTCGCGCAGCAGATATTCGCGCTGGCTTTGGCCGACCTGCTCCTCCACCTGCTCCTGAATTTTGGTCCGCAATTCCAGGACTTCCTTCTCGCGGGTCAGTTCGCGCAGGAGCGTCTGGAGCCGCTTATCCACATCGGTGGTTTCGAGCAATTCCTGCCGCGTGTCGGTGGCGAGCGAGGGCATGTTGCCGGCGATAAAATCGGTCAACCGGCCCGAATCGGCGATGGCCGCGGCGGTATTGGCCAGATCGTCGGAGAGCTGCGGCGAACGAGATACAATGTCGCGGAACAGGTCGAGCAGGCCCAGCCGGGACGCTTCGCGCTCGGCTTCCGGGCCGGGCAATACGTCGGAAAGCTGTTCGACGCGCGCCCGCAGGAAGGGCGACAGCCCGACCAACTCCATCAGCCGGAACCGCGTGAGCCCTTCGAGGAAGGCCACCACGTTGCCGTTGGGCATGCGCACGAGCTTGTGCACCTTGGCGAGCGTGCCGACCCCGTGCATGTCCGAGGGCCCCGGGTCCTCAACGCGAGGATCGAGCTGGGCGACTACACCCATCAACTTCTCTTCGCCTTCGAGCGAATTGACCAGGGCCAACGATGACTCCCGCCCAATGGTCAGCGGGAGAATGATGCCCGGGAATAGAACCGTGTCTCGAACGGGCAGAACGGGCAACTGCTCGGGAATCTTGTAAGTTTTTGTCATGGTCGATAGCTCCCCATTTCCGGTCCAACAACCCAAACCCTACAACCTTGGATGCGCCGGGACACCGGAAAGTTACGTCATAGCTAACAGCACTATCATAGACATTTAGTATATGGCACTAAACCTTTTACTGC
>DATLRW010000143.1:0-6595 GCA_035534495.1 Candidatus Dormiibacterota bacterium | reverse complement strand
GCAACCTGGAGCTGGCAGCTCTGGACGCGGCAAGGGAGAAATTCTCGGAGCTGGGAGCGGCTGTTGTGGCCATATCCCCGCAGGTCGAGGCGTACGCGCGCTACAGCGTGGAGAAGAACGGCCTCCACTTTGACGTTCTATCCGATCCCGGCAACGCCGTGGCCCGCCGCTTCGGCCTGTCGTTCCAGGTCCCGGAAGATCTGAAGCGGGTCTATATTGAGATGAAACTCGATCTGCCGCGATACAACGGCGACGACTCCTGGCAGCTTCCCATGCCCGCCCGGTTCGTCGTCGATCGCGAGGGAATTATCCGCTACGCCGATTTCGATCCCGATTACACAACGCGTCCCGACCCCGAGGAGACGCTGGCGGCGTTGCGGGAACTCTCCGGCGCTTAGATTTTTGCGAGGCCGAAAGTGGCCGTGCGACCGGGGTGTTCAATCCGGAAGGCGAAGCGGCTAGGCGCCGGCTCGCGTACCGGAGGAGACAAAATCCAGCGCCTCGGCGACGGCGTCCCAGACGCGATGCAGCTCGTCGGGCGGAATGACGTAGGGCGGAACGAGGTAGATCACGTTGCCGAGCGGACGCAGCAGAACCCCCCTTTCCAGGAAAAACGGGTAGAGCTTCGGCTTTAGCGAAGAGGTGTAGCCGGCGTCTTCGGCGGCAATTTCCACGGCGGCGATCGTGCCGAGTTGCCGAGTGTCGCCGACGGCGGGATGCGCGGCGAGCGCGGCGAGCCGTTCGCGATGGATGGCGGCAATCGAGCCAATTCGCTCGAAAACCGGTTCGGTATCGAAAACCTCCAGGCTGGCGTTGGCGGCGGCGCAGGCCAGCGGATTCCCGGTGAAGGAATGGCCATGGTAGAAGGTGCGATCGTGGCCGGCGCCCAGGAATGCGTCGTAAATTCGCGCCGTGGCCGCCGTCGCGCCGAGCGGCAGCACGCCGCCCGTAATGCCTTTGGAAAGACAGATCAGATCGGGCTCGACCCCGGCGATCTGGCAGGCAAACATGCGGCCGGTGCGCCCGAATCCCGTGAATACCTCGTCGGCGATCAGCAGCACATCGTAGCGCGAGCAGGCCTCGCGCGCTTTTTTCAGGAACTCGGGCGGGTGAACGATCATTCCGCCCGCTCCCTGCAGGAGCGGTTCGACGATTACGGCGGCGATTTCGTCGTGGCTCTCTTCGAGAATTTGAGCCAGGCGATCGGCGCAATCGATGCGGCAGCTCTCGCGCCGCTTCCCGACCGGGCAGCGGTAGCAATAGGCGCTGTGGGCGCGTTCGACGCGGAACAGCATCGAGCCGAAGGCTTCGGTAAACACCGAATCGTCGCCCACCGACATCGCGCCCACGGTATCGCCGTGATAGCCGTTTTCGAGCGCGATGATTCGACGCTTCTCGGGCCGGCCGGTGTTCCGCCAGTACTGGACGGCCATTTTCAGGGCCACTTCGACCGCCGTGGAACCGTCATCGGAAAAGAAAAGGTGAGAAAGACCGGCCGGGAGGAAGCGCCCAAGGCCCTCGGCGAGTTGCCGGGCGGGTTCGTGGGTGCAGCCGGCGAGCAAAACGTGATCGAGATGCCGCGTTTGTTGCTCGATCGCGGCCATGATCTTGGGATGGCGGTGGCCGTGGATGTTGGTCCACCACGAGGATATGCCGTCGATCAGGCGCCGGCCGTCGCTCGTGTAAAGATAGACGCCCTCGGCATGGCGAATATCGAGCGGCGCGGGATCGACCGCCGGCTGGAAGAACGGATACCAGACCTTCATGCGAACACCTGAGGATCGAATTTCGTTCGGAACGCTTCGAGAAGTGTTTCCCGGTTCAGGTCGGCGAGCGGGGCAATCGTGCCGATGACCGGATGGCCGCTGTAGCGCTCGATTGCCGCGCCATTGTCGCTGTTTGGCGGCCCGATCAGAACGGCGCCGACGGTTTCAATCCCGGCGCGCTCGAGCGCGGCGAAGGTCAGCAGCGTGTGATTGATCGTTCCCAGCGTGCTCCGCGAGGCGACGATTGCGGGCAGGCCCAGATGATGCATCAGGCCGGTCATCAACTCGCCCTCGTTCACCGGGACCATCACGCCGCCGGCCCCTTCGGCGATCAGCGGCGTTCCCGGCGGGGTTGCGGGCCGCCGGATCGTCGAAAGATCGATGCGCTTTCCCGCCCATAGCGCGGCCAGATGGGGCGAAACGGGAGGGTCGAAACAGTAGGCTTCTTCGCGGGTTTGCGAGGGGGGAATACCGGCCAGGCGAATGACCGTTTGGCGATCGGTCCCCTCCGAGGCGCCGGTCTGGACCGGTTTCCAATAAACGCCGTCGAGCGCGGCGACGAGTAGGGCCGAAAGGACGGTTTTGCCCACGTTCGTGTCGGTCCCGGTGACGAAATAACCCTCTCTTTTCATCTTTGGAGTCCTGCCCCCTATGAGGAACGGCCTCCGGTAGCCGCGGCAGCGCCTCGGGCGCGCTCCCGCGCGCGCCTCGCGGCGCGAAGCAGTTGATCGATCTGGTTCTCGCCCAGCGCGGCCCGCAGCGAAAAGCGCAGCCGGGCGCAGCCAGGAGCCACCGTGGGCGGGCGAATGGCGCGAACCGCGAACCCGTCTTCCCGCAGGCTTTCCGCCCAGGCCAGCGCGGCCTGGTTCGTTCCGGCGATCAGGGGAACGATTTGCGAGTCGCTGGTCGAAATGTCGAATCCGTCCGCGAGCAGGCCATCGCGCAGTTTTTGGGAAATCGCCTGCAAATGCAGGCGCTCGGCGTCCATGCCGCGCACGGCCGCCACGGCGGCCAGAATCTGCCGGGCCATGTAGGGAGGGGCCGCCGTGCTGAAAATGAACGTGCGGGCGCGATTGATGAGAAATTCCCGCAGCATGCGGCTCGAGCCAACAAACGCGCCGGTGCTGCCAAGCGCTTTGCCGCAGGTGTGAACGATGGCCAGCAGCTCCCGCTCGATCCCCGCTTCGGCCGCGAGGCCGCGCCCTTGCGGGCCGAGCACGCCCACCGCGTGCGCTTCGTCGACAATGAGTTCGGCCCCGTAGCGCCCGCCGAGTTCGAGCAGCTCGCGCAGGGGCGCGCGGTCGCCCTCCATGCTGAACAGGCTTTCGGTGACGATCACTTTTGCCGCCGGATCGTTCCGGTGCGATGCCAGCGCATCCTCCAGGCGCGCCAGGTCCTTATGCGGGTAGATCACTTTCCGCGCGCCGGAAAGTCGCGTCCCGTCGATCAGGCTCGCGTGGTTCAGGGCGTCGGAAAATACCAGATCGCCCGGCCGCACAAGGGCGGAAAGCAGCCCGATGTTGGCCCCATAGCCGGAAGAAAAGTAGAGTGAGGCCTCGACGCCGGCGAATTCGGCAAATTCGCTTTCCGCCTGCTCCCACTCCTCGGCATTGCCGCCGAGCAGCCGGGAACCGCCCGATCCCACGCGCCCGGATGTGGTGACGGCTTCGATCAAGGCCCGCGCGAGTCGAGGATCGCGAGCCAGGCCCAGGTAGTCGTTCGAGAGAAGGTCGATGCCGGAGGGGTGGTCTAGCGTGCGGAACTGCTTTTGCCGGCGCAACTGGTCGAGTTCGGCGGCCATCCGGAGGCGCAGGGCGGTCGAGTCATTCCCCATGGCTGGCGGAGGGGCTGGCCGGCTGACCGATGACGCGGCTGGCGAGCGTCTTGAGGCCCAGGTCGCGCAGCAGGGCCTCGTCTTCGTCGAGAGCGGGATTTGGCGTGGTCAGCAGTTTTTCCCCGATAAAGATGGAATTGGCTCCGGCCAGGAAGCAGAGAGCCGCCGCCTCGCGCGACATCTGTTTGCGGCCCGCGGCGAGGCGAACCATCGATCGCGGCATCAGAATGCGCGCCGCCGCGATGGTGCGCGCCATGGCCAGCGGATCGAGGGGAGACTCATCGGCCAGCGGCGTTCCTTCCACTCGCACCAGCATGTTGATGGGCACGCTTTCCGGGTGCGGGCAAAGGCAGGCCAGTTGCTGGAGCAGGCCGATGCGGTCCTCCTCCGATTCCCCCATGCCCAAAATCCCGCCCGAACAAACGGTGATCCCGGCGCGGCGAACCGCGGCGAGCGTGCGCAGGCGATCCTCGTAGACGCGCGTGCTGATGATCCGGGAATAGAACTCGGGCGAGGTGTCGAGATTGTGGTTGTAGGCGGTCAGCCCGGCCTCTTTCAGTTTTTGCGCCTGCGCATCGGTCAGCATGCCGAGCGTGCAGCAGACTTCCAGATCTAGCGCCGCTACGCCGCGAACCATTTCCAGCACGGCGTCGAACTGCCGGCCCTCGGGGGCCTGGCGCCATGCGGCGCCCATGCAAAAGCGGGTGGCGCCGCCCGCTTTTGCTTGCCCTGCCGCGGCGACCACCTCGCCCGGCTCCATCAGATCCTGGCGCGCCACGCCCGCCTCGTGGTGGGCGCTTTGGGGGCAATACCCGCAATCCTCCGGGCAACCGCCGGTCTTGATCGAAACGAGCCAGCAGGTCTGCACGCCGCTCGGGAGGTGATGGGCCCGGTGCACCTGCTGGGCTCGAAACAACAGGTCCAGCAGCGGCGACCGGTAAATTTCGCCGACCTCGGCCCGGGTCCAGTCGTACCGCAGTCCATCCGTTTGCGGCCCTGTTTGGCTGATCGACACGATTCGTATTCCCCGTTTCGTTTCCTGCGTTCCGATAGCTAAGATATACAGGCCGCTCGCGGCAACACAAGCGGAATCGGTCCTGGGACCGGCGGAAGGGCTGCCTCGGCAATCGACCCGGGGATCGGAGTCAACCGGATGAAAGACTGGCGATGACCGCCAAGGGCCTGCTAGCCAAGAAGGACCTGCCATCGCTCTTGCGCGAAGCCGAAGGGGAAACCGCCGGGCTGCGGCGCGTGCTCGGCCCGTTGAACCTGATCACGCTCGGCATCGGCGCCATCATCGGGGCGGGCATTTTCGTGCTCACGGGGCAGGCCGCGGCCGACTACGCCGGCCCGGCCATCGTGCTGTCGTTTGTGCTCTCGGGAATCGGCTGCACGTTTGCCGGGCTATGCTACGCCGAGTTCGCCTCGCTCATCCCGATTGCCGGCTCCGCCTACACCTACGGCTACGCCACGCTGGGCGAGATTTTCGCCTGGATCATCGGCTGGGACCTGATGCTCGAATACGCCTTCGGCGCGGCGACCGTGGCTTCGGGCTGGAGCGGTTATTTCCAGAGCCTGCTCGCCGATTTCCATATTTTTATTCCGCCGCAGTGGGCCGATACGCCGGGCGCCCGGCTCGTCTACTACAAAGGCAACTGGTCCGAACTCGACACCGTCCGCGCGGCGCTGGCGTCGGCCGGAATCAATCCGGCCAGCCTGCCGCACGTCACGGCCACCTTCAACCTGGTCGCCTTCCTGGTGATTTGCCTGGTGACGGCCATTCTCGTGATCGGCATTCAAGAATCGGCCGTGGTGAATACGTCGATTGTAATCACCAAGGTGGTGGTCGTGCTCATGTTCATCGGGTTTGCCGCCGCCTTTGTGCTCAAGCACCCGGCCGTGGCCGCCGCCAACTGGCATCCGTTCATTCCACCCAATACGGGCAAGTTCGGCGAGTTCGGCTGGTCGGGCATCGCGCGCGGGTCGGCGGTCATCTTCTTCGCCTACATCGGATTTGACGCCGTCTCCACGACGGCGCAGGAGGCCCGCAATCCGCAGAAAGACATGCCGATCGGCATCATCGGCTCGCTGCTGATCTGCACGGTGCTCTATATCGCCGTCGCGGGCCTGCTCACCGCGGTCGTCCCCTACGCGGCGCTGAACGTTCCCGACCCCGTCGCGATCGGCATCGATGCGACCGGCGTGCGCTGGGGCAGCATCCTGGTGAAGATGGGCGCCGTGGCCGGCCTGACGAGCGTGTTGCTGGTGATGTTGCTGGGCCAATCGCGAGTGGCTTTCACGATGTCGCGCGACGGCCTGCTCCCCCGGTGGGCGGCGACGATCCATCGGCGCTTCCGGACCCCGTGGCTCACCTCGATCGTGGTCGGCGCGGCCGTGGCGACCTTTGCCGCAACGATTCCGATCGGGGATCTGGCGACGCTCGTGAACATCGGCACGCTGCTGGCCTTTGTGATCGTTTGCGCGGGCGTCTGGGTTCTCCGGGTGACGCGTCCGGATTTGCCCCGGCCCTTCCGCACACCGCTGGTGCCGCTGGTGCCGATTCTGGGCATAGCGATCTCGCTGTTCATGATGGTGAGCCTTCCGGTCGTCACCTGGTACCGCCTGATCATCTGGCTGCTCATCGGGCTGTGCGTCTATTGGACCTATGGCGTGCGGCACAGCCAGGTGGCCGGCGAAATGAATGCCTCGGACCGGCTCGGCGGCCTGCTGAGCGCCGACGTTTGCCTGCTGGCGCTCGGCCTGTTTCTGCTGATTTCCGGTTTTACGTTTACCCGGGCGCTCGACTTCAGCGTAATCGAGCGGGGAATTGTCATTGCCTGGGGCGCGATCGTGACGTTGATGGCCGCTTGGAATTATTCCACGGACCGGCGCCGGAGGCCGGGATCGGTCTGATTTCGCCGCGGGCAAGCCGGCAATTTGACCCTTCATCGGGAACCGGCCGGGAGGAATGAATGGGGCGGTTGGTTGCGCGGTG
>DATLRW010000142.1:0-14963 GCA_035534495.1 Candidatus Dormiibacterota bacterium | reverse complement strand
GAACCGGAGGTATATCCGGCCCGGTAACGCGCATGACGGGCGCGTCCAGGTCGTCGAAAGCCTCCTCGTTGAGGATCGCAGCGAGTTCGGCGCCGACGCCGAAGGTCTTGGTGTCTTCATGCACGACCAGGCAGCGGCTCGTCTTGCGCACCGAATCGACGATCGTCTTCTTGTCGAGCGGGGCCAGCGTCCGCAGATCGACCACTTCGATCTCGACGCCTTGTTTGGCCATCTCTTCGGCCGCTTCCATCACGAGGTTGGTCATATAGCCGTAGGTGAGGACGGTCATGTCCCGGCCCGGGCGGCGGACGCTCGCCTGGTCGAGAGGAACCGTGTAAAGCTCCTCGGGCACTTCTCCCTTGGCCATGCGGTAGAGCTTCTTGTGCTCGAAGAACAGGACGGGATTGTTGTCGCGGATGGCTGCGATGAGCATGCCCTTGGCGTCGTACGGCGTCGAGGGCACCAGGACGCGAAGCCCGGGCTCGTGCGCGAACCAGAGCGTGTTCTCCTGGGAGTGATAGAGACCGCCGCCGGTGCCTCCGCCCCAGCAGATGCGAACCGTGATCGGGCAGGTGAACCCGCCGGCACTCCGGTAGCGGAGCTTGGCGGCCTGCTCGATGATCGGATCGACGGCGTCGCCAATGAAATCGGCGAACTGAATTTCCGGGACGGGCCGGAAGCCCATCAGGGACGCGCCGATGGCGGCGCCGATGATGATGCCCTCGGCCAATGGTGAATCGAGAACCCGTTCCTCGCCGAATTTCTGATACAACCCGGCGGTTGCTTTGAAAACGCCGCCGCCGAGGCCAAGATCCTCGCCCAGGATGCAAACGCTCTCGTCGCGCTCCATCTCCTGGTGCAAGGCTTCATTAATTGCGTCGATGTATGTAATTACGCGAGCCATAGTCGGATTCGCCCCCTACGCCCAGATGTGATCGAGCGCTTCTTCGGGCGCCGGATACGGGCTTTTTTCCGCAAATTCGACAGCTTCGTCGATTTCGCGCGTGATTTCGTCGCGGGTCTGTTTCTTCTGCTGGTCATTCAGCAGCTTATGGTCGGCCAGAAATTTCTCGAAGTGGGCGATCGGATCCTTCTTCTTCCACTCCTCGACCTCTTCCTTTATCCGGTATTTGGCGGGATCGATTTCCGAGTGGCCGTACCAGCGGTAGGTCTTGCATTCGAGGATGGTCGGCCCCTGGCCGCCGCGCGCGCGGGCGATGGCTTCCGTGGCGGCGTCATAGACGGCCAGAATATCGTTGCCATCCACCGTCACTCCGGCAATCCCGTAGGCCTTGGCGCGATCGGAAAGATTGGTGAGGGCGGTCTGCAGCCGTATGGGAACCGACTCGGCCCACAAATTGTTCTGGACAACGCAGATGAGCGGCAGGCGATGCACGCCCGCGAAATTCATCGCCTCATGGAACCATCCGAGGCTCGTGCCGCCGTCTCCACAAAAGGCGACGACGCAGGCGTCGCTTTGCCGCCGTTTGATGCCCCAGGCGACTCCCGTGCCGATCATCAACTGTGCGCCGATCGTGCTGGCCGGGGTAATCACATGGAATTCGGGATGACCCATGTGGGCGGGGGTGGATTTGCCGCGGTCGGTACTGTCCACCTTGCCGAATAGCTGGGCGAAGCTGAGCGTCAGGGGAATTCCCTTGATAATGCCCGACGTCCAGTCGCGATGGGTGGGGCCCACCCAGTCCTCCTTGCGGAGGCTGTAGAGCGAGCCGACCTCGCCCGCTTCCTGGCCCACGTTCGAATAGAAATTGCCGCCGTATTTTCCCTGTCGAAACAGAATGCGCGCCTTTTCATCGCACATCCGGCACTTCACCATCATGCGGTAAAGGCCGAGGAGCAATTCCGGCGAATGACGCGTGGCTGTGGTTTCCACTGCGGCCGCCGCGCGATTCACTTTCGTTGCCATGCGTTCTCCTCTCGGTAAAGCAGGTGTTCTTTTTGCCTTGCCGAGTATAGCATCAAAGCCGCTGCGGCTGCGCGCGATGATCGAGCGGCAAGTGCCCTATCCATGCCGTATTGCAGGGGTATAGGCGCGGCGCCGGCCAGGCCCGGACGGCTCAGGAAGTTGCCAGCTCGCCGGCCGCCAAACGGGCCACCAGCTCACGGTCGGCGGGAAGGAATTCGAATGAGGGAAGCAGGTTCCGCTCGACCCAGCAAACCTGCTCGAAGGCCAGGCACGAGGGCTCTGCTTCCAGGCTCGCGGTAAAGAAAACCAACAGCAGTTCATGGGAGAATTCGTTGTAGCGATGCCGGGTCCGGTAGATTTCCGGGCCGATGACCGATTCGACCCCCAACTCCTCCCGCAGCTCCCGCGCCAGCCCCTGCTCGAGGGTCTCCTCGGGGCGGACTTTGCCGCCGGGAAACTCCCACTTGAACTCGAAGCTGTCGCCGCGCCGCCGCTGGCCGACCAGGAGCCGCCCGTTCTTCTCGATGAGCGCCGCGACAACCGTTCGCATCGTGTCTGGCCAGAATGCCTTTCCGAAAAAGGCTGACGACAGGCGCGCCATCATCGCGCCCCATACTTAGATTCTACCGGCCTGGTCCGGTGGCGGGCAACGGGCGCGCCTCCTCAGACCAAGGCGGCCGGCGCAGGCTGGCTCGCGGCGGCCGCCGGCAGTTCCACGCGGAAAATTCTTGCGCCGTCCAGCAGGGTCTCGCGAACGATGGCGCCACCGTGCTCCTTGACGATCTCGTAGCAGACGCCGAGGCTCAATTCCCGGCCTTGCTGGGCTCTTCGCGCATTGTAGACTTCCGGGGCCGCGGCGCAAGACGAGGCTGTATCCGGTTCCCCGATAAACTCCACAATCACGCGGGCGCTGTCGTTTTCGTTCCTGAGACGGACCTTGACGCTGCCTTCGCCGCCGCCTTCCGAGAGGGCCAGCAGCAGGCGGTAGAAAACCTGGAGCAACTGTTCCCGGTCGCCGCGCACCGGAAACGAGTCCTGGCCGGTGACGAGCGAGAGATTCGATTGCCGGTGAGGTCCGGCTGAAATGCGGCGCAGCTCCAGCGCGCCACGCAGCGGCGTCGAGACGTCAACGATCTCCGTTTCCCGGCCGCCGTGTTCGGTCAGGCTGAGCAGGTTCTGCACGAGGTTTCGGATGCGGCGCGTCTGATCGCCGATTTTCCTGCCGAACTCGTGAACGCGGGCCGAGCCCGAAGGGTCGCTCCGCAGCAGCTCGGAATAGCCGAGAATGGCCGCCACGGGATTGTTGATTTCATGCGCCGCGCCCGCGGCCAGCTGCCCGAGCGAGGCCAGTTTCTCGGCTTCGGCGAAATGCCCCTGGAGCTGGCGTAGTTCACGCACGGACGTTTCCAGATTTTCAACCAGCCGGTCTCTCTGCGCTTCAGCCACCTCCTGCCAGCGATACAGGAGCAGCGCGGCCGCGATGAGCGTGGCGAAGGAAACGAACAGGCGAAAGCGGATAACCGGTTGGGGCGCTGCGCTGAAGAAGCTGGCCCAAATGGTCAGCAGCGGAATCCCAACGGCTGTGATGGAAGCCAGCCACGCCCCGGCGCCGAGGGTGGGCTCGGGCTTGCGAAACGCCTCGTCAGGCGGGTCCACCGTCGCTATCTGCGCCCCTCGCGAGAGCCACAGGAAAGCGCCCGCGATCAGCGCCTGAAAAATCATCGCCTGCAGCCAGCGATCGCTATTCCATCTGCGGTGGAAGAAAACCGTGGACAAGCCCAGCAGGGCAACCGCGGCCGTCAAATGGCCATAGGCCCGGCGCCAGGAACCCCTGGTGACCAGCCAGAGCGCCATCAGCCAAAGGACTATGAAGGCGTTCTGGAAATCGTGGAGGCGGGCAAAGCTGAGCAGGTATTTGTGGATGTCGGGCAGAACCCAATGCCAGGGACTGATGGTCAAGGCGTACAGATAGGTCCACCAGAGAACGACTAGGGCCGCTTCATAGCGGACCACCGGGTCGCGCAACTGCCCTTCGGATTTTTCCGGCTGCGTGACCAGCGCGGCCATGAACAGCACCTGTGGCAGAAAGGTGAATGCCAGGCCGAAGAACTCCAGATTCGAGTGCAAGGATTTGGCAAGGAAGAAAAAAGTGAATAACCCCACCAAGGTCGAGACCCAGCAGCCTCCCGCCCATAGTTGCCAGAATAGCCGTTCGCGGCCGGCGGTATTTTTTGCCCGAAACCAGAAGCAGGAACCGGAAAGCGCGGCGGCATACGTCATGGGGAGGGGAACCAGGAACACGGCAACCGGGCCCGGACGGAAAATAGCCAGACAAATGCCACCCACCGCCAGGGCGGCGCCGACGATAAACAACCACAGGTTTCTTCCGAAGCAGTCTGGGCGCAAGCTTCCCCTTCAACCGATTTTCGGATTGGCGGAAGAGAAGCGTCAATGCAACTTCCGTACCAGCGGCGGCAGCGCTGGATTCGTGTCGGGCATTTGGCCGGGTCCGCGCCGGCTTGCGCCGGCCCGCCCCTTTGCCATACTGCCCGCCTCTTTGCCATACTGCCGGCAATGTTCAGCGCCGCCGTACTCGACCATTTCGAACATCCGCGAAACGCGGGGGATCTGGCGGACGCGACAGTCGTCGTCGAGGTGTCGAATCCCGTCTGCGGCGATCTCCTTCGCTTGGCGGTTCGCCTGGAAGAGGGCCGCGTCGCCGCCGCCCGGTTCCGAACGCTCGGCTGCGTCACGTCGATTGCGTGCAGTTCGCTGTTGACCGAACTCGTGACGGGCCGGTCGTTGCAAGAGGTGGATGGGATTACGGCGGAGCGGATCGCCGAACGGCTGGGCGGCCTCGAGCCGGCCACCCGTCACGCCGCCGATCTGGCGCGCGACGCCGTCGCGGCGCTGTTGTCCCGGGCCCGCTAGCCGGGCCCGCCGGCCGGGAAAAGGCGTTCGAAAGTCGCGCGGTCGTCGATGTCCAGCAGGATGCCCTCTTCGTCGATCGGAACTTCCGTCGCTTCCCCGGCATGCGCCCAGACGACCGCCCGCGCGCCGATGTCGTCCGAGGCCGCGCATAATTCCGGAAAAAAGCGGGCCGGGAAAATTACCGGATGGCCGCGCCGATTCCGGCATGTGGGAATCACGATCGAGCCGGGCAGTCGATCGAACGCCTCCATCATGATTTCGACCACCCGCCGGGTCACGAAGGGATGATCGACCAGCGCGAGCAGGATGCCCTCGGTTTCCACGCCGCTCAGGCTACCGATGGCCGCGCGAATCGAGGAAAGTTGCCCCTTCCGCCATTCCGGATTCACCACCCAATCGCCCGGGGCCAGTGCCACGCTTTGCCGGATCTGCTCCTCGTGCGCGCCAATCACCACGCGGCGCGCCCCCATCCGCGGATGCGCGGTGACTTCGATCAGATGTTCGAGGAAAGTGCCGCCGCGGAAGGGAAGCAGCGCCTTCGGAAAGCCCATGCGCCGGGATTCGCCCGCAGCCAGAATTGTAGTGGCCAGCATTGTCTCAATCCGAACGGCCGAACCTGCCCGGCGGAACTGCCATGCAACCTGTCATTCCGACCGGAGGGAAGGCGCGTTTTGCCGTCCTGGAGTGGAGGAATCTGCTTTTCGGCCTGGTGCTCCGTCTCAATCGGACACGGCGGGCGAAACCGCCTTCGAAGCCGTCTCGACTTTCTTGTGCGTCAGCCCGCTGGCGCCGCGCCGGATGGCAATCAATTCCGCGACGATGCTGACGGCAATCTCTTCCGGCGTCTGCGCCCCGATCTCCAGCCCCACGGGCGCATGCACCTTGGCGAGGCTTTCGGGCGAAATGCCCTCTTTTTCGAGCGCGCGATAAACCGCCAGCACCTTCCGTTTGCTACCGATCATGCCGATGTACCGGGCGGCCGTTTTCGCGGCCCATTTCAGCACGCGCATGTCGTCCTTGTGCCCGCGGGTGACGATGACCAGATAGGAGGAGGAGTTGGGAACAATCTTGTCGAAGGCTTCCTCGAAGCTCGTGAGGATTTCCGTGGCCATCGGAAAGCGCTCGCGATTGGCGAACGATTCGCGGTCGTCGATGACCGCGATCTCGAATCCCGCGTCATGGGCCGCGCGCGTCAGGGAAAGAGAAACGTGCCCGCCGCCGAAAATATAGAGCCGGGGCGAGGGAAGAATCGGCTCGACAAAGATTTCGAGCGTGCCGCCGCAAATCAATCCCGTGTCGTAGCTGGGGTCGTTGTTCAGGTGAAAGGTGAGTTTGCGCGGCTGCCCGGCCAGGATCACGTCCTTGGCCGCCGCCCACACGTCCGCTTCCACGCACCCGCCGCCGACCGTTCCGGCGATCGAGCCGTCGTCGCGAACGAGCATTCGCGAGCTTTCGAAGCTGGGAATCGATCCGTTGACGTGCACGACCGTGGCGAGGGCCGCGCGCCGCCCCTGGCTCCGCAACCTGACGATTTCCTCGAAAATATCCATGCGTTTGCAGACCCGCTTTGCGGCCGTTTCCCCGGCTCGCGGCGATCCCGGCTTGCCTATTTAAGCTATATCCGCGCGCTTGCGCCGTCAACGTGGGCCCTATGGGGTGCTGTTTGGATGCAGCCTTCAGATGGCGAACTCACGCTTCATGCCGGGCACCGAAATCGAAGGAGGGCACGCGGACCGGATTCGCGTGGCGGCTTCCGGCAGCATGCCGGGGCCTCAACAGAGGTGGGCTTCCTCGAACATCCCGAATACCATTTATGCGCGATTGGGGGCTGCAGGAAGGGAGGCCTCGGTCCAGTCGGGAAGGTTCTCGTACATCTCCTGCCACGTGTGGTGCGCCCGCAGCGCGGCGACCACGACCGGCAGCGGATCAGACAATATCTCGGGGAAATCGTATTCTTCCCCGACCTGGGCGTGGAATGCCAACTGTTCCACGGGGGGCGTGAATTGGGCATTGATGCCGGCCCGGTTGCCTCGGCTATCCACGCGGTACCAACCAAATTCGGGCAAGTAGACGGCATTTAGGCCGTGCAGGCAGCGCGGGGCCCTGATGTTCCCCTCATTCGTGAGGCGCTGATAGCAAAGCCCGGCCGGAATACCATTGGCCCTCAGCAGAGCGGCCAGCAGATGGCTCTTCGCATAACACCAGCCTGTTCCCTCCGCCAGCACCTGGGACGCGCGGCAGGTAACCGGACTGCGTTGGAAGTCGCCGCTATGCTGAATCTCGTCACGAACAAACTCAAAACAGCGGCCGGCAATTTCATCCGTCTGCCGAAGACCTCTCGAGAGCCCGCTTGCCTTCGCCGAAACCAGTGGATGGTTCCAGTCGATAATTTCTGTGGCCCTGAGGAACAAATGCATTGCCGCCCCTTTTTCGGGATTCTACGTCGGTAACGTACAAAGTGTAGGAATATAGCGAGGCTTGCATGCTTATGCGTGTTCTGTGAAAGCCCGTTGATCGCTATGGTCTTCCCCTTGACAGCAAGGTAACGGTCCGGGCGGCTAATGCAGGTAGGTGTTTTGGAGATACTCGACGGTTTGCAGCTCGAGATCGGAATAGCTCAGCTGCAAGGCCCTGTCGAGAGCCATTTGAGCGGAATCTTCCTGCTTCAGCCGGATGAAGATCCGCTCGATGCCATACATGCCCGAATTCGCAATGATCGACTCCACGGCGGCCAGGGACCAGGCATAGGCGTAGACCGCAATGGGCGTGGGGAAATGCATCCACGAGCCTTCCAGAAGCCGGAACGGAATGTACTTCTTCTTCTGATACAAAGTGACGAGTAATTGGGCGTCGTTGGCGCTGGTGCGGCCCTCGAAATATTGCGCCAGCCCCTCGTTCAGCCACGTGGGGCAGCGCCCGTCGGTCATCTGGCGAACGAAACTGTGCGTCAGCTCGTGCCGGAGTTCGCGAGCCAGCGTGGGAGTGACGCTGGTCAAGCCCTGGACGGGAATGCGGATGCGGCCGTCGTTGATGGCGCCCGACCAGCTCGGCGCGCGCGTGACGTCGCGGAATGTCTGGTCGGTGTACAGGATCACGGCGATGGGCTGCGCCGGGGTGAATTGCAGGGCGGCCTGGAGGGTTTCGAAATCGCCTTCGAGGGCGTTCAGGATATCCTCGGCCAATTCGGGCGTGGCGTCGCCTTCGTACCGGAGAATGAAATGGCTGTTTTCGCTTTGCTGGAAATCGCGCTCGGTTTGCTGGTCCTGCCGGACTTTGGCGAGCAGCGCCGCCGCCTCGGGATTCGGCTTCAGGCGTTGCGCCTTTTGCAATTCAGCGACCGCATTGTTCAGCCGGTTCAGGCCGTAATCGCTCCAGCCCAACAGCTCGGCCACGGCCGCCGAGCGCGGATCGATCTTCTGCGCCCGTTCGAGGAATTGGCTGGCCGGGTCGTACTCGCTGCGCAACAGGTGAACGTAGGCCAGACCCATCAAGCCGCTAAACAGGATTTGGGGATTCTGCGCGGCCAGTTTCACCGCCGAGCGGAATTCGCCGATGGCATCGTCCCGGTCGCTTTCGGATAAATCGAACTGCGCGGCCGCGATATGAGCCAGCGCCGCCCGGTCCATCGCCCCCGGCCGCCCGCTTTGCGCTTCGCGGTCGAGCTCCTCCATCTTTAGCGTATCGACTTCATCGTCGTGCACGACCAGATTCCGGATCTGGTCGTACGGGCCGGCATCCCGGCTGGCGGGAGAGGAAAGCGAAAGATGAATGGCCGGTGGCGGCTGGGGGGCGCCCGCGCCGGGTTCGCCGGCAAATTCCCCTGAAGAGGCCGGCCCCGGGGGCTCGCGTCTCGGTTGCGCCACGTTCAGCGAGCCGCAATCGACGTAGCCGAGGTCGGCGCTTTGGCCCGGCAACCGGACGCCGCACCAGTCGCCCGTGCTGCCGGCGATCTGAAAATCCATGAACAAGGCTTCGCCCTTTTTCAGGGTTTGCACCACCGGGCTCGAGCCGTCCATCTGGGAATGAACGGCGACCGTGTCGCTTTTCACCGTCGCGTTTGTTTTGGGAGCCGGGTTTTGCGCGAGACAGGGCAGGGAACAGAACCCGAGCGCCACTGCCGCCGCGGCGAGGATTCCGGACCGGAGAATATTCCGGAAGCTGACAGGGGCCAATTGGCGCTTCCATTCCATTTTTGCTGACATTTTATCCGGTTGGCGCGCCGGGAAACAGATGGAAGCGATCAATGCGGCAACACCTGGGGCGCTTCCACCAGCGCCTCGTAAATCCGGACCACCTCCCGGCAGTGCTCCGCGATCGCTTCCGGGAATCGGCCGGCCTCCGGAACACCCCACTCGCCAAGCAGAAGCGCGACCCGCTCGTTGGTTGTCGGGTCGAGCGGATGGTCGAACGCGTGGCCGGCGACCAGGCGGAGGGCGTGATTGACGCTGTGAAATAACGTGGCTGCGGCGGAGAGGCCGCAGGCCGATGAGGCGTCGAGCGCTCCGGCGGCCTGTAGGGCGGCAATCCGGCCGAGCAGGTTTTTCCCGCCCGTTTCCACCCCGCTGGCGACCGTCCGGAAGCCGAGGGCGTATTCGAGGTCGTGATAGCCGCCCGAGGCGATTTTCAATCCGGCGCGGCCGCGGCGAGCGCGCCGCTCCTGCGCGAGCAGTTCACGCATGTGGGCCAGCTCCGCTCGCAGCCGCGCCGGCCCGTCGCCGGTGGCATAGCGCGCGCGCAGCGCCCGGCGGATGCGCGCCATGACCGTTTCTCCCAGCGCGCGGTTGCCGGCCAGGGGACGGCCTTTATTGAAGCTGATGGCCTCCCATCCGCTCGCCTCTTCGGCGCAATACTTCTCCATATAGGAAGCCGGCTGAACGATTTCCCCTTCGACGCCGCGGGGCCGCAGGCGAGTGTCCACCGGATAGAGCAATCCCTGGCGGGTGTGGCTGCTGATCGCGTTCACCAAGCGTTCGGCGAGTTTGCGCCAGACGCCGCGCTCTTCGGCGCTCAATCGTTCGTCCACGACGAATACGAGGTCGACGTCGGAGCCAAGATCCATTTCCCGCACGCCAAGACGGCCGAAGGCGAGAACTGTGAACGGCGCATTGCCGATCGCGATGCCGGGCGCCAGCTCCCGCGCCAGGCGCGCGAGGGCTTGTTCCAGCACCTGCTCGGCGAGCCGGGTAAGCGCCTCAAAGGTGTCCCAGGGCCGGCTGACCCCCGTTGCCGACCGCGTAACCCAGAGCAACATCGCTTGCCGCTGCGCTACGCGAAGATCGTCCAGGCTGCTCGCGGAAGAACCCGCGTTTCGACGGGCGTCTTGAAAGGCGCGCTCAATTCGTCTGGGATCGGGGTCGGCGACGATTTCGACCTCTTCCGGATGACGGGCGAGCATGGCCGCGGCCAGATCGCTTCGCGCGACGAGCCGGCCCGCCGCGCCGACCCACTCGGGATGGAGGTCGAGCTTGGCCAGAAGCTCGGGATCGAGCGTGGCGGCGCCGAGAAATTGGCTCAGGGTTCGCCGCGCGCCGGCCCCCGCGCTTCGTCCCTCCTCGATGGCGGCCCGGGCGAAGGCGGTGTGCTCGCCGGGAAGCTGGCCGAGGAACAGGCCGGATTCTTCCATGCTGGCGCGAGAGATGCCGGAGGGTATTTCGCGGGGAAAATTCTCGCGGCGCTCGAGAATCCTCACGTAGATTTCGCGGACTTCGGAAAAATGCCGTTCGAGCTGCTCGATCATTTGCTGTCCGGCCGTGCGGCCGGGCGCGGGCTCGATGCCGAGGCAGCGAGCCACGCGGTCCAGTTCCGCCGGACCCGGCGGCAGGGAGTGGACTTGCAGGCCGTCGCGAAGCTGGAGCCGATGCTCGACCTGTCGGAAAAACTGATAGGCGCTGCCCAGGCGAAAGAATTCCTGGCCGCTCAGATGTCCCTTGTCGTGCAGGCGCTGCAGCGCCACCAGGGTCGAGCCGGTGGCCGCGGCGGCCAGCCAGGTATCGGTGCCGCCGTAAATCCGCTGGAGGCATTGCGCGAGGAATTCGATGTCGCGGATTCCGCCAGGCGAAAGCTTCACGTTTCTGGCGGCCGGCGAGGCGGAACGGCGGCGAAGCTCGCGTTCCATTTCCCGGCGGACTTCCAGGGCGGAAGTCAAAGCCTGCTCGCGCGATTCCACATGGAAGATGAGAGGGTGAACCTGGCGCAGAAAGTGCCGGCCCAGTTCCGCGTTGCCGGCCGACGGGCGCGCCTTGATCAGCATTTGCAGTTCCCACTGCCGCGCCCGGGTGCGGTAGTAGTGAAGGGCGGAGGGCAGGCACACGGCGATGTCGCCGCGGCTTCCCTCGGGCCGCAAGCGGAGATCGACGCGGAATACCGCGCCTTCGGCGGAGGGGTTGCTGATGATTTTGAAGGCGGCCGATGCGAGACGCGAAAAATATTCGGCGTTGGGAACCGCGTCGGCCTCGCCCCCGGCGGTCTGGCCTTCCTCTTCGTAGAGAAACAGCAGATCGATGTCGGAGCTGTAGTTCAGCTCCTGCCCGCCGAGCTTGCCGAGCGACAACACCACGAAGCGCGAGCGCCGGACGCGCCCGGCGGCGTCGGTGAACTGGGGTGGCCCGTACAGGCGGGTCAGCCTCTGCTCGGAAGTCACCAGCGCGGCCTCGAGCAGGACGTCGGCCAGATGGGACAGCTCGAGCGTCGTTTCGGCCAGCGTTCCCAGGCCAAGCACGTCGCGCAACATGATGCGCAGGTATTCGTGGCGTTTGAATCGCGCCAGCAGGACCGAAGGGGAGATGTCGAATTTCGAGGCCCAGAACCGCGCCAGCTCTTCCCGCAGGTCCTCGGGGGAATGCAGCCGGGCCAGCCGGTCGCGGCCGGCGCGCCCGGCCGGGCGGTGCAGCCAGAGGATCAGGTCCGGTTGTTGAATGAGCGTTTCGGAAAGGAATCGCGAATGGCTGAAGATGAGCAGGAGATAGTGCATCGCCGCCGGCTGGGCGTCGATGTACGCCAAAAGCGGCGGCGTCAATTCCCGCAAGTAGCGCTCGAAATCGTTCAGCGCTTCGTCGGGGTCGGGCACTTGACCGAGCAGCGTGGCGAGGCGAGCCCATGCCCCGGGCGGAAGACGGCCTTCGACCAGACGGAGATTGGTTTCCGCGCGCTCGGGGTCGCCAAAGGCGGTGCTGGAGAAGGCGGCTTCCATCGGTGCAGTCTAGTGTACCGCCGCGCGGCCTGAGGGCTTCGGCTCTCCGCAGTAACCAATTGGCACGAGGTGTCCACGGGACAGCTTCCGCTCGGGTGACTTGTGGCGTAGGTTTTTTCTTTGACGGGGGACCAGAATGGGCAGGTTGACAGCCTTCTTCGCTTTGCTGTTCCTGGCATGGCCGGTTGCGGCGCAGGACTTGCCGGCCCGGCCCCGGACCGCTGCCGTACGTTCGGTGACGACCAACAATTTTGGCGTCACAGTCTCCGATCCCTATCGCTACATGGAAAATCTGGGCGATCCGGCGGTGACGGCCTGGATCAACGGGCAGGGACGCTATGCCCGCTCGTTGCTGGACAGCATTCCCGGCCGGATGGACATCCTGGCCGAGCTGAAGGCGATCGAGAAGGCCGAGCCGGCGAAAATCGGGCGCGTCGTGGTGATGCCGGGCCATCGCTATTTTTACTTGAGGCAGGAGACGGGAAAGGGTTTCTACAATCTGTATCGCCGCGATGGCCTGTCCGGCAAACAGGTCCTTTTGGTCGATCCCAACCAGGGCCGGCTTGACGGCGCTGCCGATTTGACGATTGCCTCCTTTTCACCGTCTTTCGATGGCAGCTACCTTGCCTATGCCGTTTCCGCCGCCGGGACCGGGAACCTCACCCTGCGCGTGCTGAATGCCGACACGGGCAAAACAGTTGCCGACACAATCGCAGGCGTAGAACGGCCCGCCGTCGCTTGGCTGCCGGACGGTCATTCCTTCCTGTATGTCCGCCGCGAAAAGGCAAAACCGGGAAGCACCGGCGAATCGGCCGGCGAAGGCAGCCGGGTCTATCTGCACCGCCTGGGCGCCGATTTTGCGAGCGATACGGCCGTATTTGGCGCGGCTATGGCGCCAGGGCCGAAGGCTGCTGCCGGCGACGTTGTTTCGGTTGAAACCGCTCCTGGCTCGAGCTATGCGGTTGTCGCCCGGAAAGAGGCCGGCAACGGCTCCTTGCGCCTGTACGCGGCGCCGCTGGCGAAAATGGGGAAAGCGCCCGTCCAGTGGATACGAATTGGGAACGACGATGTGACCATCGTTGACTACCGGCTGCGCGGCAATGAGCTGTTTCTGCTCGTCGACGGCTTGAATGGGCCCTTGATCTCGATGGTCTCGTTGCAAAATCCGGCTGTAAACGGCTGGGGCATGATGTTGCAGCTCTCTCCCGAAGAAAACATCACGGGCATGCAGGCCGCGGCGGACGCCCTCTACCTGACCTTGGTCAGCGGCGGCAACCAGTCGCTGGTTCGCCTTCCCTACAATCCATCGGCCGAAATTCTCAAGGAAGGGCTTCCGTTCCGGGCAGGCGTCAGGCTCTACGACGAGGACCCTCGCGTGGATGGGGCACTGGTGACGCTGTCCTCATGGACGCGGGCGCCGGCGATCTATCGCTATAAACCTGGGAGCGATAAGGTGGAGCGGACCGGCCTTTGGCCTTCGGGCCCTTACGACGATCCGAGCGAAATTGCCTCGGCCAGCGTGACCGCGCTGGGCTCGGACGGCACGCTGGTGCCTTTGACCATCCTGTACAAGAAAGGCACCCAGGCCGACGGAACCCATCCCACGCTGCTGGTTGGCTACGGCGCTTTTTCCTACACCCGGTTTGCCGTGTTTCACCCGAGCTGGCTCGTCTGGCTCGACCGTGGAGGCATACTGGCCTTCGCCCGCCCCGCTTTGCCCACACGCTTTCAGGACTTTCTCACTTGCGCGCGGTACCTGATCGATCAGGGGTACACGACGCCCGAGCGCTTGGCGGCGATTGGCGGCCGCGCCGGCGCGATCCTGGTCGGGCGCGCCATGACCACAAATCCTGAGCTGTTTCGAGCCGTGGTAATCCAATCGGGCTTGCTGGACACGCTGCGCCCCGAGAATACTTCGAGCGGCGTGTCGGACGGCCGGGTATGGGGAAATACGAAGACGCTGAAAGGGTTCCGCGGCCTGGAATCGCTCAGCTCCTACAATCACGTTGAGCCAAACGTCCGTTATCCGGCCGTACTGCTGGAGACCGGGATGAATGACCCGCGGGTTCCCGCATGGCAATCGGCGAAAATGGCCGCGCGGCTCGATGCGGATTCGACCAGCGGCCTGCCGGTCCTTCTAAACGTCCAGAACGGCCCGGGCCAGGCGTTCGAGGCCGGGCTGGCGCGGAAACGCGATCTTTTTGCCGACGAGACCAGCTTCCTGCTGTGGCAGCTGGGCGCGCCCGGTTTCCAGCCACAGCAACCGGCTGCCGCCACTGCGGCCCGGTAGGACTTTTTCGCCGGTCCGTTCCCCAGACCTGAGTTATTGCCACTTGCGTGAGGGTAACACTCTCATCGGCTCGCCAGTGAAAACCTACACTTCGAACAGCGCTGGGGTATATGATGCGGCGTTGCTAAGCAGGTTTGGAGGCCCTCGGTCTTCCGTGAGCGGGAGCTTGGTTGCCTATGAGGATCGAAACCGTCAGAATCCAAAACTTTCGGTGCTTTGAGGACGAGAGCGTCACTTTCAATAATTATACTTGCCTTGTCGGGGCCAACGGCAGCGGCAAGTCGACCGTCCTAACAGCGCTGCGCGTTTTCTTTAGGGACGCGGCCCACTCGCCAACGGACCTTGTGAACCTGCAGGAGCAGGACTTTCACGGAGGAAAACCCTCGCACGGCGAGGAGGTTGTGATAACAGTGACGTTCTCTGGACTCGATTCCGAGGCCAGCGAAGATTTCAAGCACTACGTAAGGCAGGAGAAGCTTTTTGTATCGGCTGTCGCTAGGTGGGACGCCGGCGCCCGCACCGCAGAGGTGAAGCAATACGGACAGAGGATGATGATGAAGGCGTTTGCTGGCTTCTTTAGGGCTGCAGACGATGGGAAGAGGGTCGCTGAGCTCAAGGCCCTGTAC
>DATLRW010000141.1:0-3461 GCA_035534495.1 Candidatus Dormiibacterota bacterium | reverse complement strand
CGGCCGAAGGACTCTGGGACCATGCCGTCTGCCTGGGGGATGTGGTGGGCTACGGTCCCGATCCCAACGAAGTCATCGACCGGATCGTGAAACTCGGCATGACAAGCATCCGCGGCAATCACGACAGAGCGGCAGCCACCGGGGTATGCGACAGCTTCAATCCGAGCGCTTGCGCCGCCATCGAGTGGACGCGCGGGCGCCTCCGTACGGAGAATCTGCGCTGGCTGCAAGCGCTTCCCGCCGGGCCGTTCTCCGAGGCAGGCATGGTATTCGTGCACGGGTCGGTTGAGGACGAAGACGAGTACATCCTCTCGGCCGATGAGGCCGAGCGCAGCCTGGAACAGTCCCCGGCCTCCATCACGTTTTTCGGCCACACGCATGTGCAGGGAGGGTTCCGGCTTCGGGATGAACGAATTGAAGCCTTTCGCCCTCCGTTCGCGGCGGACGCCGAAGCCGCTCCCATGAAACTCGATCCCGCCGCCAGGTACCTGATCAATCCGGGATCGGTCGGCCAGCCGCGCGACGGCGATCCCCGGGCCGCTTTCGCCGTGGCGGACACGGGCCGCCGCGCCATCGAATTCCGCCGGGTCGCCTACGACATCGCATCCGTGCAGGAGAGAATGGAAGGGGCCGGTCTGCCCGAGCCGCTCGTGCTTCGGCTCGCGTTCGGCCGCTAAGGAAGAAGCGATGGAATTCGGAGTCGAGCCAACACAGGACAAACCGCGATCCCTGTGGCCTCTGATGCTGGCCGGGGCGGTGATCGTCGGGGGACTGCTTCTCGCGTTCGGATTGCTTCCCCCCCACGTGACGCCGAGCGCCCCTGGCGAGAAGCCGCTGCCATTCGGGCCGGCCGAACAAGGCTACGCGGCAAACGTGAAATTCGAGAACCCGAAAATGAGCCGGTTCGAGAACCTGTTCAAGCAGCAAGTGACCTATGTGGCCGGCGACATCTACAACAGCGGCAACCGAACCGTCGCCGACGTGCAAATTACAGTGGAATTCCACAACATAGAGAACCAGGTCGTGCTCCGCCAGACGCTTCGCCCCATGGAACCCAAACCGGTGGCGATCCCTCCCGGCCAGCGGCAGTCCTTTCAGATGGGGTTCGATCAGGTTCCCGACGACTGGAACATGGTATATCCCACGATCCGCATAACGGGGCTGGCGCTTCGGTAGATTCACATTTCCCGGCGGTGACTTTCATCCCGTCGGGGGCCGAAGGACCGGCGGAGGATGGCCTTGGATCTGGCCAGCGAGCTCGAGCAGGCGCTTGAAAATTTAATGACCGGCCAGACGGTCGAAATTCGCGAAGACGGCCGGCGGATGACCGGACTCGACGGCGCGCGCTGCGAGGTTCGCCCCGGCTCAAAACCGATCCTGCATCTCTGGTCGGCCGAGCGATCGCTCGTGCGGCGCGTGAGCCGCCTGGTCGAAGTGACAACCGACCGCGTGCGGCTCGAAGTCGAGCGGTTTGGCCCCAAGGGCACGGGGCGCCTCGAAATCGTGCGGCGGGCGCAGCCCCGGGCCCAGCCCCGCATCGATCGCGAGAGCTTTGCCGAACGATTCGCCACGCTGCTCAGGCAGCAGTTTCCCGATGAGACGGTCGAATTGCTGACGGTCGCGCCCGACCTCGAGCACTCCCTTTCGGGCTCTTACGCGCGCGGATGGATGCGGCAGGGCCGGCAGGCCTGGGCGGTCCTGGGAGCCGGCGCGTCGGAAAGCGCGGCAACGATCGACGGGGCGCTCGCCTTCGGTCTGGTCTGGCTCGACTGCCTGCGCTCGCGCGCGCCCGCCCCGGTGATCTCCGGCTTGCGGTTGATCTTGCCGGCGGAAACCGGCCGGATGACGGCGCACCGGCTCGGCGCGCTCGGCCCCGGCGTGACCGTCGAGCTATACGAGTGGCGGCCCGAAGAACCCCTGGCCCGGCGGATCGACCCGGCCGATGCGGGCCAACTCGACACATGGCTCACGCCTCGCGGGGAAACCGAACGCATTCTCGCCCAGGCGGCCGAATCCGACATCGCGATCCGCGCCCTGGCTCCCGCCGCCATCGATTCGATCGTCGTCCCGGGAACGCGCCAGATCGCCTGGCGCTACCACGGGCTGGAATTCGCCCGCTGGGCCCGCGGAACCGTCCGTTTCGGGATCGGCCCTGAACGGGCCGAACTCCATGAAAAAAACCGCGCCGGACTCGAGGCCCTGGTCGCTGAACTCGCCGCGCATCGACGGCCCGGGGGAAATTATCGCGATCCGCTTTTCCGCGCCGCGCGGGAACGTTGGCTGGAAACCATGACGCGCGCCGAAATCACCCGCATCGACGCGCGGCTGGACCCCGAGCAGGTCTATGGCCAGGCGCCCACGATCGCCGGAAGGAATCGCGGCGTGATCGATCTGCTCGCCGCGACCGGCGGCGCAGGGCGTTTGGCCGTCATTGCATTGAAAGCGGACGAGGACGTGCAGATGGTCCTGCAGGCGGTCGATTATTGGCTGCGCGTGCGCTGGCATCTGCGGCAGGGAGACTTCCAACGGTTCGGATACTTCCCCGGCAAATCGCTCGAATCGGCCGACCCGCTGCTCTATCTGGTGGCGCCCGGCCTGCGCTTCCACTCGGTGACGCGAACGCTAATCCGTTATTTGTCGCCGGCGATTCCGATCTGCCGGATCGGACTGAACGAGGACTGGCGCGGCGGCCTGCGCGTCGTCGAACGAGCCTGGAGAAACGAGGACGGCGCGATCCCGCACTGAACCTGGATTGGGGAGTGGGGGTGAAAGGGGCTTCGACCCGATTCAAAACGACTTGTGAAAATGTACGTCCACAGCGTAGCCGCCATTCTGGCCGCGCAGGCCGGAAATGGAGATGTTGTGACTTGCTTCGTATTGCACTTGAACCGCGGCGGCCTGCGCCTGCGCCGTGTTCGTGCTGAAGGTCAACAGCAGGCGCCCCGTTACCCGCTGCTGAACGGCGATCTCCGCCCCCAGACCTTGCTGATTACTTCCGATCATGGGATTGATCGTCAATTGGGAAATGCCCGCCAGTTTTTGGATTTTGCCCGTAAATTGACTGGCGACGCCTTTCGCCAACACCGATTCCGCTCCCAGAACCGCCGACGTGACGGGACTGGTTGCCGCTTGCTCGGACGTTTTGCCAGAGGTAACCAGATTAATAATGTCCGACGGCGGCAACGGCGGATCGGATGTGTAGTTCGTTCGCAGGCGGTCGAGTGGTCCGACAAAGTTCATGGTGATCTTGTACTGCTGGGCCGTTGTCGTGGCATAGATGCTTAGAATGGGGTTGTTGCGCTCCGGGTTGGAAAATTCGATTGTTCCACATTGACAGATTTTGCCTCTCGACATGCAACGTGCAAATCCGCTGGGGAACTGGCTCTCCCATTCTGGGGACTGGCACTGCGTCCATGACCTCTGGTGGCGAATAGCGTTGCTCGCCATCGCTGGGCGAGCCG
>DATLRW010000140.1:0-5331 GCA_035534495.1 Candidatus Dormiibacterota bacterium | reverse complement strand
ACGGGCCCCGGCGCGCTGGCGTCGGCGGTAAACAGGCGCTCCTCGACCCAGCGGCGGGAAAGGCGTTGTTCGATTTCCTGCGGTTCGTAGGCCTTGGGGATTTCGCGATTCATCGTCTGGCGGTTTCCGGCTCGACAGGCTCAGCCCGTGCATGGCCGGGGTCGAATTACTATACGGGCGGCAAGTAAAATGCGTCAAATCATGCGTTTCTGGCGTCTTCGCCCGCTCCGCCCGGCCCGGGTCCGGCGCTTTCGGCCCGCCCTGTTCAGGTGGACGCGTGGCTGCTAGAATCGCCTCCGGCCGCGAGATTTTCCCTTCGCGAGTCTACCAGCAAGCGGGACGCGGCCGCACCTGGCCCGTTCGCTTCCGAGGGAGAGCGCATGCCCGCATTCCCCGGCGTCGATTTCATCGAGTTCGATTCTCTGCTCAGCGATGAGGAAAAACTGGCCCGGCAAACCGCCCGCCGGTTCGTCGACGATCATGTCCTGCCGATTATCGAGCAGTGCAATCGCGAGGCTCGCTTTCCGCGGGAACTCGTTCCGGAAATGGCGCGGCTGGGTTTTCTGGGCGCAAATCTCCAGGGCTACGGCTGTGCCGGCATGTCGAATGTCGAATATGGCCTGGTCATGCAGGAACTCGAGCGCGGCGATTCCGGCATGCGCAGCTTCGCTTCGGTCCAAAGCGCCCTGGTGATGTATCCGGTTCACGCCTTCGGCAGCGAAAGCCAGAAACAGAAATGGCTGCCGCTCCTTGCCGAGGGCCGCGCGATCGGCTGTTTCGGACTCACCGAGCCGCAGTTTGGCTCGAATCCGGCCGGAATGCTCGCCCGCGCCGTGCGGCACGGCGACCGCTGGATTCTGAACGGCGAGAAGATGTGGATTACCAACGGCTCGATCGCCGATGTCGCCGTTGTCTGGGCCAAGACGGAAGACGAGGGGATTCGAGGCTTTCTGGTCGAAAAGGGCGCGCCGGGCCTGAAAACCTGGGATGTGCACGGGAAATGGTCTTTGCGCGCCTCGATCACATCCGGTCTTTCCTTCACCGATTGCGAAATTCCCGCTGAAAATATTTTGCCCGAAGTCGAGGGCTTGAAAGGGCCGCTGATGTGCCTCAATCAGGCGCGTTACGGCATCGGCTGGGGCGTCATTGGCGCGGCGATGGCCTGCTACCGGACCGCGCTCGACTACGCCAAAACCCGGCGCCAATTCCAGAACCGCCCGATCGCCTCCCATCAGCTCGTGCAGGAAAAGCTGGTCTGGATGATCACCGAAATCACCAAGGCGCAGCTCCTCGCCCTGCACGTCGGACGGCTGAAGGACGAAGGACGGGCCCATCACACGCACATCTCAATGCTGAAAATGAACAACGTTTCGATGGCCCTGGAGACGGCCCGGCTGGCTCGCGCCGTTCTGGGCGCGAGCGGAATCGTGGACGACTACCCCGTCATGCGCCACATGACCAATCTGGAATCGGTTTACACCTACGAGGGCACTGACGACATCCACAAGCTGATCGTCGGCGAGCGCATCACGGGGATTCCCGCCTTCCTCTGAGCCAAACGCCCGCGCCGGACTCGTTTTCGGCGGACACCCGTACCCTGGGGCGAGCCTTCACTCGAATCATTCAGAAAGGGAGAATGCGTGTGTTGCGTTTCGGCTTAGCGCTGCGCCGTCTGTTGGGCGAAGGGGCCAATTCGCCTGGCGGCTTCGTTATGATTGCGCACGGGCAGCGGTCGCGTGGCATGGCCATTCGCGCCCGGACCCTCCATGTGCTCGCTGATGGCCTGCAGCCGCTTCAGAATCGATTGCCACTGGTTGAAGTCCAGCTGGCGCAGATAGGGCCGTACGCCCTGAATGAACGGATCCTCGAGCAGGGCTTCGCTCTTGGTTGCCGGGATGAAGAATCGGTTCAGTCCCACGCCCAGCGATTCGGCAATCTTTTCGAGCGTCCCCAGGCTGGGCGTCATCTGCCCGCTCTCGATGCGGGATAGATACGAACGAGAAACCCCCGAGCGGGCTTGGAGCTGGCTTTGCGTCATCCCCCGCGCCTCCCGCAACTGCCGGATGCGCAGGCCGATGTTTTCCACCGTTTCGCGGTTGGGCCAATTCTCGAACAATTGGCGTTCATCGCCAGGCAGGTCTTGCGGAACCACCGGGACCACCACGGCATCGGGCGGCGGCGGCAGCGCCCGTATGCACCGGCGGCAATTCCCCGTTTTTGTCCGGTACTGCACCAGGCCGCACGCCTGGCAGCGAATTACTTCGCGATCTTCGCTCACTTCTTCGGCCACTTTCTTCTCAAGTTGCGGCACAGGCTCTCCTCACTCGTTATTCAGGCCTGCGGATAGGGAATGGGAAAAATTCGGTGGGAACGCAGAATCGCCACGACAACGTTTCTGGACGCATCGGCATTCTGCTGACATGACACCGTTTCGTCAAGTGCTTTTTTCGTCAACCGCACTTGACAAATACTTCCCATTTCGTGTTCGACCCTTCCCAAGTCCACTTCCTTGGAAATCCTGTAAAGTTAACTGCCCGGCGACTCCCGGAACGTCCAACCGTCGCCAAAAGGGGACGTTATAGCGCCTATTTACCCCTATTACAGTTGACTTAAAAGCAATTCCGATGCCAAGCTCGCAGGGACATACCATGCCCACTCGCGACGATGCCTGGATCCTTCTTTGTGAATACACCGAAAGCGAGAGTCTTCGGCGCCACGCACTCTGCGTTGAAGCTTGTGTTCGCGCCTACGCCCACAAATTTCAGGCGGATGAGGACTTATGGGCTATTGCCGGCCTGATTCACGATTTTGACTACGAACGCTGGCCCAATACGGAGCATTCGCCGTCTTCCGGCCATCCCAGCCAGGGTTCAGAAATTCTCCGCCAACGCGGCTATCCTGAAGAGGTTGTTCATGCCATTCTGGCCCATGCGGACTATACCGGTGTTTCGCGCTCCAGCCGGCTCGATCACGCGTTGTTCGCCTGCGACGAACTGGCTGGTTTCCTGGTCGCCTGCGCCCTGATTCAGCCAACCCGCAGCCTTCTGGATGTCGCGGCCGGTTCCGTCAAGAAAAAACTGAAAGATAAGGCCTTCGCTCGCGGCGTCAATCGGGAGGATATCACACGCGGAGCCGAGGAACTGGGTGTTTCGCTCGATGAACACATCAATTTTTGCATCGAAGCCATGAAAGCCATCGCATCCGAGATCGGTTTGGGTAGCGGAAATTAGAACACCCTGTTTCCGTTCGGCACAAATCCGCTACGTTCGGCCTTCCGGCCTCCGCAGCTAAGCTTCTCCTAATTCCCGATCCAGGTTGACCGCGGCGCTGATCAGCGCCAGGTGGGTGAGCGCCTGCGGGAAATTGCCGAGGGCCTCGCCGCACGGCCCCGTCTGTTCCGAGTACAAGCCCAGGTGGTTGGCATAGCCCAGCATTTGCTCGAAAATCAGGCGAGCCTCTTCGAGCTTGGCCTGCTCGATCCTGCCGGCACGGGTGAGGGCTTCGACCAGCCAGAAGGTGCACATGTTGAAGGAGCCTTCTTCGCATTCGAACCCATCGGCCCCGTCGCCGGTGTGGTAACGGTATACGAGCCCGCTCGAGACCAGTCCGCCCGCGCTTGGCGCTTTTAAGATGGCTGCCAGCGTCTTCTCCATCTTGGGATCGTTGGGGGCCATGAAGAAGACGAGCGGCATGATCAGGTTGGAGGCGTCGAGCGCGTCCGACCCGTAGCTCTGGGTGAACGCATTGAGCTTGCTGTTCCAGCCGTTCTCGATCACATCGATGTAAATCTGGTCCCGGGCGACGAGCCAGGCGGCGCGGGCGGACGGAAACGACCGCTTATCGGCCAGGCGCAGCGCCCGGTCGAGCGCCACCCAGCACATCACCTTCGAATAGACGAAATCCTGCGATGCGCCGCGCATTTCCCATACGCCCTGGTCCTTCGTTCGCCAATTCCGGGTGATCCAGTTGACGAGTTTGCTCACGTCTTCCCACAGCTGGTAGGAAATCGGCGAGCCGTACTTGTTATAGAGATAAACCGAGTCGAGCAACTCGCCGTAGATATCCAGTTGGCGCTGGCGAAAAGCGCCGTTGCCCACGCGCACCGGTTTCGAGCCGCGATAGCCCGCCAAATGATCCAGGGTTTCCTCGGCCATGTTGTGGCGGCCGTCGATGCCGTACATGATCTGGAGCGAGCCGTCGGGCTCGAGTTCGTGGCAGCGGTCCTCCAGCCAGCCCATAAACTTGGTGGCTTCATGCGTGAAGCCGATTCGCATCAACGCGTAGACCGTGAATGCCGCGTCGCGGATCCACGTGTAGCGATAGTCCCAGTTCCGCTCGCCGCCGATGTACTCGGGCAGGCTGCACGTGGGAGCGGCAACGATGGCGCCGGTCGGCTCGAACGTCAGCAGCTTCAAGACCAGCGCCGAGCGGTCCACCATCTCGCGCCATCTGCCGTGATAGGTGCCCTGCTCCAGCCAATGCCGCCAATAGGCCACCGTGCCCTCGAACAGGTCGTCCACCTCGCCGATCTCCGGGCGGGGACCGATCGCGCCGCCGAGCCCGATCTGCTGCAAGACGAATACGGCTGTCTCGCCTTCGGCCAGCGTGAAATCGGCCCGGACTCCCTGCCCATCGGCCTGCAGGGGAACCGTGCTGGCCAAGCCCAGCGCGATCTGCTGGGAATCAAATGCGGCGCCCTCGGGCAGTAGGCGGACCGTATGCCCGGCGCGCGCGAAATCGAAGGCGGGACGGCATTGTGCCCGGAATTGCAACGAACCCCGCAAGCATCGGACCCGCCGGATGAGCGGATGTTCGCCCTTCCAGCGGCCGTGGTCCTCGATGGGCATGAAATCGGCAATTTCCCCGACGCCGTCGGGAGACAGGAAATGCGTGATCAGCACGTTCGTGCCCGGCCAGTAGAACTGCCGCCGCTTGATCTTGTCGTCCAGGGCTTCGATCCGGAACCAGCCGCCCTTCTCATCGTCGAGGATCGCGGCAAATACGCTGGGTGAATCGAATTGCGGTAGGCAAAGCCAGTCGATCGTGCCGTCGGTTCCCACCAGTGCGGTGGTATGCAGGTCGCCGATAATGCCGTGATTTTCGATGGGCAAATAGCTCAACGCGTTCCTCCCGTGACCTACTGTCTATATCGGCTGTGCCCCTTCGCGCAAGCGCGAGAAGGGGCGCCGTTGCTTCACGCCCACCGTCCGCTTCCCGCCCGCCGATGGATCCGGCCGGGTCGAGCAAAAATTCTGCTACACTGAGGCGTTTACGATGAAAATCACCCGCGAAACCGTCTTGTACGTCGCCGATCTCGCTCATCTCGAATTG
>DATLRW010000139.1:0-9485 GCA_035534495.1 Candidatus Dormiibacterota bacterium | reverse complement strand
GCATGCTGGACCCCGCAAAACAGGGCGCACTGCCCGAGGTACACGCCCGCGCGGGAGGGCTCGATCCAGGTGTGGTTCACGCGGTTGGGAATCAGATCGGTCTTGCCGGCCAGCTGCGGCACCCAAAAGGCGTGGTCCGTGTCCGCCGACAAAAGCGTCAGAAACGTCGGGGAGTTGACCGGGACGTGAATCTCGTTGGCCGTCACCACCCCATACTGCGGGTAGCGAAACTCCCACCAGAACTGATGGCCCACCACCGTCACCTGCAGCGCGCCGGCCGGGGCCTTGGCGTCCTCAATCTGGTGGATCACGCGCGCCGTGGTCAGAAACAGGACAAAAACGATCAGCGCCGGGAGCACCGTCCAGGCCAGCTCGATCTGCGTGCTGCCGTAAACCTGCGGGGGTTCCCGACCGTTGTCGTCCTTTCGCCGCCGGAACTTGATCACCGCAAAAACCAGCAGACCGCCCACGACCACGAAGATCCCTATGGTGATCCCGATGACAAACAGGGCCAGATGATAGATTTCATCGGCCGGCACCGATGCCGGAGCAAATATATTCGGAGACGCCGTTTGCAGGAAAAACGCCAACGCCGCCGACGCGTCTAGCATGGCGCACTCCCCGCCGGGCGAAGTCCGCCAGGTCCGGGAAACGAACAGCCGCAGCCACACGTACCGTCCGCTGAGTCCGGGTCTGCCTCGGTTTCGCTTTCCAAAGCGCTCGCCACTGGCGCAGATGTAAATGAAACAGGGCTCATGATTGTGGAACCCGAACCTCTTGATGGCCTTTGTTGCTGTCCTGGGCGGCGATCCTTGCAGGCAAAATCAACTCGCCGCCGATGAAAAAGACATTTTACTGCGACGTCATTCTTCTTCAAAATGTTCCCTGAAATTGTCCCTGGCGAGACGCCATCTGTCGCGCCGCGGCATTCCGCAACAGCACCCGGCAGTCGCATCCCAAAAGGAACACTCCCGTATATTGTACTTTTCTGAATCAGGAGTTGCGCTTCCCCTCGCCGCGGCGCGCACGCTGAGCTATGATCGTCCTGTTCGCAGTACTTTCTCTCCGGGCCCCGACGGCTCGGGGCAAGGTTGGCAAGTGATCCATAATCTGGTTTCCCGCAACGGTCAGCTCCTGCCGGTCGAGCAAGCGCGGCTTTCTCCCGGCCAGGAAGGCCTGATCAACGGCTGGGGCCTATTCACCACGATTCGCGTTTTCCATGGGCAGCCGTTCGCCTTCGACCGCCACTGGCGCCGCCTGCAGCGCGATGCCCGGCGCATTCACATCCCCTTCGATTTCGACCCGGACCGGATTTACGCCGACGTTCTCGAACTGATTCGCCGGAACCAGGCGCTCGAGAGCGCCGTCCGCATCTATATCGTCGCGAACCGCACCGGCATGTGGCATAGCGACGAACCCTTCCCGGAAGTGGACATCATCCTCTCCGCCGCGCCGCTGCCGACCTACCCCGAGTCCGTGCGCCTCGACGTGCGCGAGCATTGCCGGCACGCCGCTTCACCGCTCTCCGGCGTCAAAACGATCGCCTGGCTCAACAACGTCTGGAATCTGCAAGAGGCTCATGAGCGCGGCTTCGACGAGGTGGTTCTGCTGAACGAGCGGGGCGAAGTCGCCGAATGCACCGCCGCCAACATCTTCGCCGTCCGCTCGGGCGAGGTGCTCACCCCTCCGCTCAGCTCCGGGTGCCTCGCGGGCATCACTCGCGAGGTGCTTCTGGACATCTGCCCCCGGGCCGGCGTCCCGATCCGCGAAGCGGTGTTGCGGCCCGAGGACCTCTACGGCGCCGACGAACTGTTCATCTCCTCGACGAACCGCAACATTGTCGCCGCCGGCGAAATCGCCGGCCACACGATTGCCGCCGTTCCCGGCCCGGTCACGATCAAACTCGGCGAACTCTTCTCCGCCTACGTGCCGGAGGAGCTGGTTCGCTCGGGCGAGCCGGTGGGCGCGCCGGGGCGTCCCAGCGCAAAACCAGCGGCCGGATAGGCCTCGCCATCCCGCCCGTTCGCGCGTATGCTGAACTTTTGCGGAGCATTTGCTGAGCACTTGCTCAATATTGCCGGGAGGGATAACCCATGACGGATCTGGCCACAAAAACCTGCGTACCCTGTCGCGGGGGTGTACCGCCGCTCAAGGGCTCCGCGCTCGAAGATCTGGGCCGGCAACTGCCCGCGTGGAAAATCGTCAACGAGCATCACATCGCCCGTGCCTTTACCTTCCCTGATTTCCGCACGGCGCTGGCTTTCGTCGATACAGTAGGCGCCCTCGCCGAAGAGCAGGGCCATCATCCCGACATCTTTCTCGCCTGGGGCAAGGCCGAGATCACCATCTGGACCCACAAGATCGACGGCCTCACCGAAAGCGATTTCGTCCTGGCGGCTAAAATCGACCGGCTCTCGTCCTAGCCGCCAAGCACAAACCGACGGTTCGGCCCGCCGCGCCCCTCCCCGTCCTTGCTCCGCCCGGGGTTGACTCCGCCGTCGGCAGACCCCTACCATCTAAGCGCAAGGCGTTTTCTATGCCGTCTCCATCCGACTCGACTCTCTTTCGCGACGCCCTCGGCCGGCCGCTCGGCCAGTTGCGCGTTTCGGTCACCGACCGCTGCAACCTGCGCTGCCGCTACTGCATGCCGGAAAAGGACTACCACTGGCTGCCCCACGGCGATCTGCTTCGCTACGAGGAAATCGCCCGGCTGGCGGCCATTTTTGCCGGGGCGGGTGTAGGCAAAGTGCGCCTGACCGGCGGCGAGCCCCTGCTGCGGCGGGACATTGCCGAGCTGGTCCGGCTGCTGGCGGCCATCGGGCGCATCGGCGACCTGGCCCTGACGACCAACGGTATTTTGCTGGCTGAATCGGCCGCCGCGCTTCGCCGGGCCGGGCTCTCCCGGATTACCGTCAGCCTCGACACGCTCGACCCCCGCCGCTTCCGCGAACTGACGCGCCAGGATCTTCACGAGCGCGTCATCGAGGGGATTCGCGCGGCCGGGGCGGCTGGCTTCCCTGGCCTGAAACTCGATACCGTTCTCATCCGCGGGTTCAACGACGACGAGCTTTTCCCGATGATCGAATTCGCCCGCGCCGCCGGGGCCGAGGTCCGCTTCATCGAGTACATGGACGTGGGCGGCGCGACGCTCTGGTCGGCCGGCCAGGTCGTTTCCCGCGCCGAAATTCTCGCGCGGATCGAAAGCCGCTACGGCCCGCCCGCGCCGCTCGTTCGCGATCCATCGGCTCCCGCCGAGCGCTTCGCGCTTCCCGGTGGCGGCAGCTTCGGCATCATCGCCTCGGTGACCTCGCCGTTTTGCGCCACCTGCGACCGCAGCCGCCTGACCGCCGACGGCGTCTGGTATCTCTGCCTCTACGCCCTGCACGGCGTCGATCTGCGCGCTCCGCTGCGCGGCGGCGCCTCCGACGAGGAGATCGCGCAACAGCTGGCGGCGGTCTGGGCCGCCAGGACCGATCGCGGGGCCGAAGAGAGGCAGCAGGCGCGTTCGCGCGGGCCGCTTGTGCCCCTCGAAAGCCTGCGCCGCGATCCCCACCTGGAAATGCACACGCGCGGCGGCTGAGCCGTGTCCGCCGTTATTCCGCCCTCGGGGAGAGACACAGGGACATGACCCGGCGCCTAAGCGGCGACTCGGCAAACGACCGGCTGCGTGCGCTGGTCGAAGTGTCGCAGGCGATCCTTTTGCATCGCGACCTGGCGGCCCTGCTCGAAGACCTGGCGCAGCGGCTGCGACCGGTCGCCCCGTTCGACGTCGTCAGCCTGATCCTGCACGACCCCGCCAGCAACCGCATGCGACTGCACATGCTGCGCACCCTGCTCCCCACGAAAGCGCAACCGAGCGACCTGCCGGTCGATGAGTCTCCCGCCGGCTTGGTCTGGAAGACTCAGCAGCCGCTGGTGATCGAGGATTTGGATCGGGAGAGCCGCTTTCCGGCCCTGGTTCCCTACCTGCGCGAGCAGGGAATTCGCTTTGTCTGCCTGGTGCCGCTGACCACCGCGCAGCGGCGGCTGGGCGCGATGGCCTTCGCCGCCGCCCGTGAAGCCGCGAAGACCGAGTGCGATCTGGAATTTCTGGCGAGTGTGGCGCGCGAGGTCGCCGTCGCCGTCGATAACGCCCTGCACCAGGAAGAGGCCGTTTCCTACCAGCGGCAACTCGCCCGCGAGCGCGATTGGCTGCGCACGTTGCTCGAACTCACGAACGCCGTGGTTTCCCGCCTGGACCTGCGCGACCTGTTTGCCGCCATCTCGACCAGCCTGCGCCGCCTGTTCGACTGCGAATACGCCAGCCTGTCCCTCTATGAGCCGCAAACGGGACAGATGCGCCTGCAAGTTCTCGATTTTCCCGGCGGTCAGGGATGGATTCGCGAGGAGATGAGCGTGCCCGCCGACTCGACGCCCGCCGGGGAAGCGCTTCGCCGCCGCCAGCCGGTCATTGTCGGCCGGGCCGAACTCGAGCGCCTCGATCTGAAGGCGGCCCACGCCGAAGGACTTCGCTCGGTGCTCTGCCTGCCGCTCATCGGTCTGAGCCGGCCCCTCGGCACGCTCAATCTCGCCAGCCTTCGCGAAAACGCCTTCTCGCAGGAGGACGTGGATTTCCTCTCCCGCGTGGCCGAGCAGATCGCGATTGCCGTGGAAAACGCCCTCGCCTATCAGCGGATCGAGCGCCAGAAGGAGCGCCTGGCCGAGGAAAAGCTCTACCTGGAGGATGAAATCCGCGCCGAGCATGGCCTGGACGAGATCGTCGGCGAATGCCCGGCCTGGCGCCGCGTCATCGACCAGATTCGCCAGGTGGCCCCCACCGAATCCACCGTGCTGCTGCTGGGGGAAACCGGAACGGGCAAGGAACTGCTCGCGCGGCTGATTCACCAGCTCAGCGGGCGCCGGGCGCGCACTTTCGTGAAGCTGAACTGCTCGGCCATCCCCGCCGGACTGCTCGAATCGGAGCTTTTCGGGCATGAAAAGGGGTCGTTCACCGGGGCGATTGCCCGCCGCATCGGCCGCTTCGAACTGGCCGACCAGGGCACGCTGTTCCTCGACGAGATTGGCGACGTTCCGCTCGAACTCCAGCCCAAGCTTCTTCGCGTCCTCCAGGAACGCGAATTCGAACGCATCGGTTCGAACCGGACCCTGCGCGTCGACGTCCGTCTGATTGCCGCCACCAATCGCGATCTGGCTTCGCTGGTTGCCGCGGGCCAGTTTCGCGCCGACCTCTATTACCGCGTCAATATTTTTCCGCTCCGCGTTCCGCCCCTGCGCGAGCGCACGGGCGACATTGCCCTGCTCGCCCGTTATTTCACGCAAAAGCACGCCGCCCGTGCCGACAAAAAGATAGAGCGCATTCCGAACGAGGCTATCGAGGCCATGAAGCGTTATCCCTGGCCGGGGAACGTCCGCGAACTCGAAAACCTGATCGAGCGGGCCGTGATCTTATCGCCCGACAACACGCTTCGTGTTCCCGCCGGGGAACTCGAAAACCAGCCCAATCGTCCGGGTCTCGGTCCGTCCGCTTCCCTCGAAGAGGTGGAACGCGAGCACATCCTCCGCACCTTCTCGGAAACCCGCTGGCGCATTTCCGGGCCCGCCGGCGCCGCCGCGCGGCTTGGCATGAAACGAACCACCCTCCAATCGCGGATGCGCAAACTGGGCATTCGCCGTTCTTAAGCGCAAAAACAGGGCCCCAGGCCTATTTGGCCCTCATCGTAAAAGAGCCGACATGCGGGCAGGTCTGCCGAAATAACGGCACATAGTCACATCTCGCCCGCCCGAAACATGCGACCATATGCCAGACAAGCTCATCAAAAATAAGTTGGTTATGAACATGCCGAATATTTGGCGGGAAGAGGAAGCCCACTTGCTGGACATCCTAGCGTCTCTACCTGGAACTGCCATGATGAAAGCGACGGAAGTTCAGGAAGGAAATCAATTGCTGATTCGAGTCGAGGGCAGACTCTCGGGGCCATGGGTGCAGGAGCTCGGGCAAAGCTGGAGCCAGGCGGCGGACGCGCGTGGCGCCGCCAACGTGCAAGTGGAACTGGCCGGTGTCAGTTTCATCGATGAAGACGGGAAACAGCTTCTGCGGAAGATGTGCCGGGCGGGATCGCGGATTATCGCAGCCGGGTGCCTGACGCGGGCCATCGTCGAGGAAGTGGAAGGCAAGCCGCCCAAGGGCCGGCAGCGGTTCGGCGCAAAAGGAATTGTCTGCCTGCTCGCCGCCCTCATGCTTTTTTCCGGCCGCTTGGCGGCGCAAAAACCTCCCGCTCAGCCGGCCGACGCTCCCATCCTGAAGCTCACGCTGCACGATGCCGTCATAATGGCGCTGAAGCAGAACCCGCAAGTGCAAATCGGCATGATCGATCTGGCCGAGAGCCAGCAGAACGCGAACATCTCCCGTTCCAGGCTTCTGCCGCAGGCCTCGCTCGACGTGAGCGACCGGGCAGAAAGGGCGAATATCGAAGCGAACTTCGGGAAGCCATTTCCCAGCTTCCCCGAGCATATCGGCCCGTTTCAGGTGTTCGACGCCGGCACGCAGTTTTCCATGCCGATTTTCGATCTGACGCTCTGGCAACAATGGCGGGCATCGCGCTTCCGGCAGCGGCAATCGGCCGCGGACAGCGACAACGTGCGGGAACAGGTCACGCTGCTGGTCGTTTCGCAATATCTGGACAGCCTTCGCGCCGCGGCGAACGTTCGCGCGGCGCAGGTGCGGGTCCGGCTCGCGCAGGCGCTCTATCAGCAGGCCGACGATCTCCAGCATCGCGGCGTGGGAACCGGACTCGACACGCTGCGCGCCAACGTCGAACTGCAGAACGAGCAGCAAAATCTGATTCAGGCGCAGACCGACGCGAAAACGTCTCTCTACGGCCTGGCCCAGTTGCTCAACGTCAACCCGCGCACCCGGCTCGTTCTCAACGATCAACTGAGTTTCTACCAAACCCCGCCCTTCACCGCGCAGGAAAGCATCGCGCAGGCGATCGAGAACCGGCCCGACTTGAAAGCGATCGACCAGCAGGAGCTGAGCCTGGAGGCCGATCGCCGTGCGGCTGGCGAGGAGCGCTTGCCAACGCTGAATTTTCAGGGCCAGTATCTGCAGGAAGGAATTTCCGCCGCGACCGTCATCCCGACCTACGTCTACGAAGCCCACGTGCGGGTGCCCTTGTTCACCGGCGGCCGCATCCACGCCCAGCAGGCCAGCGCCAATCTGGCGTTGGACAGGCTGGCGCAGCAAAAGCAGAATCTGGTCAATCAGATCGCGCTTCAGGTGAAAACAGCCGTGGCGCGGCTCGACGCGGCCCGCCATGAGGTAGCGGTGGCGAATCTGGGCGTCACGCTGGCGCAGCAGGAAGTGACCCAGGCCCGCGACCGCTTTCAAGCCGGCGTCGCCGACAACATCGAGGTGGTCACGGCCCAGGACGCCTTGGCGCGCGCCAACGACAATCAGATCGGCGCGCTGTTTCAGTACAATACCGCCCGCGCGGATCTGGCCCGCGCCACCGGGCAGATGCAGTATCTATACGCTAAATAAGCGCATTCATCGACTATATGGATAGACCGAGAGGAAGCTCATGGGCACGAAAGTGATGGAACCTGAAGCCGGTCAAGCCGATCCCCAACCGCCGAAGGGGAAACGCCGCCGCCTGGCCGAGCCGCGCGTCCGCTTCGCGCTGATCGGCGCGGCCGCTGTCATCATCCTTGCAGCGGCCGGCGCCTGGTACTACTTCCACGGCCGGGTGTCCACCGACGACGCGGAGATCAATGGCAATATCACGCCCATCTCTTCGAAAATTTTCGGCACGGTCAATCAGGTGATGATCACCGATTACGAGCACGTGAACGCCGGACAGGTGCTCCTGAAGATCGACCCGCGCGACTATCAGGCCAGGGTGGCGCAGGCCGAAGCGGCCCTGACCCTTGCCCAAGCCCAGGCCCAGGCCGCCCGCGTCAACGTGCCGCTCACCCGCGGCACCACGCAAAGCGCCATCGCGGCGGCTCAGGCGGAAATTCGCGCCGCCCAAGCCCAGGCCAGCCGCGCCCGCCTGGCTTATCAGACGGCCGCGACCGCCGGGCTGTCCTATGCGCGCGCCCAGGTGAGCAAACGGCAGGCGGAAAACACCAAAGCCCAGGCCGACCTGAATCGCATGAAGCCGCTCGTTGCGAAGGCGGAAATTTCCGAGCTGCAATACGATTCCTTTGTCGCCGCTGCCCAGAGCGCGGAGAGCGACCTCAAGGCCGCCCAGGAGCAGCTCGCCGAAGCCCGCCAGCAGGTGCAGATCGAGGCGGCGGCCATGGCCGCCGCGCAAGCCAACGTCTCCCTCGCCAAGGCCCACCTCACCGAAGCCTCGGCGAATACGGGGCAAGTGCCGATGCGCATGGCCGACGCGCGCTCATTCCATGCCAGCGTGGCCCAAGCGGAGGCAAATCTCGAAGAGGCCAAATTGCAGCTCGGCTATACGACCATCGTCGCCCCGACCGAAGGCATTGTGACAGGCAAGAATGTCGATGTCGGTCAGATCGTTCAGCCCGGGCAGGCACTTTTTGCGATCATTCCGCTGAGCGGCGTCTGGATACGGGCGAATTTCAAGGAAACACAACTCGCCAAAGTCCGTCCCGGCCAGCGCGCCGAGGTGCACGTCGATATGTACAACGAAACCTTCCCCGGCCGCGTGGAGTCGATTTCCGGCGCTACCGGCTCGCGGATGAGCCTGCTCCCGCCGGAAAACGCCACGGGCAATTTCGTGAAAGTAGTCCAGCGAATCCCCATCAAAATTGTGCTCAACCCCATCCCGCCCGGCAAGGCCATCCTCCGGCCCGGAATGAACGTGGAAGCGACGATTTTCACCCGCTGAAACAGCCCCGCGGACACACGAACACCCCTGCCGGTCCATCCGGGGTGATCGTGTATCGCGAAGCCGGGTTTAGCCCTTGGAGTTGCGGATATCCTGTTTGGCCTGCTGATGGGCCGTCTTGACCGAGTCCTTCAGCTGGCTCTTGCTGAGATTCGGCTGCAGGCTGCGGATGGCCTTGCCCAAATTGCCGTCTTTTTGGATGGCGGCCGAGAGCTGATCGAACGGGATGTTCAGGTTCTTCGAAACGTGGACGGCGGCAACGAACAGCCCGAGATTCTTGAATCCGCTCGAGGCTTGCTGCAGACTCACGTCCGAGCCGAGAATCGATTGCAGCTGCGAAGATAGCTTCGTGTTCTGCGTGAGAAGATCCGAAACCGATTTGCGGCCCGATTGAGTTGCTTGTGGACCCATCTGACCCGTTTGATCCATTTGGCCGTGCCCGGCTGGACCCATCGAGCCCATTGGGCCACCCATGCCCGGTCCCATTTGGCCGCCCATGCCCGGTCCAGCCCCGGCCGGCGGGCCACCCATCGTGTGACCCCCGCTTCGTCCTTGAGCCATCGCGGAAACACCGAGCCCGAATGCGACCGCGACCACAAACGCTATCACTCTGCTCCGTTTCAT
>DATLRW010000138.1:0-3245 GCA_035534495.1 Candidatus Dormiibacterota bacterium | reverse complement strand
GCCGTCACCCAGGGCCTGCTCCAGGTGATGAACGACGACGAGATGGAAGGCGTGATCGCGCACGAGCTTTCCCACGTCAAGAATTACGACATTCTTACCTCGTCGATCGCGGCCACGGTCGCCGGCGCCGTCACCTGGCTGGCCGAAATCGGCAAGTGGGGAATGATCTTCGGCGGTTTCGGCGGCAGGGACGACGAGGGCGCGGGCGGCCTAGTCGCCGCGCTGGCCATGGTGATCATCGCACCGCTGGCCGCCATGCTCCTGCAACTCGGCATCTCCCGTCAGAGGGAATTTCAGGCCGACGCCTCGGGCGCGCGCATGGTCGGGCATCCCTACGGGCTGATCAGCGCGCTCAAGAAGCTGGAAGCTTACAACCAGCGCATCCCGATGAACGTCACCCCGGCGACGTCGGCGCTCTTTATCGTCGCGCCGCTTTCGGCGCGCCGCACGCTGGCGAACTTTTTCAGCACGCACCCGCCGCTCGAAAAGCGCATCGAGACCCTCCAGAACATGACCATCCTGCGCTAAAGCGCAAGGGGCCGCCGCGCGGTGCTGACGCCGCGCCGCGGCCAATCCGCGGGGAAATTTTTCGAAAAGCGGGGAAGGCTGCCGGTTATTGCGTCGGCGCGTAGTAGCCGTCGCGGGTGAGCACGCGATAGTGCTCGGGGGTGGTCATTTCGACCTTGATTTTCCGGAATGTGCCGTCGCGGGCCGGGTTCGTGGGGTAATAGCCGATGACGTACTGGCTGCGGAGTTCTTCGGCGAGCTGGTCGAACGCCTTGCTCATCTGCCGCTCGTTGCTCGCGCGAATCACCACGCCACCGGTCTGGCTGGCCATTTTTTGGGCCACCGCCCCGCCCACATAGCCTCCCATGTTGATGTACTCCCAGGGATTGGCGACCAGAACGACGTGAACAACGGTGTTGGCGAGCTGCGCCGCCTCGATCGCGTCGTCCAAAGTTTCCTGGCTGCCGTAATCCTGGGCGTCGGTCAGGGCGATGATGGCCTTGCGCCCGGCCTGCCCGGCCAGCTTGTCGTGCGCGGCCAGGTAGACGGCGTCATAAAAATCCGTGCCGATCGGTTTGTCGCTCGAGGGGAAGGGTCCCGGGCTGCCCATCGGCGGCCCAGCCGGGGCATTGATGCGGGTGCGATCGATGGCCTCGTCCAGGATGCTCGTGCTGTCGGTCAAGTCCGCCAGCAGGTTGACGTCGGTGTCGAACGACATGACCAGGGCCAGATCGCTCGGCCGGAGCACTTGCTTCAGAAATCGCTTGGCTGCGACCTTTTCCGCGCCCAGCAGTTGGGTCTGGCTGCCGCTGGTGTCGACCAGGATCGCCAGGGTCAGCGGCAGATTCATCTCCTTGGTGAAATAGGCGATCTTCTGCTGCTTCCCATCCTCGAAAACCCGGAAATCGCTTGCCGTCAGGTTGGGAACGATGGCGCCGTGCTTGTCGCGGACGGTGGCATACAGGTGAACCATTTCCACCTGGACCTGCAGCGGCTTCTGCATCTCGGGAATCGGCGCCAGCTGCGGTTGCTGCGGGGAGGGGGGCTGCTGGCCCGGTAGGATAATCGGCCCCTGTTGCGCGGCCCAGGCGCCCACGGCCAGAACAGCCAGAAAGAGGACTACACCGGTTAGCCGAGAACCCCAACGCCTCATGTGAATGATTGTAACGCTCCCGTTCCGCCCTTGCTTCGGTAGGATGCGCCGGGCCGGACTCGCGCTGCCTGTTTTCACCCCGCCGCGGCAATCTACCCGCACCGCCCGTCTCAAGCGAGGGGTTCCGATAAACCAGCCGGCTCGCGCGTTCGGGCGGCCGGCGCGGCGGGCTGGATCGCCAGCAGCTGTTCGTGCTCGGGGCAAAGCGGCTGGAACTCGCAGCCGTGGCAGTGGTATCCGGGCTTGGGCCGGAACTGTCCGGCGCGAATCTGGCCGGCCACTTCCATCACCCTCTGGCGGGCGTCGTCGAGCGCGGCGGCGTCGCGCGTCGTTTCGACGCGCTGGTCGGTTCGCAGATACCAGAGCACCAGGCGCGCCGGATCGAGTTCGAACGCGTCGCGGACGGCCAGGGCGTAGATGCTCAGTTGCAGGTTCTTGTCGGCATCCTTCTGCGATTTCGCCGTCCCGGTCTTGTAATCGACCACTTCCACCTGTTTTTTCCCCGCTTCCTTCCCCGCGCCGCCCTCCGCCAGGCGATTGATCTGGTCGATCCGGCCCGTGATCACGAGGCTGGGCGAAAGCGGCAGCTCGAACGTTTTCTCCTGGGACAACGCGTCGGGGTTGAGCGCCAGGTAGCTCGCGTGGAAGGCCCGCAACTGCTCTTCGCCCGCCTTGCGGTATTCCTCTTCCTGATAGTCGTCCCGGTAGGCCCCGGCGGGCCATTCGCGCCGGTAGATCGCTTCGAGTTCCTCGATCGGCATGGGAATGCCCTTGCGCAGGCCGGAGGTGAACTCCTGAATCGTCCTGTGCATCAGGTTGCCGAAGGTCAACGCCGCCGCCGGCTTCCCGCGCAGGCCCCAGCCCCTCTCGAACAGGTATTTCAGCGGACAGGTCAGATAGGTATCGATGGCGCTCGCGGAAAGCTCGAGCGGCTCGGGCACGGGCGGCCGGTAGCCGGTCGCCCAGAGCGCGATGCGGGACCAGGCCCGCGCGTCCTGGCGCGAGGGATCGATCAGCGGCGGCCAGGCCGGATCGGCCGGCACCCCGCCGACGGTCAGGCGCTCGTCGGGCAACTGAATTTTCGGGGCCAGCTCCTCGATATCCCGGGCCCGGATTTGCGGATTGGAGAGGAAATCCTCCAGGAAGAGAGACGCCTTCGTCTTCGCTCCCACGACGGCCGTCAGCGCCAGTTGCTGGCGCGCGCGCGTCAGCGCCACGTAGAAAAGCCTTCGCTCTTCCTGGACGTGGAAATCGCCTTCCGGCCGGGCCTCTTTCATCAGTTCGGGCGGAAATTCGAGCACGGGCCGCCGCTTGTCGGAGGGAAACGAGCGGTGCGAGAGGCGCATCACGAAAACGTGTTCGAATTCCAGGCCTTTGGCGCTATGCACGGTCATCAATTGGACGGCGTCCTCGACTTCGGGCTCGCCTAAATTGACGCCTTCCCCGGCTTCGAAAACGTAGTCGAGGTATTCGATGAAATCGGCCAGGCGTCCCTCGGGATATTTCCCCTGCCAGGCGTGGATGAATTCGAGAAAACGCTCCAGATAGAGCCCGTCGGCGCTGGCCGGGGTGATTTGCAGCTCCA
>DATLRW010000137.1:0-4489 GCA_035534495.1 Candidatus Dormiibacterota bacterium | reverse complement strand
CGATCAACCGGGCGCGCTCGAGCTCTACGTCAACGTCCCGCTCGAGCGCGAGAAGGATCTGCGCCTGGGCCAGAGGGTCCAACTCCTCGACGGCTCCGGGAACCAGATCGGACAGACGCGCACCGACTTCATTTCGCCGGAGGTTGACACCAGTTCGCAATCCATCCTGGTCAAGGCAGCGGTGGAAAATCCCGGCGACGCGCTGCGCACCGCGCAGCTGGTCCGCGCACGCATCATCTGGGGCACGCACCAGGGGCTGCTGATACCGGTTCTGGCGGTGACGCAGCTCAACGGGCAGTATTTCGCGTTCGTCGTCGAGGGCAGCGGCAAGGCGCTGGTCGCCCGCGAAAGGGAAATCGGCGTGGGGCAAATCATCGGCGGGCAATATGAAGTGCTCAAAGGCTTGCATGCCGGAGACCGGGTGGTGGTGGAAGGCACGCAGGAGTTGGCCGACGGAACTCCGGTTTCGGTGACGCCCGCCGCCCCGGCCCCAACGCCTACGCCTTGAACGCCCTGGCATTGATCGGCCCGTTCCGTATGCACATCCGCAAGCGGAGAGGAACAGGTAAGGGGAAGCATGTTCGTTGACTTCTTCATCCGGCGGCCCATCTTCGCCACGGTGTGCGCGTTGATGATCATTCTCGCCGGATCGATCGCCATCCCCACCCTGCCGGTGGCCGAGTATCCGAACCTGGCGCTGCCGCAGGTCACCGTCACCAGCGAATACAACGGGGCCGACGCGCAGACGGTCGAAACGTCGGTGACCACGCCGATCGAGGAGGCCATCAACGGCGTCGAGGGCATGAAATACATGACCTCGACGAGCGGCAACGACGGCTCCAGCAATATCACGGTCACCTTCGACGTCACCCGCAACATCGACCTGGCCGCCGTTGACGTCCAGAATCGCGTCAACAGCGTTCTCGGCGTGCTTCCCGCCGAAGTCCGCACCACCGGCATCACGATCACCAAGGCGTCCAGCGGATTCGTTCTGGGAGCCGGCGTCTACAGCGACCACGGCCAATACGACAGCCTCTTCCTGAGCAACTATCTGGACCGCTACGTGCGCGACGACATCAAGCGCATTCCCGGCGTCGCCGACGTCATCATCTTCGGCCAGCGGAAGTACGCCATGCGGCTATGGCTCGACCCCGACCGCATGGCGGCACGCGGCCTGACGGCCGGCGACGTCATCAGCGCCCTCGAGCAGCAAAACGTCGAAGTCGCCGCCGGCCAGGTTGGCCAGCCGCCTTCGATGCCCGGCCAGTCCTATCAGATCAGCGTGCGCGCCGTCGGACGCCTGATCGATCCCTCCCAGTTCGACAACATCATTTTGAAGACCGGTCCGAACGGCAATCTGGTGCGCGTCAAGGACGTCGGCTATGCCGAATTGGGCGCCGAGGACTACAGCTCGAATCTTCGCTTCGACGGGCATCAGGCCGTCGGCTTTGGCGTCACCCAGTTGCCGGGAGCCAACGCGCTGACCGTCGACCGGGCCGTCAAGGCGGAACTGGCGCGGCTGGCCACGCGCTTTCCCCCGGGCATGAAGTTCGCGGTCGCCTTCGACACGACCACCGTGATTGGGGAATCGATCCGGGACGTTCTCTACACGTTGCTGGAAGCCATCGGGCTGGTGGTTCTGGTCATTTTCGTGTTCCTGCAAGACTGGCGAACCACGCTGATACCGGCCGTCACCATCCCCGTTTCCCTGGTGGGCACGTTCGCCTTCGTCAAGCTGCTGGGCTTTTCGATCAACACGCTCACCCTGTTCGGCCTCACGCTCGCCACGGGGCTGGTGGTCGACGACGCCATCGTTGTCATCGAGAACGTGCAACGCCACCTCAACGAGGGCGTCGTCGAGGCGCACGAGGCCGCCTCGATCGCCATGAAAGAGGTGACTGGGGCGGTGGTGGCGACGTCGCTGGTTCTGGTCTCGGTATTCGTGCCGGTCGCGCTTTTCCCCGGGACAACCGGCATCCTGTTCCGGCAGTTCGCGCTGACGATCGCGTGCTCGGTGGCGATTTCGGCCTTCAACGCCTTGACGCTCACGCCCGCTCTTTCCGCGATTCTGCTGGGCCGGGGGCAGATGCAGCAAGGCGTCCTTTTTTCCGGATTCAACAAAGGGTTTGACGCCTTCCGGCAAGGCTACCGGCGCTCGCTCGGCGGCATCCTCCGCCACAAAGCCGTCGCCATCGTCTTTTTCCTCATCGGGCTCGGCCTGACCTATTGGGTGTATCAGAGCGTTCCCCGGGGATTCATCCCCCAGGAAGATGCCGGCTATTTCATGATTCTGGTGCAGGCGCCGCCAGGCGCGTCCCTCAACTACACGACGAACATCTGCACGAGTGTCGAGGGGGTACTCGGCCGGGTTCCCGAGATCGACGGGGCGTTCACGATCGCCGGGTTCAGCTTTTCCGGCGCCGCGCCGAACCGCGCCATGATTTTCGCCTCGCTCAAGGGGTTCTCCGAGCGGCCCGGCCCGCAGCACTCCGCCCAAGCCGTGATCGATCGACTCCGCGGGCCGCTCTCGCATATCGCCGGAGCGATCGTCGTGCCGTTCGCCCCGCCCGCGGTTCAGGGCCAGGGACAATTCGGCGGGTTCCAGTTCGTGCTGGAAGACCTCGACAACCACTCCCTGCAGTCGCTGGCCGCCACGGCGCAGAAAATCATCCGGGAGGGGAACGGCAACGCCGACTTGAGCGGCCTCTTCACCAGCTACACCGCAAACGATCCCCAGTTTGTCGTGACCTTCGATCGCGAGAAGGCCCAGGCGCTCGGCGTTCCGCTCAGCCAGATCACGGGCGCCCTGCAGACCTATCTGGGCTCGGTCTACGTGAACGATTTCACCTTCAACGACCGCACCTATCGCGTCTACGTGCAGGCGGAAAAGCAGTTTCGCTCGAACCCCGCCGACATCCGCGAATATTACGTTCGCTCGGACCAGGGCGCGATGATTCCGCTCGCCTCGCTGGTGACGATCCGGCAGAGAGCGGCTCCGCAGGTCATCAGCCACTACGACCTGTTCCGCTCGGCCGAGATCGACGGCTCGGCGGCGCCCGGGCACAGCTCCGGCCAGGCGATCACGGCCATGCAATCCCTGGCGCAGAAATCGCTGCCGCCCGGCTATTCCTACGAATGGACCGGCCTGTCGCTCGAGCAGATCCAATCCGGCAGTCAGGCCTTCCTGTTGTTCGGGCTGGGTCTGGTGGTGGTGTACCTGACGCTGGCGGCGCAGTACGAGAGCTTCTCGCTGCCCTTCATCATCCTGCTGGCTGTTCCGATGGCCCTGCTCGGCGCCATCGGCGCGCAGGCCCTGCGCGGCCTGGAAAACGACGTCTACTGCCAGATCGGGCTGGTCATGTTGATCGGGCTCGCCAGCAAAAACGCCATCCTCATCGTCGAATTCGCCGAGCAGCTGCGCGAAAAAGGCCGATCGATCACCGAAGCGGCCATCGAAGCGACGCTGATCCGGCTGCGGCCGATTCTGATGACATCGTTCGCCTTTATCCTGGGCGTTTTACCGCTGGTTTTGGCCCGGGGCGCCGGCCAAATCAGCCGGCAATCGGTCGGCACCACAGTCTTCGGCGGGATGATCGCCGCCACATTCCTCAACCTGGTCTTCATCCCGGTGCTCTACGTGGTGGTGAGGACGCTGCAGGGACAGACGAGGAAGCAGAGGCCGCCGGTTTCCGCCTGAGAATCCCGGCACCGGTGTTTTTCCCCGACCGGTGCCTTCCCCTGAAAACCGTTCCCGGCAACCCCGCCCTGTGCGCCCCGGAGAAGACCCGATCGAATCAGGCGGCTGACCCGTCCGCCAGATCGCCGACCTGGACGACGGCGGCGAAACGGATAGCGGGGATCGCGCGCAGATCGGAAAGGTCGGCGGTCGAAATCGCCTGATCGAGGTTGACGAGCGCAATCGCTTCGTCCTGTTCCGGGCTGCGGCCAAGCGCGAAGTTGGCGATGTTGATGCCGCGATCGCCGAGCAACGTCCCCACTTTGCCGATCACGCCGGGCACGTCCTGATTCCGAATAAAAAGAATCGTTCCGCGCAGCGGGGCTTCGACGTTGATGTCGTCGATCCCCAAAATCCGCTGTCCTCCCTGGAAATCCCCCATGCCGAGCACCGAACGGGTTCCCGTATCGGTGCGAACGGCGATGCCGAGGGTATTGACGTAGGCGGCGCGGCGGGCGCTGCGCATTTCGCTCACCTCGATCCCGCGCTCGGTCGCCAGGGCCCCGGCGTTGATCAGATTGACGCGTTCGGAAAGCGAGCGCCGCAGGATACCGGCCAGGACGGCGTTCTTCACCAGGTAGGTGCTGGACTGATCGAGGGCGCCGTCGTAGCTGATGCGAACCTCCTCGACCCGGGCCCCGGCGATTTGCCCGAGGAACGAGCCGAGTTTGCCTCCCAGATCGAGATACGGCTGGATGCGCCTCTGCTCCTCGGCCGGAAGCGCGGGCAGGTTCACGGCGTTGCGGGGGATTC
>DATLRW010000136.1:0-7267 GCA_035534495.1 Candidatus Dormiibacterota bacterium | reverse complement strand
CCGTCTTTTCCATCGCGATCCCCCCGCCAAACGTCACCGGATCGATCCACATCGGGCACATGCTCGAGCACACGCAGATCGACATCCTGGTCCGGTGGCGGCGAATGCAGGGCGCAACCACGCTCTGGCTACCGGGGGCCGATCACGCCGGAATCGCCACGCAGGTGGTGGTCGAGCGGGAGCTGGCCAAGGAGGGACTCAAACGGAAGGACCTGGGGCGAGAGGAATTCGAGCGGCGCGTCTGGCAGTGGAAGCAGACTTCGGGCGGGCGAATCCGCGAGCAAATGATTCGCCTGGGCGACAGCTGCGACTGGACGCGCGAGCGATTCACGCTCGATCCGCCGCTGTACCGGGCCGTACTCGAAGCGTTCCTGCGGCTCTATGGCGAAGGGCTGATCTACCGCGGGCGCTACATGGTGAACTGGTGCCCGCGCTGCCAGACGGCGCTGAGCGACCTGGAGGTGGTGCACCAGGAGCGCGGGGGAAAGCTGTGGCACATCCGCTATCCGCTGGCCCAGGGAGCCCAGGACGCCCAGGGAGCCCGGGGAGATGAATACGTCGTCGTGGCCACCACGCGGCCGGAAACCCTTCTGGGCGATACGGCCGTCGCCGTTCATCCCGACGATGAGCGGTACCGGGCGCTGGCCGGGCAAATATTGCGCCTGCCGCTGATGAACCGCGAGATTCCGATCGTTGCCGACGAGTTTGTCGACCGCGAATTCGGGACGGGGGCGGTGAAGGTCACTCCGGCGCACGACCCGAACGACTTTGAACTCGGCCGGAGGCATCATCTGCCGGAAATCGACGTCATGACCGATGACGGCCGGATGAACGAGAACGCGGGTGCCTACGCGGGGCTTGGCCGCTTCGAGGCGCGCAAGCGGATCGTCGAAGACCTGGAAAAACAGGGGCTGCTCGAAAAAATATCCGATCACACCCACGCCGTCGGGGTTTGCGACCGCTGCAAAACCGACGTCGAGCCGAGGATTTCGACCCAGTGGTTCTGCCGGATGAAACCGCTGGCCGAGCCGGCCATTCGCGTGGTGCGCGAAGGGCTGATTCCGGTCGTTCCCGAGAACCAGAAGAAAATCTACCTGGACTGGATGGAAAACATCCGCGACTGGTGCATTTCGCGCCAGCTCTGGTGGGGCCACCGGATTCCGATCTGGCATTGCGCGGATTGCGGCGCGATGACGCCGGCGCGGGATTCGCAGGTGGAGATCGTGAACGGGCGCGCCCAGGCCGCGAGTCCTCCCGAACAGTGCGGCCAGTGCGGCGGCAGCCGGCTGACGCAGGACCCCGACGTGCTGGATACCTGGTTCAGTTCGGGGCTGTGGCCGTTTTCGACGCTCGGCTGGCCGGACGACACCGAGGACCTGCGCCGCTTCTATCCGACGAGCCTGCTGATCAGCGGCTACGACATTTTGTTCTTCTGGGACGCGCGAATGATCATGCTGGGCCTGCACTTGACCGGCGGCGACGGCCTCGCGGAGCGCGTCCCGTTCCGCTCGCTCTACCTCCACGCGCTGGTGCGCGACCCGCATGGCGTGAAGATGTCGAAAACGCGCGGCAATGTGGTCGATCCGCTGGAGGTGATCGAAAAATACGGCACCGACGCCCTGCGCTTTACCCTGGCGATCGGCGCGGCGCCGGGCACGGACATCGCGCTGAGCGAGGAGCGGATTCTGGGCTACCGCGCCTTCGCCAACAAGATCTGGAACGCGGCCCGGTTTCTGTTTGTGAACCTGGAAAAGATCGAAGCGGCGGGCATCGCGATCGAAGAACTTGCCGGACCGGGAATCCGGGCCGCGGCGCCCTACCAGGGCAACGGCGAACTCCCGCTCGTCGAGCGGTGGATGTATTCGCGCCTGGCGCGTGTCGCGGGCGAGATCGGCGAAGCCCTGGAGACGTTCCGGTTCCACGAAGCGGCGCATATCGTCTACCACTTTTTCTGGCATGAGTTCTGCGACTGGTACATCGAGTGGGTCAAGCCGCGCATGGCCGGCGCCGACCGCGAGGAAGAGGTGGCCACGTGGCGCAATCTGTTCGCCATTTTCGATTCCGCCCTGCGCCTGCTCCATCCCTTCATGCCGTTCCTGACCGAGGAGCTGTGGCACCGGCTGCCGCAACGCGCCGGCGCGCGCTCAATTGCCTTCGAACCGTATCCGAAGCGGCGCGAGGAATGGCTCGACGAAAGCGCCGAGTCGCATGTCGGGCGCTTGCAGGAGATCGTCGAGGCGGCCCGAAGCCTCCGCGCCGAGGGGAAAATCGATCCCAAGAAAAAAGTTCCCGTCGATTTTTTCACGGCTGACGGCCCACTGCGCTCGCTCGTAACGGAAAATCAGGATGCCCTCTTGCGGCTGGCCGGGCTTTCCGCGCTCCATTTCCACGACGGCGCGCTCGAGGCCGCGGCCGGAACGGTCCGTTCGACGGCCCTGTTCGACATGCGCATCGAGCAGGAAGAGCCCACCGACCGCCAGGCGGAAATCGCGCGCCTCGGCAAGCAAGCCGAGGGGATGAAGCGGGACATCGAATCGAAACGGCGGCGTCTGGCGGACGAGGCGTTTCGAACGCGGGCGCCCGAACAGGTCGTCAGCCAACTCCAAGCGACGATCGAACAGCGGGAGGCCGAATACGAGAAGCTGCAGGCTCGGCTGGCTCAGCTGGAGCAGGCCTGATGACTTCCACGGGCGCGGGAGACAACCGGTTCGACTGGGACGATCCGGCGCTGGCCGCTCTGGTTCGCGCGGCGCTCGATGAAGACGTCGGCGCGGGCGATGTCACCACGGCGGCGACGGTGGCCGAAGGAGCCCGCGCCCGCGCGCGCCTGATAGCCAGGCAGGATCTGATTTTGGCTGGGCTGCCCGTTTTCGAGCGCGTTTTCCGCCAGCTCGACCCCGCTTTTGCAATCACCCCCCATTTTGGCGACGGCTCGCGCGTGCCGTCCGGCGCAACCGTCGCGGATATCGAAGGCCGCGCGCGAGCTATCCTCACCGGCGAGCGGACGGCGCTCAATTTCCTGGCCCGTCTTTCGGGAATTGCGACGCTGGCCGGCCGCTACGCGGCGGAACTGGCGCAGACGGCCACCCGCCTGCGCGACACGCGCAAGACCACTCCCCTGCACCGGCGGCTGGAGAAATATGCGGTGAGGACCGGAGGGGGCACCAATCACCGGTTCGGTCTTTTCGACGCCGTTCTGATCAAGGAAAATCATATTGCCGCCGCGGGCGGAGTGGCCCAGGCGGTCGGCCTGGCGCGCGAGGCGACGCGGGAACGCGGCCTGGAAATCGAAGTCGAGGTGAGAAATTCCAGGGAGCTGCGCGAGGCCCTGAAGGCCGGGGCCGACGAGGTTCTGCTCGACAATTTGAAGCCGGCCGCCGCCGCCCGGATGGTCGCGCTGGTTCGCCGCGAGCGGCCCGAATGCCGCGTGGAGCTTTCCGGCGGCATGACGCTGCGCAACCTCCGATCCTATGCCCGCGCCGGAGCCGATTTCATTTCCGTTGGCGCGCTGACGCATTCGGCGCCGGCCGCCGATTTCAGCCTGCTGGTCGAAGGGGCGGATGCCAGCTAGCCCCAGGGCGCATCCGATGGCGCGACTGCTGCCGATCCCGGGCCGAACCGATTATCGAATCGACGCGCTGATGGTGTTGCTGGCGGCGCGTCCGATGCTGACGATCAGCGGGGCGCAAATCGCCAGGGAAATCGGCGTGACGCGGCACGCCGTCTGGATCTGGGTGGAAAAGCTGCGGTCGCTGGGCGTGCGGGTAAAAGGGCAGGCGGGGGCGGGCTATCGCATCGAGCGGGCGCCCGACGTGCTCGTGCCGGGACTGCTCAAGCCGCGCCTTCGAGGGACCATCTTTCAGAGCAACCTGTATCACTTTTTCAAAACCGCTTCCACCAACGACGTGGCGCTCGAACTGGGCTACAAGGGAGCGCCGCAGGGCGCCGTCGTCATCGCCGAGGAGCAGACGGCCGGGCGCGGCCGCCTGGGACGAAGCTGGCATTCCGAGCAGGCCAGCGGCATCTACGTGAGCGTGGTGCTGCGGCCGGCGATGCCGCCGGCTTCGGCCTCGCTCCTGACGCTGGTGGCGGGTCTGGCCGCGCGGGAGGCCGTCGCCGGCCAGACGGGCCTCGCGTTGGACATCCGGTGGCCCAACGACCTTTTGCTCGGCGGCCGCAAATTCGCGGGCATCCTCACGGAAATGTACGCCGAACCCGACCGGATCGAATTCGTCGTCGTGGGGATGGGGATCAACGTCAATCAGGAACGGTTTCCGCCGGAACTGGCCGGGACGGCGACATCCTTGCGCACCGAGACCGGGCGCACGCATTCGCGCCTCGAGCTGCTGGTCCGGTTGCTGCTCGAACTCGAAGGCCACTACAATCGCTTCATGGCCGAAGGGCCGGGAGCAATCATCGAACGCTTTGGGCAGGTTTCGAGCTACGCCCGCGGCAAGCGCGTCCGGATTCACACCGCAACGGAAACCTATACGGGAACGACCGCCGGGCTCGAGCCCGGCGGCCTGCTGCGCGTGCGGCGCGACGGCGGGGGCGTGGAAACAATCATTTCGGGGGATGTGAGGGAGGCGTCCTGATGCTGGTGACGATGGACGTCGGAAATACCAACACCGTGCTGGGGGTCTATCGCGATGCCGTCCTGGTCGCGCACTGGCGCCTGACCACGGCCCGGCACCAGACCGTGGACGAATACGGGATCCTCACGCGGAATCTGTTCTCCTTGGCCGGGCTGGATTCCTCCCATGTGAGCGGCATCATCATCAGCTCGGTGGTGCCTCCGCTGAACCGGACGCTGGCGGAAATGGCCGAGCGGTATTTCGGCCTCGGGGCGCTGTTCGTCGAGCCGGGCCTGGAAACCGGCATGCCGAACCTCTACGACAGTCCGCAGGACGTCGGCGCGGACCGGATCGCCAACGCCGTGGCGGCATTCGCAAAATATGGCGGGCCGTGCATCGTGGTGGACTTCGGCACCGCGATCACCTTCGACGCGGTTTCGGCCCGTGGCGAGTATCTGGGCGGCCTGATTTTCCCCGGCATCGGGATCGCGGCCGAGGCGCTCTTCGCGCGGGCGGCGCGCCTGCAACGGGTCGAAATCAAGGACCCGGGCGTGACGGTCGGCACCAACACGGCGGCATCGGTGCAGGCCGGGCTCTACTACGGCTACCTGGATATGATGGACGGCATTCTGGCCCGCCTGAAGGCCGAACTGGGGCCCCAGACGCCGGTCGTGGCGACCGGCGGCCAGGCCGAACTGGTGGCCGCGCGCTCCCGGCAGGTGGGAACAGTCGACCAATTCCTCACGCTCGAAGGACTGCGATTGATCTGGGAGCGCAACCAGCCCGCCGCGACGAAGCTGTCGCGCTCGCGCAAAGCAAAACCGTAGCTTCGTTCCGATCCGACTGGCTGAAAGAGCCTCTGCGCGGCAATGGAAGAACTCAACTATTTCAACTACTTCACCGAGGTCGAGGAGTATTTCTGGCGCAAGCGCGGCGCCCACGTTCTGGTTTCGCCCCTGGACTGGGCGATCGTCGAAACCTGGCAGAAAGCCGGCATTCCGATCGAAGCGGTCCTCAAGGGGATCGATCGCGCCTTCGAGAGCTACGAGCGGTCGCGCCGCGCCCAGTCCGGCCGGGGTCTCAAGAGCCTGGTCTATTGCGTGGACGCGGTGCTCGATGCAGCCCAGGAGGCGCGCGAGGCGGCCGCCGGCCGGGGGCCGGCCGGGGGCGCGACGCAACACGCGGATTCGTTCTCGCCGGAAATCATCGCCGGCTATTTCGAGGGCCTCATCGAGCAGCTTCGCCGGGCCGCGGCGCAGGCGCGAAACTCGCAGCCGGAACTGGCAAATCGATTCCAGCAGACGGCCGAGCGGCTCGACGAACGCAGGGCGGCTTTCTCCCAGGCGGGCGTGGGGGATACGGAAGACCTGGAGCGATGGCTCACCGTGCTGGAGGAGAAATTAACGGCGTCGATTACAGCAGCGGCGCCCGAGTCGGTTATGCTGGAAACGCGGCGGGAACTGGACCGGGTACTCTCACCCTACCGCCGGAAAATGACCGCCGAACAACTCGGCCTGCTCGAACGGCAGTACATGCAGAAGCGGTTGTTTGAACGATTCGGAGTGCCCAGATTGAGCCTGTTCTACCTGACATGAAACGACCCGGACGAACTGTTTCCACCAAACCGATTCCCCTCGAAATCGAAAAACTCGTCTATGGCGGCGCCGGCCTGGCCCGCAGCGAGGGCGTCACCTATTTCGTGCCGTTTGTTCTGGCCGGAGAAACGATCCAGGCCCGGCCCCTCGAACGGAAAAAGAATTTCGTGCGAGCCGCCGTCGCGGAAATCGAGCGGCCGGCGCCCGGACGGGTTGCCGCTCCCTGCCCCTATTTCACGGTGTGCGGCGGCTGCCAATACCAGCATATCGGCTATGAAGGCCAACTCGAGGCGAAACGCGAGATATTGCGGGAGACGCTCGGCCGGCTGGGCGGGGTGAACTGGGACGGTCCGATTCCCGTGCACGCTTCCCCTCCCTTCGGCTACCGGAATCGGGCGCAGTGGAAGGTGCGGCCGGCGAAAAACGCCGCCGGCGAAACCGCTTCCGGGCCGCTGGCACTCGGCTATTTCCGCGCCGGCTCGAACAATTTTTGCGCCGTGGATCAATGCGCCTTGCTGGCGCCGCCGCTGGCCGAGGCGCTCGGGGCCTTGCGCGCGGAGCTTGGCTCGGGCCGGTGGCCCGCGACAATGCGAGAGATCGAGGTGTTCGCCGAACCCGAAGCAAGCCTGCTGGTCAATGTCTCTTTCCCGACGCTTCCCGACGCGCCGCGCCGTGTGGCCGGGCGCCTCCGGGAGGCTTTGCCTTCGGTTCGCTCGGTTCTTCTTCGCGAAACGGCCGGCGAGCGAATGGAGCTCGATGGGCCGGGCTACCTGGACTATGCTGTGGGGCCGGCCCGGTATCGGGTCGGGCATATGTCATTTTTCCAGGTGAACCGCTTCCTGCTCGAAGAGATGTCCCGGACGGTGACAGAGGGCCTCGCGGGCGGGCTTGCGCTCGATCTCTACGCGGGCGTCGGGCTCTTCAGCGTGCCGCTGGGCAGCCGGTTCGAGCGCGTGGTGGCCGTCGAAGCCGACCCGGCCGCGGCGCGCGATCTGGAATTAAATCTGAAGGCCGCGGGCGTCGCGGGACAAGCGGTGAATGCCGAGGCGGGGACATTTCTGGAGAGCTCGAAGGAACAACCCGACCTGGTGATCCTCG
>DATLRW010000135.1:0-2796 GCA_035534495.1 Candidatus Dormiibacterota bacterium | reverse complement strand
ATTCCTCGCGGCAGAAAGGCCGTCGTGCGATGGGTCCGTGCGCTGCGCGGGCGATGACCACTGCGATCGACACCAATGTTCTCGTTGCTCTCTGGAACGAGGACGACACCCTGAACACCTTGGCGCGTTCAACCCTTGACGCCGCACTGGGGCGCGGCGGTTTGGTTATCGCGGCACCGGTTTTCGCTGAATTGTTGGCCGCTCCCTCGCGAAATGAATCTTTCCTTGATTCCTTCTGTAGGGAGACAGGGATCTCAGTGGACTGGAATTTGGACGAAGCCGTTTGGCGCGTCGCTGGCCGGGCGTTCCAACAGCATGTTGCCCGCCGGAGAAAACAACGCGACTCCGGCCCGCGCCGTATCCTCGCCGATTTCTTGATCGGCGCTCATGCCCTCCAAAACGGCTTCCGCCTTCTCACCCTTGACGACCGCCTCTATCGCGCTGCTTTCCCTCGTCTCGCCATCGTGGTCATCTAGCGTTGCGTCCCGTAGACTTATTGTGATTGTTCTTAGGAGGGCGACTATCGCTTTCGTTGGTTTTTTCTCTGCGTCCCCTGCGGCTCTGCGGTGAACTTCCTGCTTTTGGAATGAATGAGGATTAAGTAAAAAGGATGGTGGAGGCGGGGGGAGTCGGAATTCGAAGGGCTGTTGAACAGACGTAAGTTGTTGAAAAATATGACACGGCAGAAGCGTCAAAACCGCAAAATTGGGCGAAGCTGTGTACGTGGCGTGTACGTGGGCGCGCGAGGCTCATGATCTCATCTCGCGCTCCAATCGCGTTTGTCGCCTCTCGGTGCCCACCATTGCCCTGCATTTCCGAGAAGGTGCTTTCTTTGGATTTAGGCCCGAGAGGTTAGGCCTTCGTGAGCAGTCTGGCGAGGTGGAGCAATCTGCATTCGAAAGATTGTACTGATGACGGGGTTATCCCGACGGTTACAAATGAGATCAAGCATAAATTTGCCGGTCTTACATATGACTCCGAAACCACCGACGGCCCCGATCGTGATGGAATGAATGCGGAAGGCGAAAACATCAACTTCTCTGCTCATCGTAATGGTTTCACAGAACGTCCTGCTGCTGGCAATACGTTTTTGGGACGCGATCGAAGCCGCGCAAACACCTTCGAGAAATACTCCCAGCTTGGCCGTCGATCGGAATTGCGGAAGGACGCCCAGTTCCTGGAAGGGTCGAGGGGAACGCGTTCGACAGACTCCACAGTGTGCGCGGGGCGAGTTGCTCGACAGGAGATTCAAATGCTGGCCAGGAGCTCGCTTGGCTGATTGTTTCTGGACCGCGAGCCAATCGACAGGCGCAGTCCTCGCACACTAGCCAGACGATGGTTCGCCAACCGCCGGGGAAAGAACGCCTTCGGTTGGGCGGCCATCGGCAGACACAAGATAACCTGTCTCGGTGAGCAGCTCGGCGTTCAAGATGGCGGCGCCAGCGGCGCCGCGCCCGAGGTTGTGTGAGAGCAGCACGAGCCGAATATCCAGTACGTGGCACGCACGAACGCGGCCCACGACCACCGCCATGCCCTGGCCCGCATCGCGGTCGAGTCGCGGCTGCGGGCGGTCCGGTTCTTCGCGGACTTCGACGGGGCGCGCGGGCGCCGAGGGCAGTCCCAGCCGCTGCGGCTCGCCCCGGAATTCGCGGAGAGCTGCCGTTACATCCGCGGGCGAGGCTTTTCTCCGGAGCTTCAGTGATACTGCCTCCATGTGTCCATCGGAAACCGGCACGCGATGACACTGCGCGCTGATGCGGATGTCCGCGGCCTCGATCGCACCGTTACGCAGCGTGCCCAGTATCTTCCGTGGCTCGGTTTCCATTTTTTCTTCCTCGCCGGGGATGAAGGGAATGACGTTATCCATCGCATCGAGCGACGCGACGCCCGGATAGCCGGCGCCGGAAAGCGCCTGCATGGTGACGACGGATAGCGCTTCGATTCCGAAGGCGTCGTGAATCGGCTTCAGCGCCATCACAAGACCGCCTGCCGAGCAGTTGGGATTCGTGACAAGGAAGCCCGAGGTGTATCCGCGTTGCCGGCGTTGCACGGCGACGAGCGCAGTGTGATTCGAATTCACTTCGGGAACGAGAAGCGGCACATCAGGTTCCAATCGGTGATTGCGGCTGTTGCTGATCACAGGATAGCCCGCGCGCGCAAAGTCGAGTTCGGCCGCGCCCGCCACGGAAGAATCGAGGGCCGAAAGGCAGAAGTCGCAATCCAAATTTGCCTGGAGGGGTTGCACGGTCAGCCCTGCTGCTTCCGCGGGCATGCACTCGGCAATCCGCCAGCGCACCACATCGGCGTAGAGTTTTCCGGCGGACCGCTCCGAACCAGCGAGCGCCGTCACGTGGAACCAGGGATGCCGTCGCAGCCGGTGGATGATTTGCTGTCCCACCGTGCCAGTTGCCCCGAGCACACCGACGCGAAAAGACTTCATGGCGTGATGCTCGGCGCGGCCGGGCCGATGCGCGTGCCCGGGTGCTCGGGATGAAATGTATTACGAATCCGCAGAGCGATCTTTTTCTGGCGCAGCGGCTCGATGGTTCTGGGATGCAGCACCTTCGCCCCGCGCTCGGCCAGCCGCAAGGCATCGTCGTAGGTCAAGCTCTGCAGCGGCATGATCTCGTCACCCGATTCCTGCGGGCCCCGGGGGTCACGGTCGTAAATGCCATCGACGTCGGTCCACAGCCAGACCTCGCTCGCATCAAGCGCATCGGCAAGAATCGCGGCGGAAAAATCAGAACTGTTTCGGCCGAGCGTGGTCACATCCCCTGAAAGCGTCGCGCCGATGAA
>DATLRW010000134.1:0-4126 GCA_035534495.1 Candidatus Dormiibacterota bacterium | reverse complement strand
CGCCGGCATGAGGTATTCGAACATCGAGCCTGCCCAGGAGATGAGCGCGGAACCCCGGCCCACGGGCGTGAGCGCCCGGCCCAGGTGAAACCAGTGAGAGCGCGGTGCTTCGCCTTTGGCGATGGCGATGAAGCTTGTCAGTCGCGCCTCTGAAGCAAGCAAGTCATAGCAATTGGGGTCCAAACTTCCGTCGGAGACGCGATAACCAATCGAGAAAAGCTTGCGCGCATCGTCAAACAGAAAATCGAACCTCATCGCCTGGAAGATGTTCCCAGTTGTCACGGCAATCGCCGAAAGACGGCGAATGAGGCTGGCTGCCTCGGCGGCGGAAAGTCTGAGCGCATCGGCCAGGGCATCGATCAGCGCGATCGTTTTCCGATCTTCAGGAGAACTGCCAGTCAGACGAGCGCGCAACGCAGAAAGCTGAGAGAGAGCAGCGATAAATCTGTCGGGTGCCTCGGCAAGCGTGGGAACGAAACGCAGTGACAGCTGGATTGCCTTCCATTCGGGCGCCCGGTCCGGAAGATCCTTGGCCATGCTCGCAAGGTCATTCGGGTCCAGTCGCACCCAGGGAATCAGGATTTCGGCATCCTGGACATGGCTCTCGACACAATTCCTGAGGGCATCGGTCCAGGTGCGCAATTCCGATTCGGGGCCACCGCCATGCTCCTGGGCGAGGGCCTGGGCAATGTCGGCCACGGTCCGGGCTTGCGCCCTCCATTCCTTGCAACAGTTTGCCCAATCCACGGATTCAACGGGGAGGGAACCAAGCGCGGCCATCATCGCATCGACAATATCGCTCAGTTGTTTTCGCGTGACGATGTGAGCGCGAGGCGAGTCAGGGATTTTGTCGAGCGCGTCCCTCAGCAGCCGAACCATATCCTCCATTCCGGCGAGAAGACTGGGCCCCACCGATGATTTTTCGATCAGTTCCCGGCAACTGTTTCCGAGGGCCAGCAAATGCCCGGCGAGATTCCCGCTATCCACCGAGGAAATGTACTTGGGCTCGAGCGGGTGAAGATCGCGAGTGTCGTACCAGTTGTAGAAGTGTCCGCGGAACAATTCCATTTGGCTCATGGTTCCCAGCGTCGCTTCCAGGCGCTCCACCGTGGCCAGCGTCCCTTGCCATCCGAAGTCCCGGGCGCACACCGTGGAAAGAAGATAGAGTCCAATGTTTGTGGGCGAGGTTCGGTGCGCGACAACGGGATCGGGAATTTCCTGAAAATTGTCGGGAGGGAGGGAATGGTCCTCAGGAGAAACAAACACTTCGAAGAAACGCCACGTCCGGCGAGCAATCAAGCGGAAAGCCTGCCGATCGACGAGGGGCAAGGGGCTTTCCCCAGGGGACCGTGGCACACGTCCAATCCAGAGCGAAATGGCAGGAGCTGCGGCCCAGAGAAGAAGGAATGGGGTCGCCGCGACCCAGGCCTGGCGATGCGCGAAGAGCAGCGCGAGGAACACCGCAACGGCCAAAGCAAGACCACCCGCCATGCGTTTGTATGCGACGGACAGCCTGGATCCCGCTGAAGTTTCAGACTGGGCCGCCGTCACCCATTCCAGCAGGTTCCTGTGCGTGATAAACAAACGCCCGAGTGTACGCAGAATCGCATCGGACATCAGCCAGCACTGGTATGCGAGAAATGCGAAGGTCAGGCCGATTTGGGACGCGCCGAGCACGAGATCTCCGAGCACGTTGCGAAAATGGCTTCGCAGGGAAATCCCTCTACGGCGAGGGTTGAGCCCGATGAAGAATGGAAGCAGTGCGGGAATCGCAACGGTAGCGATAATGAATTGAGTCCATACCCAGGGAGAGGCGGCCGGCAGAAGCCACCCGGCAACCAACGTAAGAAATGCGGCGGGCGCCACGAGCGTGCGGCGCAGATTGTCGAAAATCTTCCAGCGGCCGATGGTTGGAATCGGGACAGGTTTTCTCGGTTCACCGTAGCCGCGCCTGAAAAGCCAGGGTAAAAGTTGCCAGTCGCCGCGGGCCCAACGATGCTGGCGTGCCGCGACCACCTCGTAACGCGACGGAAATTCCTCGAACAGCTCGACGTCCGTGGCCAGAGCAACCCGGGCAAAAATGCCTTCAAACAGGTCGTGGCTCTAGAGCGCGTTGGCCGGCGTTTTGCCCACCAAAGCGGCTTCAAAGGCGTCGATGTCGTAAATCCCCTTGCCGATGTAAGAACCCTCCTGGAACAGATCCTGGTAGACATCGGACACGGCGGACGAATACGGATCGATGCCGCTCGGGCCGGAAAACACCTTTTGAGAGATCGAACTCAAGTGCTGAAAGGGCAGACAAGGCGTGATCCGCGGTTGCACGATCGCATAGCCTTCGACAACACGACCCTCGCGGGCGCTGAAACTCGGCCGGTTGAGAGGGTGCGCCATGGCGCCGACGAGACGAGCGGCGGCGCCAAGCGGCAGGCGCGTGTCGGCGTCAAGCGTGATGACGTAGCGAACACCGGCGACGTTGACCGGCGGGCGCCCGCCGATGGGCAGGAACGTCGTATCCGTGGAACCGCGCAAAAGCCGGTTCAGTTCATGCAGCTTGCCCCTCTTGCGCTCCCAGCCCATCCACTTCCCATCGCACTCATTCCACACTCGTTTGCGATGGAAGAGAAGAAATCGTTCGCCACCGTCGGGCGCCGGACCGTATTGCTTGTTGAGGCGCGCGACACCATTGCTTGCGACGGCGAGCAAACCGTCGTCGCCCGGGAGCGTTTCCGAAGGCGCATCGAGCCAATCCGATAGCAAGGCGAAACGAATGTCTCCCTCTGCGTTCGCCAGGTAATGGACTTCCAGCCGCTCAACCTGCTCCTCGATTTCTGCCGGCGTGGTCAGCAGCGTGGGGACGACGACGATCGTTCTCAATTCCTCGGGAATGCCGTCGCGCAATTCCATCCGCGCGAGTGTACGCGGTCCAAGCAGAGCGATGACCGCGCGGTTGACGAGTGCAATCGCCAGATCGGAGGCGGGTACGGCGGCGAGCAAGGCGAGGAGACAGAGGCCGGCCGTGGCCATGCCCGTTTCTCGCTCAGGCAGCAGCGGCAGCGCGAGGATGATTGCTGTCACGATCGCAATGGTGCCCAGATAGCCGGGAATCGCGGTTCGGACATAGAGGCGTAGGAGCCGGAGCTTCCCCGAGACGCGAAAGCCGAGTTCGCGCTCAAACGCGGGGCGTCCGCGAGAGATGAGGTGGTAGCCGGGCTCTGCCCTCCGCTCCTCGTCGACGTTGTGACCATTGCGCGAGCCTTCGATCGGATCGCTCATGGCCTGCTTGACGCGGCGGACGACAAGTCGGGCGACTTCCATTTCCGAATGGCTGGATCCACGCGAGAGATCTTCGATGGCGTGCCGGTACTGATCGCGGGTGGGAAAATCCAGTTCGGTGAAGGGAGTATCCTTGCGGAGAATTTCGTCCACCAGGCTGACGCTTTCAAGGAAGTTCTGCCAATCAAAGGCGGAAACCAGGCGCATGCTGGTAATGATGTTGCGCACTGTCACGCTCATGGCCCCTTGTTGCTGGTGTTCGGCGCGAACCATTTCATCGGCGGTTGTTCCCGCAAGAGCTAGACGCTGATCGAGCCATTGCAGGACGGGGCCAACCTTGGGGTCCAAATCCCGCAAGCGCTGGACAAGCTGCACGGCGAATGCCGTCTCCAAGGGAGCTTTCTCAAGCTGCCGGAGCGCCAGCAGGATGGCGGGTTCACTGCCTGAACCAAGCAAGCTATCCGCAAGCGCGTCGGCCTCCTGGCAATTTGCCCTGCTGCGGACGATCCGCTCCGCGATCCTACGCAGATTTTCCACCAGCACCACGCGAAGAGTGATGGCTACCGCCCAGAGCTCACCTATGGTGAGCGGCTGGACTCGCTGATAGGCTGCCACGAAGCGGCGCAGAACTTCCGGGTCGAATCGGCTATCGGTATGCGCCACGAAAGCCCAAGCGACGCCGTAGACGCGCGGATAGCCCTCCAAGTGGCCCGAGGCGAGCTTGGGGAGCCTGCGATAGTAGCCGGCCGGCAAGTCGTCCCGAATCTCTCGGAGCTGTTCATCAACGATGTGGAAATTATCCACCAGCCACTCCGCCGCGGGTGTGATCGCATGCTCGTCGCGTATCGCCCGC
>DATLRW010000133.1:0-3786 GCA_035534495.1 Candidatus Dormiibacterota bacterium | reverse complement strand
TCGACGTCAGCGGCTTGGAACTGGAAGGCTACAACAAGTTCATTCCCTACATGCTGCATCCGCAGGCCCGCTACTCGGTCGGGGTGAGCTCCTCGGCGGTGCGTTCGAAAGTCTCGGTGGGGTCCAACCCCTGGAATCCCGACTCCGCGGAGGAAAATCTGGCGAGCCTGGCGGAACAATACGGCGGCGGCGGGCATCCGCGCGTCGCGGCGATCTCGTTTGAGCCAGATGACCTCGAACACGCCCGCCAGGTGGCCCGAGAAATCTCGGAAAAGCTGCGCCGGTAACCGGGCCAGGCGCGCGCTCGGCTTGCCCGGCTGCGCGCGTCGCGCCAGGAGTTTCTCCAGTCGTGGTAGTATGGAAGTTCTCCGGGCCGCTAGCTCAATTGGTAGAGCAGCTGACTGTTAATCCCTTCAGGCGGGTTTTGCAGCGTTCCGCACCAAAACGCACGACAACGCAAAATGCCAGTGTTTACGCGGACTTAGTGAGATTCGGCCCGCGCAGGATAGCGAGGCAAAACGAAAACCCAACTGACACCAACTTTTCGCGGGAACCCTTGCGCCGGATGCTCGAACACTAATCGCACGTTCGGGTGGAAACAAAGTGGGCGGCAGTTGATACCATCCCGCAGCCTGTTTTTGCGGGGAGTGGGGCACGGAATTGGGCACAGCACTGGATTCTCAAAAAAGGGCTGTTTCTAGCTGTCTGACTGATTGACGAACTGATTGAGAAGATTGGCGGGGCCGACGAGGCTCGAACTCGCGACCTCCTGCGTGACAGGCAGGCGTTCTAACCAGCTGAACTACGGCCCCGCATTGAATGGTTCTCGTCTGGTGGGCAGTGTCCGATTCGAACGGACGACCTTCCGGGTGTAAACCGGATGCTCTAACCACTGAGCTAACCGCCCCGGTCAAATGCTAATGGAGAGCCGCGAAAAAAGCCAGCCGGTGTGTCTGGCCGCAAAAGCAGCCGGTTGAGTCGCTTCTCTAATGCATTCTCCACGCATGGGTTAGCTGGCTTGACACCCCGGCGCGTGGCCGATAGACTGACAGCCGGGGTCAGAATTGCTTCTCTCGCGCGACTACGTTACCTATGTCAGCCGTATGGTGGTACGCCGACTGATCGATTCGCAAATGATCGAGGCGGCCAATCCTCCGGCGCTTGCCGAGAGGGTTCGGCATGGCATCGGGGAAGAGCTGGCCATCGAAGACCGGCTGAACGATGAAGTGCGCGAAATTCTCACCAAATGGGCCGATGAGATGCGCCGCCAGGGCGCTTCCTACCAGGAAATGTACAAGAAAGTGAAGGGACAGCTCGCTCGCGAGCGGAAGCTGATCCTGCGCTAATGCGTCTGAGCCGCGAAAAGATCAATCGCCTGGGTCATGTCGTAACCGACGTTCTGGTTTCCGATGACGGGGTGCAGTTTGTCGAGGACCGGGACACCATCCGTCAGAATGTCATCAAGTTTTTGCAGGATCTCATGAAGCAGGAAGAGCTGATCGACGCGCAGGTGCGCAACAAGATCACCTCGCAGAAGAAGGAAATCCTGGAAGGCACGGCGGAGTGGGATATCCTGTATCGGAAGTATTATGCCGACGAGATGAAGAAGCTGGGAATCGCCGAGACGTCGCGCTCGTAAGACCTGCAGAGAAGCCGCATCACCCGCCCACAGCGCTTTTTCGACCCCCGCTTGCCGACAGCCGCGCCGGAATCGCCCGGTTCTACGTTCCCAATAGCCTCAATACCGCTATTACGGATCGTTCGGATTGTTTGGACTGTTCGGGTCGCGCCGCTTCAGCACCGGCGGCTTGTCTTTCGGATTTTTCTGGCCCGTCTTTTGCCGGAGCGTCGGCCCGCCCTGTTTCTTCTGGATCTTGTGGCCTTCCTCGTAGAGCGCCAAGCGGTGCCTGACGGCTTCGAACTCCGAGGTGTCGACCAGATATTCGGGCCGCGGCGGGAGAATCGTGGCGATCTCGTGTTGAATCCAGAGCATGCGCTCGGGCGTGGGCGGGTGGTCGGCGAAAATCGGGGCGATGGTGCCGGGCCGGCGCTTCTCTTCGGCTTCAATTTTCTCGAAGAAGCTGATCATGGCGTTGGGGTCGTAGCCGGCCTTGTACATGTATTCCGTGCCGAGGAAATCGGCCTGGGCTTCATCCTCCCGGCTGAATTTCAGGAACGCGAGCGGAATGGCGGCGTTCACGCCCTCGTAAATTCCGTAACCGGCCCAGCCGTAAGGAAGCATGATCGACAGGGGAATCATGGCAAGCTGCGTGATATCGGCCTTGGTCTCCTGCTTGGCGCCGTGGCAGGCGGCCACGTGGGCCGTTTCGTGGGCCATGACGCCGGCCAGTTCAGCTTCATCGCTGGCCCGCAGGATCAGGCCGCTGTTGACGAACACGAAGCCGCCCGGAAGTGAAAACGCGTTGACGACGTCGGAATCGACGACGTGGAAGGTGTAGGGGATGCGCGCGTCGGAATTGCGTACGATGTTTTGCCCGACTTTATTGATGTAGCTCGTGATGACCGGATCGGTGACCAGGCGGGAGGTTTGCATCACCTGCTGGGCAATCTGCTTTCCCATGCCGATCTGCTTCTGCAACGAAAAGAAGTTCAAGCCCCCGCACAGGTTGCGATCACCGATCTGGTTGATATTCGCCCATTTCAGCCGCCAGCCGGTGTAGCCGGAGTCCTTGATCAGTTCCTCTTCGCTGGTTGCTTCCTTGGATGGCTGGGACGTGGATTTCTTCGGGGCGGCAAACGCCGTGGCGCTGAACAAAGCCGCGACTGCCCCCGCTCCTGCGAGCGTGTGCATCCATCTCATGGCCGGGCCTCCCCAAAACGGTTGCGATTATTATACACCGACGACCTTGACCCCCGTCCCTGCCAACTTGGATACTCCGAACAGGAGAAAGGTTGCGGCCTGGGAGCGGGGAAGCGGCCACGCGGCCGGTTTCGATGGTCGCGGACGGGCGGCCGCGGTTGACAGGTTGGACTGGGACGGTTAGTTTGGCGCCGAGGAATTTACGATGACCGAGCTTCCGCTATACGGACAAGTGGCCCTGGTGACCGGCGCGGCCAAGCGCATCGGCCGCAGCATCGCCTTGCGGCTGGCCGCCGCGGGAGCCGACCTGGTGGTCAATTACCAGCATTCCGCGGCGGAGGCCGAGGAAGTGGGCGAGGCGATCCGCCGGAGCGGCCGCCGCGCTTTCGTGATGGCGGCCGACGTCGGCCAGTCGAGCCAGGTGCGGCAGCTCTTCGGCTCCGTCGAGAGCGAGTTCGGCCGCCTGGACATTCTGGTGAATAACGCCGGGGTCTATTTCGACGCGCCGTTCGAGAGCCTGACCGAAGAGCAGTGGGATTTCACCCTGAACACGAATCTGAAATCGCAATATCTATGCGCGCAAGCCGCACTGCCCCTGATGCGGCGCGCCGGCCGGGGCCGTATTGTGAACCTGTCGTCGATCGGCGCCTTCCAGCCCAAACCGAGCCACGTCCATTATTGCGTGTCGAAAGCGGGTGTCGTGATGATGACCCGGTGCCTGGCCCGGGCGCTTGGTCCGGAGATCACCGTCAATAGCGTGGCCCCGGGTAAAATCCAGTTTCCCGGGGAGGAGATCGACCAGGCCTACGTGCGTCGGACTCCTCTCGCCAAGGTCGGAACGGGCGAGGATATTGCCGAAACCGTGCTCTTTCTCGTCCAGGCGGAATTCATCACCGGGCAGGTGATTCTGGTGGACGGCGGGCGAATGCTGACCTGAGTCCTTGCCGCGCCGCTTTTTCCGGTTT
>DATLRW010000132.1:0-6850 GCA_035534495.1 Candidatus Dormiibacterota bacterium | reverse complement strand
GGCATCCGCGTGGCCATCGTCGGCGATCCCAAACGGCATTCGAGCAAGGACCTGATCGAGCGGATTCGCGCGATGAACCATGTCTGAGCAGCGGTTCCTCATCGTTAAGCTGGGTTCGCTCGGCGACCTGGTATTTACGCTGCCGGCGGTGGCGGCGCTGCGGCAGGCCTATCCCGAGGCGCGCATCGACTGGGTGGTCGAGCGCCGCTGGTATCCGCTGCTCGAAAAAAATCCCGATCTCACGAACGTCATCATCCTCGACGGCGCCTCGACCGGCTCCTTCCTATTCACGGCCTGGCGCCTGCGCAACGCTCACTACACGTCCGCGATCGATTTTCAGGGACTTTACAAGTCGGCGCTGCTCGCCCTCTTTTCCGGGGCGCCGGTGCGCGTCGGCTTTTCGCCGCGATTTGCCCGCGAGCCGGCCTCGACGATCCTCTACACGCGGCGCGTTGCGCCCCGCGGCCCGCACATGGTGGAGCAGAACATGAGCCTGGTCGGCGCATTCGGCGCCGCCAGTTCCCATTACTGTTTTCCCTTGAATGTCCGCCCGCAAGCCGAAGCCCTGCTTCGCGCGAAACTGGCGGCGGAGAGCCTGGGCGATTTCTTCGTTCTCTCGCCCGGCGGCGGCTGGCGCTCGAAGTGCTGGCCGCCGGAGCGCTATGGCGAACTGCACCGCAGCCTGGCCGGCCGCACCGGCCTGCGCGGGGTCGTCAGCTACGGCCCCGGGGAGCGGGAACTGGCCGAGTCGGTTCTCCGCGCCGCCGGCTCCCCCGAGCCGGTGATCCTCGACATCGATGTCGCGCAACTGATGGTCCTGGTCCGCCGCGCCCGCTTCCTGATTGCCGGCGATAGCGGTCCCCTGCATCTCGCCGCCGCCTTCGGCACGCCCGTTGTCGGCCTCTATGGTCCGACCGCCCCCGAGCGCAACGGTCCCTTCCGCGCCGAGGATGTGGCCGTTCACAACGCGCGGCCCGGGGAAACCACCTTGCGCCGCGGCCGTTCCTATTCCCCTGCGATGTTGTCCATCACCGTCGACCAGGTTCTCGCCGCCGTCGAGCGGCGGCTCGGGAAAACGGCATGAAGCGGAACCTGGCGCGTTGGCGCGTGCGTGCCGGCTATCCCGTGAGCCTTCTCTATTTCTGGCTGGCCCGCCCGCATTGGGCCTGGCTTGCGGCGGGAACCGTTCTGGGACTGGCCGGAATCACGATTCGCGCCCTGGCCGCCGGCTACCTGCGCAAGAACGAGCAGTTGGCGACGGGGGGACCGTATGGCTGGACCCGCAATCCACTCTATTTCGGCAGCGCCTGGATTGCGGCGGGGCTTGCGGTTGCCTCGCGCTCCTGGCTTGCCGCCGTGGTGGTCGTCGCCTATTTCCTGGCTTTCTATCCGGCTACCATGCGGAACGAGGAAGCCGCGCTGACCGCCCGCTACGGCGAGCCGTTTCGCGAGTACGCCGCTCGCGTTCCCCTGTTCTGGCCGTGGCCGCCGCGCCCGGCGCAGACCGCGGAAACCCGATTTTCCTGGGCGCAATACCGGCGCAACCACGAATACAACGCCGCGTTGGGAACGGCCCTGGTGATTCTCCTGCTGGTCGCGAAGATGATTCTTTTCGGCCATTGAAGCCCCCCGCCACACCGGCCCACCGCTGTCATTCCGAGCGCAGCGAGAAATCTGTTTTTCTTTCCTTGGCGCGGCATTTTGAGCGGTCAATGGGCGCGCGCAGGCGGTGGCCCGGCGTGTGGACTACTGGAGCCGGTACAGTTCGCGCATCAGGCGTTGAAATTTCGGCCGGTAGATCAGGTCGTAGGCCTCGTTCTTGCCGGGGAAAAGTTCCAGGGCAAGGCGCCGCGTGGCCATCATCAGATCCGAGGCTTCCTGGTAGGGAAGTTCCCCTTGCGCAATGACTCCGAGCGCCATTTGCACGACCAGGCGTAGCCGGTGCACCCGGCGGCTTTCCTCGGCAATCGCCTCGGGGGTCGGGGGGGCTTTTTCCTCTGCGTTCACGGTTGCTCTTTGGAAATATGATAAGGTGAGCCGGTAGAGGCGGCAAGTGAGCGATTGTTGAGCGTTTCCCTCCGCGGGCGGCCGGATCGGGGTAGTTGCTCGGTTTCCGGGTGCGCCGTCACTCGCCCACAATCGGCATCTAGCGTATTTCCATTTCTCCGGTAACGGCGTTAGTGCACCAATTCGGGATAACCCGACAAGGAGGGTATTTTGAGTCGCGCGAAGCACGCTACTTGAACGTGTGTTAGGTCTTTATTTTCGATGTGACACGAACTCTCCGTGTTTGACCCTCAAAAAAATCCCGCCCGGCTTTGAAGCGGAAGGTTTTTGAGACCCTCTCCGTTTTCTTCCACTTCTTGTACGCTTCCATGTGGCCGCGGCGGATGCCGCGTTTGTACCAGTGGTACCCAATATCGGCAATTCTCTTGCGAAGGAATTCGCGAAGATCGGCGCCTCTGCCGCCGGGACGTTTCGCGTTGTCTTCCAAAAACTCCGTGATTTCGGTAATCGTCTGGTTCAGGGCCCGTGAGGCCCCGCGTGTGAGATCGTCCGTATTTGCCATGAGTTTTGTTCCTCCGTCTGTATTCATCAAAGACCCCCGACTAATAGGACCAAACGCCCTCCGAAAATCGCCGTGCAGGGCCTCCTCTGTTTCGGTTCTTGGTCCCGCTCATCCCCCACGCCCTGCCCGTTTACGGCGCGGTCGGCGTCTTTGCACTGGGATCATCAGCAGAAAGACCGCTCCATTCGCGCACGATGATGTTCCACGGTTCAATCAGTTTATTCCCGTAGAATTCAGCGGCAATCGGAAAAGAGATGGCCAGCATGAGGAAGTTTGCTGCATGCATAAGCCGCGCTCCCTCATCCGGCGTAACCTCGCGATGAATCTGAGGCGTACCACCTGCTAGTTGCCGCATCCTGCTTTGGATAGAGCGAACATCAGAATGAACCCAAACCGAATAAGGCCGATAGATAGTTTCGTACAGCCACGCGAAAATCTTTAAGCTTGGCGGCATTTTGCCGTCAACAAACACGGCTCTATCTGGTAGATTTGTGTTGGTCCAATTACGGTTCAAAGCACCATACCGATCTTTAGTTTTGTTGTAGTTCGCCTCCATGCCGGCTAGGACTTCCGGTGATAAAGCATTTGCCGCCGTTTTTGCGTCTCTTGCGGCAACTCGCAAGTGGTCATACCAATGCCGGTACATGAAGTAGTCGGCGTAATCATCTGGCACGGGGTAAGGTGAATAGAAGACAAACAAAGCATTCACGATGCACTCGTATTGCACCCGAACAAGCGCCGATGCGTCGTCCACAAAGAGAGAATCCTGAAGCAAGTGACGAATAGCGCGGAAGGTAACAAAACTTTTATCTGCTAGCGCCATGAGAATGCATCCCTTTCTGGCGTCAGCAATGTTTTGCCATCCGAGAAGATTAGTGTCCACGAACTCAGTTAGCTTCCGAGCGATTCCTAGTTCATGGGCAAGGTTAGGCTTCAGCGATGAGTCCATGTCCACAAATATACGCGGGATTGTGCTCAACGAAGGGTCGATGTTCCTGATTAACGCGCTTTCCGTAGAAGTGATCCATGGGCGGCCCGATTCGAGGAGATAACTCCCGGATTGTCAGCTGCTCGGAAGCTGATACACTACCGCCCGTGGAGGCCGGCATGGCCAAACCCAAACCAGGCAATCGGGAACGGCATGAGGAAACGGTCATGGTGCACCGGGCCGACTCGTTCACCGAAGCCGTGGTGATTCGCGGCCTGCTCGAAAGCGCCGGTATCGGGTCGCCGCCGCTCACGCGGACCGATCCTTATCCGCTCAGAAATCCTCCGGCCGACTTTCCCGGCGCCGAAATTCTGGTTCGGGAATCGGAGGTGGAGGAAGCCCGGCGCATCATCGCCGAATATCTCTCCGAAGCCGAAAAACAGCCGCCCGAATCGGGCAATGCGACCGGCGAGCCGCCCGAAGACTGACGGCGAAGCCTGTCGCGGCGAAACTCCCCGCTTCAGCGCCGCGCGCGCACGTAGGGTTCGATCAACACGCGGCGGCCTTGGGTGAGGGCGGTGACGGCGCCGTCGCGGTCGGTCATCCAAAGGTCGATGCCGTCTTTTTGGTACCGCTCGACCACCTCCGGCGACGGCTGTCCGTACATGTTGTCCTTCCCGACGGAAATGACCGCGTATTTGGGCCGCACGGCCTCCAGAAATTCCTGCGTTGAGGAGGTCTTGCTGCCGTGGTGCGGCACCTTCAGAAAAACGGAGGAAAGCGGATCTCCGTCCCGGACCATGGTTTCTTCGCCCTGTTTCTGAATGTCCCCGGTCAAAAGGAACCGGTTCGGGCCGTCGGCAATCGAAAGCACCACCGAATCGTTATTCGAAGCCTTGGCCACGTGTTCGTCGTCCGGCGGCCAAAGGAACCGGCCACGGACCCCGTCCCAATCGAACCGGTCGCCGCTTTTGTGATGGACGAGCGGCACGCCGAGCGAACGCGCTTCGGCCGCCAGGTGGCGATAGGCCCGCGTGTCGTCTCCGTGGCCGACCCACAGCTGGCCCACATGGAAATTGGCGAGCACGGCCGGCAGGCCGCCGATATGGTCGTGATCGGTGTGCGTCACCTCGACGGCGTCCAGGCGTTTCAGCCCGCGCGACCAGAGGAATGGCGAGACCACATCTTCGCCGACGTCGATTCCCGTGCTGTACCCGTGCGCCGTGAACGATCCGTCCAGGCCTCCGCCGTCGACCAGCAACGTGCGCCCGTCCGGGAAGGCGACGAAAATCGAATCGCCCTGGCCCACGTCGAGCACGGTGACCTCCATTTCGCCGTGGTGGAGGCGCGGCGGGAAAGGATACGTGGCGATGGCGACCGTGGCCGCGGCCAGAGCGCTTCCGAGTAGCCACTTTGCCCAGACGGGAAGGGTCTTGCGGCGCGAGCCGCCCGCGCCGTGGCGAAGAACGAAGCCGAGGATTCCCAGCAGCAGCAGAAAAGCCACCAGCAGCCATAGCGGCGGTCCGGGAAGCCGGTAGGAAAGCCAGCGCCATTTCGCAAACCACCGGATCGAATCGATCAGGGCCGTGACCAGCCACCCGACCGGTTTCGCCAGGATGGCCCCCAGTCGCGTCCAGACCAGCCCGGTCGCCAAGGCCACAAAACCCAGCGGAACGATCAGGCTCGTCAGGAGCACGGCCGGGACGTTCGCGACGGGCCCGGAAAGGCTCACCCGGTGGAAATCGCCGACGAGCACGGGCAAAAGGCCGAGCTGAATCGCCAGGGAAATCTGGAACATCTCGCACAGGCCCAGCGCGGCGCGCGCCGTCCACTCCATCGCCACCGTCACCGCGCGTTGCATGCGTTTCGGAATAATTTCCGACAGCCAATTCCATAATTGCCGCAGGTCGAGCCGGAACTGCTGAACGCGAGGGGGATAGGCCCCGTCTCGCGTCGGGTCGGTCCAGTGGCCCAGGCCGCGCCAGTAGGGCGTGCTGGTGCGGTCGATCCACGGCAGGGCGACGGCCGCGATGATGGAGGCCGCGAGAAAAGAGAGCTGAAAGCTGGCATCGCTCAGCTCGGATGGCTTGGCTAGCAGCAACACGACCGCGGCCAATGAGACCGAATTCAGCACCGAAACGCGCCGGAAGAAAAGCCGCGCGAGCAGAACCACCGCCGCCATCAGCGCCGCTCGCTCTACCGGAGGGCGATCCTGAACGATGGCGACGTAACCGGCCAGTAGGACCAGCACGACAACTGTCGTGGCGACCACGGAAAGCCGCAACCGCCGGCAGACCCAGAAAAGAAAAACGGTCAGCACCGCGACGTGCAGACCGGCAATCACCAACACGTGATACGCCGATGCCTTCTGGAATGCCCGTGCCAGCGACGTATTGATGAAGCTCCGGTCGCCGAGCAGCATGGCCCGCACCAGGGGAGCCGCGCGCGGCCCGAACACCTGGTCGGCTTCCCGCAGCATCGCCCCGCGCAGCCTCGCCAGCCGTTCCTGGATGTTCGGCGGCGATCCGGGCAGGTGCCGCAGCAGTTCGATGCTGCGCAGCGTTCCGGTCAGCTCCGTGCCCTGGCTCGCCAGATAGCCTCGATAATCGAATGCGCCCGGATCGAGAAAGTCCCGCGGCACGCTCGCCTGGGCCAGGGCCTCCACGCGGTCCCCGGCCCGCAGCGGCGGCATGGCGGCGTATGGCTTGTCCGTGTAGTAGTTCAGCCGCAGGCCGCCCGAAACGGATAGGTTTCTTCCCTCGGCTTCCACCTGGTCGAGCGCGATTTCGTAGCGATATCCCCACGGCAGGCGCAGGGGGTCGTCACGCAGCCGTCCTCGCCATCGCAGCGGCTCGCTCAGGTTCAGCCGTCCGGCGGCAACCAGCCTGTCCACGCGGTTGGCGGGGGTCGTGGCGCGCTGCAGCGTAGCCGCCAGAATGCCCACGAAGCACCAGGCGACCATCGCCGCCGCCCATGCCGCCCGCAACCGCTTGCGGCGCAGCATGAGCAGTCCCGCGGCCACCGCCCCTACTGCGAAAACCAGCCATGCCAGTGGCGCTTGCGGCGCACCCGACGCCAGGGCAATCCCCAGCGCCAGCGCGGCAGCGATCCAAAGAAATGGCGTCACGGTTCCGGTGTCAGTTGAACCAGCGTTTCGATGTGAAAGGTTTGGGGAAAGACGTCAAAAAGGTCGAGCGCCGAGATCCGGTATCCCGCCGCCGAGAATTCCTTCAGGTCCCGGGCCAGCGTGGCGGGATCGCAGGACACGTAGGTGATCTGGCGGGGCTTGAGCCGGACGACCGACTGAAGAACCTCGGGCTGCACCCCGGCTCGCGGCGGGTCGAGGATCACCA
>DATLRW010000131.1:0-3201 GCA_035534495.1 Candidatus Dormiibacterota bacterium | reverse complement strand
ACGACGCACTGAAGCGTCCGGGTCCATTCGGCCCGACGGGGTCCCGCCACTTTGACGCCCTCGCCGCTCGCCGGTTCGGTGCTCTCCCGCCGGAGCGACCGGCGAGAGTCTGGCGCAGGCGGGCCACTTATCCACAGCTCCTACACCACCAGGGGGGACACGATCAGGACGGCCAGGCGGGACTTGCCGGGCAGATCGTCGGGGGAGGTCATGGAGGCGGCTCCGAATCGGGAAAGCCGCATCGAATCAACCTGCCGCCGGGATGTCACCCGCTGTCACATGAGTTCGGCGCCCTGGGCGGTCCACGCCCGTGATCACCTCGATCCGCCGGGGCCGAGTGCTCATAGGAGCGGTCGTAGGACCACTCCGATCCGGTGAAGGCCCCGCATCGGCCGGGGTGGATTCGGTGTCGATCGTCATGGACGTAGGGGACCACAGGCCGGAGACGAAAGGCTATGTGGGGTCCGGGCGACGCTTACCTTACGATTGTCGCGCACCGACAATCAGACCGCGCCGCCGCCCTTGCCAGCGTCAAACAACCCCGACTAACGTTCCCAAGCCGCGACCACACTTTCTCATCCTGATTGTCGTGCTTCTCATCCTGGTCGTCGCGCTACACTGGCGACGATTTTGCGGCTGGCGGCCGAGCGTCAGGGCGGGAAAGCTGCGCTGCGCCGTGCGGCGGGGGCAAAAGAAAACCCCCCGGAACAAACGTTCTCGGGGGGTCAATTATCGGTGGTTGCGGGGAACCGCAGCCATCATGACTTGCGGTGGATCGAGGAATTGGCGGCGCAAGCCAAAGCGGTTGCTGGGGAGAGCAGCGATCATAGCTGGTTGTTTCGGGCCGCGGCGTGAGCCGGGATTACGGACAGGCTCCGGTTGGCTCGCGGATTCCGATGTCTTTGCCCATGCCAGCCGGCCCGTTCGTCACAGCATATCGGTTGTCCGACATATACTCGCGACGGCCGAGTCACTGGGGGCGACACACCTACTCGCCGTTGGCTACTAATACCCCAACATTATACATGACATGAACGCCCGGTAAGGGCTGCATTTCTCTTCATGTGGTGTCATCGACGTGTCACGTATAATGTTGGGGTATTAGTAATTCTGCATGCCTCTGCGGCAGCGCGGATCGATATCCTGGCGCCTTGGCGATCATTCCCGGGTAGGGCGACGCTCCTGATTATCCGAATTGGCGGGCGTGTCTATCAGTGGCCGATCCCCCCGCGAAGAGCGCTGCCTAGACTCGGAGCATGAGGCACGAACCCGCGGTTCGCCGCCAATGCCAGTTGCTGCGGCTGACGCTGAGCGAGCAAGGGCGACGGTTGTTGTTGGGCGACCCAGGTCCGTGCGTTGGGTTACGGGGCCGTTATGGACGGAGGGCCCGGCCAGTTGACGTTCACCGTCTCCGGATCTCAGTCACACCTACCCTGCGCTTTTGCGACCCAACCTGCCGGGCGCGCGTGATCATCGCCTCGTCAATCGCCCCGCACACCCCATCGGTGGCGTCCACGATCTGCAGCGCAGTTGCGGTAGTCAAACGGTTTGCTTATTATAGGCATCTGTAATACCTAAATAGCCGCTCTCGAGGTGAACGCAACACGTGATCAAGGCAAGCCGATGAGACTGACACAATTTACCGATTTCGGGATGCGCGCGCTCGTCATTCTGGCCGATCGCGAGGGCGAGGTCATGAGCACCGCGGCGATCGCCGAGTCGCTCGATGTCTCCGTGCATCACATGGCAAAGGTGCTACAAGCCTTGGGGGCCGCGGGATTCGTCCGCAGCCTGCGCGGCAAGCAGGGCGGGGTCACGCTCGCGCGACCCGCCGCCGCGATCCGTGTCGGTGCGGTCGTGCGTGCTCTCGAAGCAGACCAGCCGCTGGTCGAGTGTTGCCGAAGCGATGGCGGTGCCTGCGTCCTCACGCCCGCCTGCCGGCTGCGGTCCATTTTTATCGCCGCGGAACAGGCATTCCTCGCCCATCTCGATCGGGTCACGCTCGCCGATTGCCGCATTCCCGATCTTGCCCGATGGCTGATGCCGGCCTATGTCGGAAAATAAGCATTCTAGGTGCCTGTTTTTGGATTGCGGCGGCATCCTCGATGTGGATCAACATGAAAAGGATGCGCTGATGCCCCGGCCCGCCGGCCCGACCTGGTGCCTCGTCCTGACGACAGCCGGCCGCATCGCCGAGCGCCATCGGTGACCGCCATCCCCCGCTACCGCCCGCACCAAGGCCCGATTCTGCTGTCGGCCGGGTTCCGCCCGTTCTTCCTGGCGGCTGGGCTCGCCGCGGCGGCGGCAATCCCGCTATGGCTGCTGGCCTTCGCCGGAATCGCGCCGCTGCCGAGCGCGTTTCCGCCGCTCGTCTGGCACGTGCACGAGATGGTGTTCGGCTTCGGCCTCGCCACCGTCGCCGGGTTCCTGTTCACCGCGGTTCCCAACTGGACCGGGCGCATGCCGCTGCAGGGCGCGGGCCTCGGGTGGCTGGTCGGCCTGTGGGTCCTCGGCCGGGTCGCGGTGTTCGGTTCGGCCTGGACCGGCGCGGCGGTGGCGGCGCCGCTTGACCTCGCCTTTCCCACCGCGCTCGTGGCCGTGATGGGACGCGAGATCCTGGCCGGGCGCAACTGGCGCAATCTGCCGATCCTTGCCGCCCTCGGCAGTCTGCTCGCCGCCGATACGTGGGTGCATCTCGGCGTGCTTGGGTTTGTTGCGTCCCCGCAGGGTGGCAACCGGGCGGGCGTGGCGGTGCTGCTGCTGCTAATCAGCATGATGGGCGGACGGTTGATCCCGAGCTTCACCCGCAACTGGCTGGCGCGCGCGTATCCCGCTGGCCGGATGCCGGCGCCGTTCGGGACCATGGATCGCCTGGCGCTCGGCGCGGTGGCGCTTGCGCTGCTGGCCTGGGTCGTGGCGCCGGGTGCGGCGGCAAGCTCCTGGACCGCGCTCGCCGCCGGCTTGCTGCTGCTCGGCCGTCTCGCACGCTGGCAGGGCTGGCGCACCGGCCGGGAGCCGCTGCTGCTGGTCCTGCATGTGGGCTACGCCTGGCTGGCGAGTGGGTTCCTGCTGCTCGGGATTGCCGGGCTGACCGGGTGGCTGGCGCCGGCCGACGCGGTGCACGGGCTGACGATGGGGGCGGTCGGCACCATGACCCTTGCGGTGATGACCCGCGCCACTCTGGGCCATACCGGCGGGGCG
>DATLRW010000130.1:0-21823 GCA_035534495.1 Candidatus Dormiibacterota bacterium | reverse complement strand
GCCTCATGACTTCCTCCTGCCCTTAAGGGGGCGAGTGTGGCGCTGCGGACTCGGGAGGATTTCGCTTGCCAGCATACCGCATCGAGGGCTGCAGGCGGATGAGCTTGGTGCCGGGCGGTTCCAGGGCCGCAACTCACCGATCCAATCGATCCACAAGGACGGCGGCCAGTCCCGGGAACCGAATGCGGGCCTTGGATGTTCGGGAGGTTATTTCTCGGCCGGCGGGGGCTATGCTAGACTCGCTTTTCGAAATCGAAAGGTTCTCGAACGTGGGACTTCGGGCTCCACGCAACGGTTCCCCGCTAATTCCGCCAGGCCCGGAAGGGAGCAACGGTCGCGGGCCAGGACCGTGTGCCGTGGATGTCCCGAAGTTCCTCCATCTTGCCGCAGGGTGGTTCCCGACTCCATGAGCTATCAAGTGATCGCGCGGAAGTGGCGGCCGCAGACATTTGCGGAAATTGCCGGCCAGGAGCATGTAACGCGCACCTTGCAGAACGCCATCCGCGCCGGCCGCGTGGCGCACGCCTACATTTTTTCCGGTATCCGCGGCGTCGGCAAGACGACCACGGCCCGCGTCCTGGCCAAGGCGCTCAATTGCGAGCATGGGCCGGCGGCCGAACCTTGCAATCAGTGCGACCGGTGCCGGGAAATTGCGGCAGCCACATCGCTCGACGTGATGGAAATCGACGCGGCGTCGAACCGGGGAATCGACCAGATTCGCGAGCTGCGCGAGATGGTGCGTTACGCCCCGGCCACGGGCCGCTACAAGGTCGTAATCCTCGACGAAGCCCATCAACTCACCGAAGAGGCCTCGAACGCGCTGCTCAAGACGCTTGAGGAACCGCCCGAACGGGTGATCTTCATTCTGGCGACCACCGCGCCGGAAAGCCTTCCGGAAACGATCCGTTCGCGAGCGCAGCATTTCCATTTCCGTTCCCTTTCCTTTGGTGAGATCGCCGAAGCCCTCGAGCGCGTGACGCGCGCCGAGGGCCTCGAAATCGAGCCGGGCGCGGTGGCCGTACTGGCGCGCGCGGCCGATGGCAGCCTGCGCGACGGGCTCTCGCTCCTCGAACAGGCGCTCGCCTATTGCGACAAGACGATCAGCGACCGCGAGGTGCGCGAGCTGCTTGGCGTGGTGAGCGAAGAGGCGCTCGACGAAATGGTGGAGGCCATCTCCACGTCGTCGGCCGAGCGCGCGCTCGCCCTCGTGGACCGGATCATTTCCAGCGGCCAGAATTTGGATTCCTTCTGCCGGGAAGCGATCCGTCACGTCCGCAACCTGCTCGTCGTGCGGGTCGCGGGCGCCGATTCACCGATGGTGGCCGCGCCGGCCTCCGAGCGGCCGCGCCTGCAACAACAGGCCGAGCGGTTCAGCGAAGAGGACCTGACCCGCTTCTTTCAGGTCCTCCTGGGAACGCAGGCCGACCTGCGGCGCCATCCCGATCCGCGCATCCATATGGAAATGGGCCTGCTTCGAATGGTGAATGCCGTCCGCCTGGGGCCACTCGAAGAACTGCTTGCCGAATTGCGCGGCGAGGGGTCGCCGGCGCCGTCTTCGGGGTCGACGCCACAGGCGGCTTCGCCTCGTGCGCCGTCGCGCGGCCCTTCAACCGCGCCAGGCATCTCGCCGTCGCGCGACTCGATCGCCGCGCCACCCCCCGCCGTACCCATCCCAGCAATGCCTATCCCGGCTACGCCGGCCCGCGAACGCCCGGCGGAAACGGCGAAGGCAGCGCCCGCTCCGGCAGAGCCTTCACCGGAGCCGGAGGACGAGGAATCTTCCTCTGGAGCTGGCGCCGACGCCGGCACGGATCCGGAAGCCGTCGGAATCGAACCGTCGCAGGTACGGGCGATCCGGACTGCGGTTCGGGAAGGGCCCCAGAATAAACTTCTCGATTCACTGCTCGACCGTGCCACAAAGTGGGAGCTCGCTTCGGGCGAGTTGCGGCTCTATTTTCCGGCGGAGGACACTTTTCAAGCGGAAATGGTGCAAAGGCGCGAGGCGAGCGAAAAGCTCCACGCGATCTCCACCCGCATACTGGGGCAGCCCCTTCGTGTCTGTGCTAAACTGGGCCTCAGCCGCTCAACCCCAGCGCCGCCGGCAAAAACGGCGAGGAAAATTTCCGGCGCGAAAGCGGGCGACGGTGGGTTACGAGCGCGGTTCGAACGGGACCCGGCTGTGCAGGCGGTGCTCGAACGTTTTGGCGGGCGCATTTCGGGGATCAAGCCCGCCGGCGGGAGCTGAGAAATGGAAGTAAAATCGCTGCAGCAGATGCTCACGCAGTTCCGCCAAATGCAGGAAACCCTCCAACGACAAATCGATGCGGTGCAGGTGGAGGCATCGGCTGGCGGGGGCATGGTGACGGTGAAGATGAACGGCCAGAAAACCGTCACCGAGGTCAAAATTGAGCCCGAGGTTTTCGCGTCCAAGGATCAGGAGATGCTGCAGGAACTGGTCCGCTCGGCCGTCAATGAGGCCAGCCGCCGCGTCGACGAAGCGCTTTCCGACCAGATGAAAAACCTTGCCGGCGGCATTCCCGGCGTCAACAACCTTTTGAAGATCCCAGGACTGTTTTGAGTTCCGGCCCCGCTTCCCGCCGAGCGCTCCATGCCTGATTTCGCCGCGCCCGTCTCCCGGCTCATCGACGAATTGAAGCGCCTGCCGGGCATCGGCCAGAAAACCGCCCAGCGTCTCGCCTTTTATCTGCTGCGCACGGACCGGGAAACAGCCCTGGCGCTGGCCGATGCGATCCGTTCGGCGCGGGAGACGATCCGCCAATGCTCGCTCTGCGGCAACCTCACCGACGTCGATCCCTGCCTCTACTGCTCCGGTCCCGGCCGAAACCGCAAAACGATCTGCGTGGTCGAGGAAGCGACCAATATTCTGGCCATCGAAAAGACGCGGCAATACGCCGGCCTGTATCACGTTCTGGGCGGGGCGCTATCGCCACTGGGGGGTATCGGCCCCGAGAAGCTCAACATCAAGAGCCTGCTGGAACGGCTCAAGGGCGGCGCCGTGGAGGAGATCATTGTGGCGACCAACCCCACGGTGGAAGGCGAAGCCACGGCGATGTACCTCTCGAAGCTGCTCAAGCCGCTTGGCGTGCGAGTCACCCGCATTGCGACGGGAATTCCGGTCGGATCGGATCTGGAATACACCGACGAGGTGACGATGCTCAAGGCGATGGAGGGTAGGCGCGAATTATGAACTCCTCGCAAGAGTCATTATCGTTATAATTAAGACCTTTAAACCGTCTGCCGGCCCATGTTAGTTTCAGGCGGGGTCCTCTGGGAGGCACGGGTTGCTCACCCTCATCCTGATTTTTTCGGCCGTGGCGGCCGCGGTGGCCGTCATCGTTGCCGTGCGTGTTTTTCAAATGGATAATCCGGGCGGCGCGCCGGAGGCGGTCTCGCACACGCTGGCGCCTCCGCTCTACGCCATGAACACCAAGATCGACACCCTCCAGCAAAGCCTTTCTTCCATGCTGGCCGCGGCGGTGCAAAGCGGCAGCCAGACCCTGACGGGCTCGGTGAACGAATTGCGCGAGGAAACGCGCGGCAAAGTGGATGAAAAACTGGCCGGTTTTGCCACCGAGCTGCGCGGAACATTCGACTCCCTGGCCCAGTGGCTCGATCGCCGCCTCGGAGCCAAGGGGGAAACCGGGGACATGAACCCCGCGCTCCGGTCGGCCATCGAGGAGCGTCTGTCCCAGGTGCAGAACCAGCTCGCCGCGTCGCTCGACACCTTGCACGAAAGCATCGAGGAAGACCTGCGCCGCGCGCGGACCGAGTCGCGCGAGTCGCTCGCCGCGGTGCAGCAATCCCTGGTCGAGGCCTTCCGCATGCTCCAGACCAGCCACGAAGCGCGCCTCGAAAGCCTGCGCCGCGCGGTCGAAGAAGGTCTCGCCCGGGGCAACGAGAAGGGGTTTGGGGTTTTCAAGGAAACCCTCGCCGAACTCGAGCACGATCCCGCGCGCGAGAAAATTCGCTAAGATTCACGGCCGGTTTCTCCGGCTGGCAGCCTCCTCGCTATAATGAACCAGTGTCGAATCGCGCCTACCTGAGCCTGTGGTGCAAGGACTTCGCTGAAACGGTCATGCTCGACCATCTCGGGAAGCTGCTTGAAACCGTTCCACTTTCCGCCAGCCGCCCCGGGTTCTCCTCGCTTGCGGTTCGCGCCGTGGGGCCGGATGAGTCGCCGCTGATCGAGCGGGATCTGCGGGCGGGCATGGTCGGAGCCGCCGGCGTGGTCGAACTGGCGCAGGAATTTCCGCATGCCGACTGCTGCTACGAAGTGCAGGCCGATTGGGACCTGTGGACTTACGATCTGGCCGCCGACCAGTGGCAGCTGGGACCGCAAATGCTCGAAATCCTCTGCCTGGGCGAGCAATATGACGACGAGGCGTGGAGAGAACTGGGGCATTTCTGGATTTACGCCGGTTTTGAGCACCTCTTCACCGGCCATGCCGGCCTGCTCGGCGAGGCAACCATCGAGATCGCCCCGGGAGATCCGGTCGAATCGGAATTTCTGGGCCGGATGAGCCGGCCCGGCAGCTTGAGCGATTACCGCCAGAAGACGCAGGACAATATTCGCAAACTTATCGGCTGGGTCGAGCAGATCGACCGAACCCTTCCGCTCGACCGTTGGCGGCTTTGGTCGGAAGGCGAAGAAAACTTCGAGGCCCGGCTGGAGTCGATTCTGGCCGGGCGGTAACCGGGCCCGGCGAATCGGGAAAAGGGCGATGGACATCAGGAAATGGAAAAACCGGTTGGCGTGGACGGGAACCCTTGTGTCGCTCGGCGTTCTCCTGTTTACGGCGGCCTGCAGCCAGACGCCGGGCGGGCCAACCGATCCCCCGGCCGCCGGGTCCGCGTCGGCGACCCGGGCCCAATACGAATCGACAGCCAGGCGCGCGCTGGGAGACGGCAGTGAAGTGATCCTTTCCGGCGACCTCGCGCATGATGGGCACATCCAATTGCTCATAGTGAACCGCCTTCCCCAAACACAGGGCAAAGCGCCGGGTAGCCTGCTGGTTTCACGCGCCGCCGTCCTGGAAAAAGAGAATGAAAACTGGCATGAGATTTTTCTCGCCGACGATCATCTGAAGAACGAAGAGGGGTTTCTCCCTGCAGGGTCCCCGGGCTCGGTAAGCGCATGGCGATTGCAGTACGATCGAGGCAAGCAGGGTCTGGCGATGTTCTTCACGCCGATGCGGCAAGCCTCCGGACCCGATCCGGCAACGATCGAGGTGCGCTGGAATCCCGGTACCGGGCGTTACCAGTCGTTCGACCGCCAATCCGGAAGCTTCCTGATGGAAGCCGCCAATCCGGGAGGCGTTCCGTCGTTCCTGCTGAAACGATGAGCTCCACCGCACAAGCCGTTTCCGCGCCACCCGCCGCAAGCCGTCAAGAGGCGTGGCGCAGCCTGTTAAAACTGGTTCCTTACCTGGGCCGCTACAAGGGCGGCATGACCGGAGGGGTTCTGGCGCTCGTGCTGATGGGCATTGCCGGCGCCCTGCCCCCGCTCTATATCGGCGCGATCATCGATTCGCTCTCGGGACACAGCGAGCCGATGGCGCAACTGGGCCGGATGGGCGAGACGCTGATGCAATGGCTGGCTCCCTTCTACCAGGCTTCGGATCATCGCACGCTGATACTCTGCTGCCTGCTGCTGGTCGCCGTGATCGCGATCAAGGGCGTGTTTTTGTTCGCGACCCGGTGGATCCTGATCGGGATCTCACGCGACATCGAATACGATCTCCGGGCCGATCTGCTCTCGCGCCTGCTGCTGCTCGATCCCGAATTTTACGTGCGCAACCGCACCGGCGAGCTGATGTCGCGCGCGACCAACGACCTCAGTTCCGTGCGGATGGTGCTGGGCCCCGGCCTCATGTACAGCGCCACCACCCTGGTTACCATGATTCTGGCCGTTTTCCTGATGGTTCGCCTGTCGGCGCCCCTGACGCTCTGGGTATTTTTGCCGGTGCCCGTGGTCGTCCTGGCCGTCCGCTACTTCGGGCGGCAGATCCACACGCTCTACGAGCGGATTCAGGCGATGCTGGCCGTGCTCTCGGCGCGCGTCCAAGAGAACCTGACCGGCGTGCGCGTTCTTCGCGCCTTCAGCCAGGAGCCGGCCGAAATGGCCGCATTCGACGAGCCGAACCGCCTCTACGTCAAGCGCAATATCGAGCTGATCTCCACCTGGGCGCTGTTCATGCCCTCCTTGCAGGTGCTGATCGGAACCACCTTCCTGCTGGTGCTCTGGCAGGGCGGCCGCCTGGTCATGCTCGACCGCATTTCCCTGGGGACCCTGATTGCTTTCTACGCCTACATGGCGCAGCTCGTCTGGCCCATGATCGCCCTGGGCTGGGTCACCAACATCTTCCAGCGCGGCGCGGCGTCGATGGGCCGCCTCGATTACATTCTCGGGGCCCAGCCGCGCATCCTCGATCGCGCGAGCGGCGCCGCGCCGGCCGGCGTTCGCGGCGAAATCGAATTCCGCCATCTCAGCTTCCGCTATCCCACGGCGCTCAACGGCGACGGCGACGGAGAGCGCGAGGGGCCGCTGGTGCTCGAAAACATCAACCTGCATATCCCCGCGGGCAGCGTTACGGCGATTGTCGGCGCGACCGGGAGCGGGAAATCGACGCTGGCCGCCCTGATCGCCCGGCTTTGGGAAGCACCGACAGGCACCCTGCTCGTCGATCGCCGGCCGGTCGAGGACTGGCCGCTTGACGCGCTGCGCCGCTCGATCGGTTTCGTGCCCCAGGAAACCTTCCTCTTCAGCGACACGCTGCGGGAAAACATTTCGCTCGGCGTGCCGGGCGCCCCGATGGGCGACGTCGTCCGGGCCGCCGAGGTGGCCGGTCTGGCCGGCGACGTCGACGACTTCCCCAAGAAATACGAGACCCTCATCGGCGAGCGCGGCATCACCCTCTCCGGCGGGCAGAAACAACGCACGGCCCTGGCGCGGGCGGTGGCTCGCGATCCGAAGATTCTGATCCTCGACGACGCCTTCGCCAGCGTGGACAGCGAGACGGAGGAGCGGATTCTGGAGCGCCTGGAAGGGGTCATGCGCCACCGCACCACGCTGATCATTTCCCACCGCGTTTCCACCGTCCGGCGCGCCGACCGCATCGTCGTGCTCGAGCGCGGGCGCATCGTCGAGGAGGGCACGCACGACAAGTTGATGGCGAGCGGCGGCCATTACGCCGATCTCTATCGCAAACAACTGCTCGAGGAAGAACTGGAACGGGCATGAGCGGGCACGAAGAAGAAAAACTCGGAAAAATCTACGACACCCGGCTGACGCGCCGCCTGCTGAACTACCTCGGCCCGTACCGGGACCGCGTCATCATCGCCCTCGCGCTCAGCCTGGCCGTCGCCGTACTCGAAGCCGCCGGGCCCTATCTGTTCCATGCCGGCATCGACTGGGCCATCGACCCGGTGGTCCACCACAAGCTCGCCCTGGCCGCCGGCCTCCGCCTGCTCGGCTGGATCTCGCTGGCCTATCTGGCGTCCATGGTGCTCAGCCTGGGCGTTCTCTACGGCCAGGTGGTCATCATGCAAACCGTGGGGCAGAAGGCGATGTACGACCTTCGCCGCGACATTTTCGCCCACCTGCAAAACCTCCCGTTCTCTTTCTACGACCGCACGCCGGTCGGCCGCCTGATTACCCGCGCCACGACGGACGTCGACGCGCTCAACAACCTGTTCGCCTCGGGCGTTGTCTCCATGCTGAACGACGCCTTCGTGCTGCTTGGCTTTGTCGGCGTCATGCTCTGGCTCAACTGGCGGCTGGCCCTGCTGACCTTCGCGGTGATGCCGCTGATTTTCATCGTCACCTGGATTTTCCGGAATTCGGTCCGCGAGGCCAACCGCGGCATTCGCGTATCCATTGCCCGCATCAACGCGTTCCTCCAGGAACACATCAGCGGCATGACCGTCGTGCAGATCTTCAATCGCGAGGGCAAATCGCGCGAGCAGTTCGAGGAGCGCAATCGCGCCTATCTGGAGGCCTACAAGCAGGCCATCATGGCCTTCGCCCTGTTCTACCCGACGGTGGAATTTCTCGCCTACATCGCCATCGGCATGGTTTTCTGGTACGGCGGCGGCCAGGTGCTCACCGGCGCCGTCGATATCGGCGTTCTGGTCGCCTTCATGCAGTACGCGCAGCGCTTCTTCCGGCCCATCCAGGACTTGAGCGAAAAATTCAACATTCTCCAGACCGCCATGGCCAGCTCCGAGCGCATCTTCAAGCTGCTCGACGAGCCCGCCCCGAAACTGGCTCCGGCCATGCCGGCGCGCATCGAGCGGCCGCGCGGCGAAATCGAATTTCGCAACGTCTGGTTCTCCTATCGCAACCCGGCCGCTCCCGGCGACGCGGATTGGGTGTTGCGCGATATCTCCTTCCGCATCGATCCGGGCGAAATGATCGCCGTCGTGGGACACACCGGCGCGGGCAAAACCACGCTGATCCAGCTCCTGCTGCGCTTCTACGAAATCCAGCGCGGAGAGATTCTTCTGGACGGCGTCGACATCCGCGACATGGACCCGATCGACCTGCGCCGCCACTTCGGCGTCGTGCTCCAGGACCCGTTCCTTTTCACCGGCACGATCGAATCGAATGTGAGGCTGGGCACCGAGGGCATCGATGCCGGCCACGTCGAGAAGGCGCTGCGGGAGGTTGGCCTGGGACGATGGATCGACGGATTGCCCGAAGGCATTCGCACGCCGGTCAGCGAGCGCGGGGCGACGTTCTCGGTGGGCCAGCGCCAGCTCATCAGCTTCGCCCGCGCCCTGGCGCACCGGCCGGAAATCCTGATCCTCGACGAGGCCACTTCGAGCGTCGATACCCAGACCGAACTGCTGATTCGCGAGGCCCTCGAGCGGATGTTCAGCGGCCGCACCTCGATCGTCATCGCTCATCGCCTGAGCACGGTCCAGCGCGCCAGCCGCATCCTCGTGATGCACAAGAGCCGCCTGCGGGAACAGGGGACCCATCGCGAACTGCTCGCCCTGGGCGGAATCTACAGCCGTCTTTACCAGCTGCAGTATCGCGACCAGGAACTCCGGTCCATCCCGGCCGGTCCCGGCCTGGGCGAACCGCTTACCGCCAGTGACTGACGCCCATCCCCTACCGGAGCTGCCGTGGGCGTGGGCGTGACCGCGCCCGGCATCCTGATCTCCTCCGGCGATCCTTCCGGCGCCATGCACGCCGCCCGCCTGGCCCGTGCCGTCATCGAGCGTACCGGCGCGAAGATGTTCGGCCTGGGGACCGAAGCGATGAGCCAGGCCGGCGTGGAACTGGTCGGGGACGCGTCGGAAATCGCCGTCATCGGGCTGAGCGAAACGCTGGAGCTGCTTCCGCGCGCCTGGCGCCTGCTGAACCGGCTCGAAGCGGAAGCGGCCCGGCGCCGCCCGCGCCTGGCCATCCTGGTCGATTCGCCCGACTTCAACCTGCGCCTCGGCGCGCGCCTGAAGCGCTTGGGAATCCGCGTTGTTTACTTCATCGGCCCGCAGGCGTGGGCCTGGCGTTCGGGCCGCGTCCGGCGTATTCGCGAGATCGTCGAGCGGATGCTGGTCATTTTCCCGTTCGAGGAGAAGTTTTACCGGGAAGCGGGGGTCGAGGCCGAATTCATCGGCCATCCCCTGTTCGATCGGGTCACCCCGGACGCGTCTCCGGCCGAATTCCGCCGCCGCCAGGCGCTCGATCCGGACGCGCCCATTCTCGCGATGCTGCCCGGCAGCCGGCGCAAGGAACTCGCTCACAACCTGCCCGCCATGACCCAGGCCGTGGGCCTGCTGGTCTCGGCCGGCGTGCCCCATCAGGCGATTCTTGCCGCCGCGCCCGGACTCGCCGCCGGCCAATTCCGGCCGTATCTGGCCGCGACGCCAAACATTCGAGTGGTCGAGGGAGCCACCTACGACACTCTGGCCGCGGCCGAATGCGCCATCGTTTCCAGCGGAACGGCCACGGTCGAAGCCGCCCTGCTCGGCACGCCGATGGTCGTGGTGTACCGGGTTTCGGCCCCTTCGGCCTTTGTGCTGCGCCGGCTCGTCCACACACCCTTTTTCAGCATGGTCAACCTCCTGCTTGAGCGGCCTGCGGTTCCCGAACTGATCCAGCAGGAGTTCACGCCGGAACGCGTGGCCCGGGAGACGCGCCGCCTGCTGGAGCGGTCGGAGGAACGCGAGCACATGAAAAGCGACCTGGCCGAAGTCCGAGCGCGCCTGGCGAGCCCGAGCCCTCTGGGCGCCATCGGCCGGGCCGCCGAAATTATCTCCAGCCTGCTTTGGTGCGCGCCAGACCAGGCAACACCACGGGTGTAAACTGATATCTTAACCGCTGGATAAGGGGACCTCGTTGATCCAGATCAAGCGAAAACAGTGGGCGCTAGGGAGCCTCGTGGTGCTCGGGGCGCTGATGTGGGCCGGCCAAGCCGCCGCCCAGCAACCGCCAGCCAAGCCTGCCTTTCACGCTTCCCATTACGAAGTGGATGCCACGCTCATGCCGGCCAACCAGACGCTCACCGCCACGGTTCAGGCCGATTTCGTCGCCGATGAACCATCCGGCAGCCTTCAGGTCGAGCTGAATCCCAATCTGAAAATCAGCTCGATCCAGATGAATGGGAAGCCGGTCCCGTTCTCGCGGGTTTCCGGCCATCCGCTCGACGTGGCGATAACCCTTCCCGACACGGCGACCGCGGGGCAAACCGTAACTCTCGATTTCCAATATTCCGGCCCGCTCGCGAACGACGAGAACAGCCCGTCACCTGGTGTGCAACTCGCCTACATCGGCAAGGACAATGCCTATCTTCTCCGCGCTGCCCGCTGGTTTCCGCTCGTCAGCTACTTTGGACAGCGCTATACGGCCGTTTTTCATCTGACGGTACCCGGGAATTTTGCCGTTGTCGGCACCGGCACGAGCGGGGCGCCTGACACCGTCAGCGCGCCGCCGGGCCCTGCGCCGGCGGGCCCGGGTCAAAGCCAAGGCCAGAGTCAGGGCACGGGCAAGGGTCAGGATCAAGAGCAGCAAGGTCAGGTGCAGGGGCAGGCCGAAGCCCCAAGCCAATGGCTGCGCTACACCTTCACCTCGGACCAGCCTGCCCCGGTGGGAACGTTCGTCGCCGGCGCTCTGGAATTGAGCCCGGAAAGCGAGGGGGGGATTCCCGTCTCCGTCTATACCCTCCCGGCCGACAAGGCGACGGCTTCGGCCTATGCCAATCGGCTGGCCCAGGTCGTAGCCTTTTTCTCCGGCGAATTCGGACCGCTGCCCGAGCATTCCTTCACGATCGTCCAACTGCCCACGGTTGCGCCGATGTCCGGCGTCTGGGCCCCCGGATTGCTGCTCGTCAATCAGCGCCAATGGTCGCAGATGCCGAACGACCAGTTGCTGGCCGGTCTGGCGGCGCACGAGTGGTGGAACGACCGGGTGATGCCCGCCACTGCCTCCGACGCGTGGCTTTCCGATGGCTTGTCGCAATACTCGGGAGTTCTCTTCCAGGAGAACGCCTTTGGCGATTCCGGGCTGCGCAAGGCCGTGAACGACTGCGCCATCGGGGCGCTGATGGACGAATCGGCGGCGCCGATCGCCCAGGCAAACCAGCTTCAGCCCTACACCACCGCTTATCAGTCGGTGGTCCGCGACAAGGGCGCGATGGTTTTTCATATGCTTCGCAGTTCGATCGGCAAGGACAGCTTCCTCGGCCTGCTTCGCGAATACCTCCAAAAATATTGGGGGAAGACGGCCACGCTCGACGATTTTGAAACTCTGGCGCAGGCCAGGATCGCCGCCCTGCCCCCGCCGCCGGGCGAGCCGGCTTCCCAGGGGCCCCGTTTGAACGCCATCGCCTTCTTCTCGCAGTGGGTGAACTCAACCGGCATCCCCGATTTTCACCTACAATACACGGTCTACCGCACACAGAAGGGGTTCAAGGTCGTTGGCAAGATCGAGCAAAACCTCACCACGCTCAATATGCCCATCCAGGTGCGCGTCGAAACCGAAGGAAATCCCGTGACGAAGAGCATCCAGGTGGTCGGCGACTCCACCGAATTCACCATCGATACGTTCGGCGCGCCGAAGTCCAACGGCATCCTTCTCGACCCGAACAACAACGTCCTCAAGGACACCCCGGGCCTCCGCGTCCAGGCGCTCATCGCTCATGGCGTGGCGCTGGCCGAGAAGGGGCAGTTCTTCCTGGCGATTCAGCAATACCAGCGCGCGCTCGACATCCAGCGCCAGAACGGCCTGGCGCTGTTCCGCATGGGCGAGGCGTTTTTCTACGAGAAGAACTATCAGGCCGCCGCCAATTCCTTCCGCGACGCGCTCGACGGCCAGATCGACCCGAGCTTCAAATGGATCGAAGTCTGGTCTCACATCTATTTGGGGAAAATTTACGACCTGATTGGCCAGCGCGAGCGAGCCCTGAACGAATATCAAAAGGCCCTGGATACGAAAGACAACACCTCCGGCGCGCTCGATCAGGCCCGCGAATACATGAAAAAGCCCTACGGGAGCCAGCCGGCGGCGGCGAAACCCGTAGCCAAGCCCGCGGAGAAACCCCCTGCGAAACCCACCGCGAAGCCCGGCAGCTGATCCCGGCCGTTTTCCCCGGGAACCTTTACAGGCCATGCGCCACTTGACGGGGAGGAAACTATGGTATACTACGGTTGCGTTGGATATCGCGGTTGCAAAAAGTGATTTACTTGGGTTCTGTAGCTGCCAGCAACATGCCTACCTGGAATCCCCTCCGGATGTCTTCGCTTTAACTTAAACTCAACTCGAATTTTGACTGGCTAGGCTCATTGCCGTGCTCGCCCGGAAGCCCGTGTGCGCGCCGCGATCGATTCCGCCAGCGACAAGGAAAAAAGATCTAAATGCAAACGTTTTCAGAACTACCGATTTCCACCTATGTAAAGGAGCGCCTCGCCTTGGCCGGCTTCTCCGTTCCCACTCCCGTCCAGGCCGCCGCGATTCCGCATGCCCTGCAAGGAAGCGACCTGCTCGCTACCGCGCAAACCGGCACCGGCAAGACCCTTGCCTTCCTCATCCCGATTGTCGAGCATCTGCTCGCCGACAAAGGCAAAGGCATCGCCGCGCTGATTCTGCTGCCCACGCGAGAGCTCGCAATGCAAGTGGCCACCCAATACGACGCATTGCGCGACAAGCGCCTGGCTCCGGCGGCCCTCGCTGTCGGCGGCATGACCGAAGGGAAACAGATCGCCGCGCTGCGCGGCGGCGCCCGTCTAGTCGTCGCCACGCCCGGCCGGCTGGAGGATTTTATCGCTCGCGGCCTGGCGCAATTCCGCGATCTAAAAATCCTCGTCCTCGACGAAGCCGATCGCATGCTCGACATGGGATTTCAGCCGGCGATTCGCCGCATCGTGTCGTCCCTGCCCCGCAACCGGCAGACACTCTGCTTCTCTGCCACGATCGAAGCCTCGGTAGCGCCGATCGTGAACGGTTATCTGCGCCGCCCGGTTCGTTTGGCGCTGGGTTCGACGCTCAAGCCGGCGGAAAACGTCCGCGTCCAGGCCTATGAAGTCGCCCACACACGCAAGCAGGATCTGCTCCAATCCCTGCTGACCAAGGAGTCGTCGGGCCGGTGCCTGGTTTTCGCGCGCACCCGGCGCGGCGCCGAGCGCCTGGCGAAGAACCTGAATCGCCTGGGTTTCTCCGCCGCCAGAATCCACGGCGACCGCTCCCAATCCCAGCGGATTTCCGCCCTTTCCGGTTTTCAGAGCGGGCGCTACCGCGTCCTGATCGCCACCGATGTGGCCTCGCGCGGCATCCACGTTGAAAACATCACCCATGTCATCAATTACGATCTGCCCGAGGTCGCGGAGAATTTCATCCATCGCGTCGGGCGCACTGGCCGCGCCGGCCGCAGCGGCCTGGCATCCACGTTTTTTGCCGCCGACGAGAGAGCCGAAATGATTCTGCTCGAGCGGAAGCTGGGAATGAAGATGGAACACCTGCCCACCGATGAACTTCTGCTCGAACGGTGCCCGCGACCGAAATCGGCCCCTCGCCACAACCCGGCGCCCGGCCGCTCGGAACTCATCCCGCTCCCTGGAGAGTTTCTCCAGGCCCAGATGGGCAACTAACCGAATCAACCCTGCTTCATCGGAGCGTTTGGGCGTGCGCTCGGCCGGCTCAGCCGGCCGGGCGCACGTTTTCTATTTCCGCCCGGACTACAACGCCCATCCTCACAGTTCCGATCCGTGGATTTGACTGGCGTGCGGGGGGATACGCGGCGGGAGAGAGCCCAGGTCTTCAGCCGTCGAGTTCTTTTTTCATCTTCTCCCAGACCGATTCGAAAATCTGGAAGGTCGGCTGGTCGTATAGAACGAAATAGACGGTCTCGAGCGTTCCCGGCTGGCGAAGGCTTTCGGCCGCCTCGGCCAGCATGATTTCAGCACACCGGCGGGCGGGAAAACTTCCGATGCCGGCGCCGATGGCGGGAAACGCGACGGTTTTCAATTCCTTATGGCGGGCCAGATGCAACGAGTGCACCGTTGCGGCGCGCAGCGTGGCCGCCGTCGTTGCCCCGCCCAGTTCCATGCTGGCGGCGTGAATCACCCAGCGCGCCTTCAGCCGGCCGCCGCCCGTCATGGCGGCCGTGCCGACCGGAATCGTTCCGATCTGGTTGCATTCCTGCTGGATCTCGTCTCCGCCCTTGCGACGGATCGCCCCGGCCACGCCGGCGCCGAGAATCAGATCGTTGTTCGCGGCATTGACAATGGCGTCAACGGCCATCTCGGTGATGTCGCCCTGAACGAGCTGGATTTTATCCCTGGCGCTCATGATCGGAAATTCTACCGGAAACGCGCTCGCGACTCACAATTCCGGCTTGCGCTCCACACGGGCGCCCGGCGCGTTCGCGCCGCCGGCCGCCGGCAATTCGTCGAGCGTCACCACATCCTTGCCCATCCGCCGGCCCACCTCGCGGCAGGCTTCGACCGTTTCCTCCGACGTTTCCGGCGCGCGGACCAGTTCGAGCCGCCGCGCTTCGAGCGCCGGTTCGAGGAACCTCATGCCGATGCAGCGTTCGGGCCGCTGGGTTATGGCGGCCATGTCGGCGACCAGAAGCGAGCGGGTGCTCGTCGCCAAAATCGTTCGCGCACGGGTGAATTTGTCCAGCATGCCGAACAGTTCGGTCTTCAATTCCATCTCTTCCGGACCGGCCTCGATCACCAGGTCCGCGTCGGCGGCTTCTTCCATATGCCCGGCGGCATGCAGGAGCGCCAGCGCCCGCCGCGCCTCCTCCACGGAAATCCGGCCTTGCGCGACACCCTCATCGAGCGTGCGCCGCAGCCAGTCCATGGCCTGTTCGAGCACTCGCGGACGGACGTCCTCGATCGTGGTTTCGAAGCCGCCCAAGGCGGCGGCGCAGGCGATATGGCGGCCCATCGATCCCGCCCAGACCACCGAAATCCGGTTCACCGCCATGACAGCCCTACTTTCCCGGAATCCGGCGCATACCGAATGCGCCGGGGATCATCGATTCAGTCCGATTTCCGGACGGACGAGCGCAGCAGATCTTCGAGTTGCGCGGACTTTTCCGTTTTCTCATCCCGATATTTCACGATGACGGGGGTGTACAGCGAAATCCCCCATTCGCGCCCCTTCCCTTCACCGATCGCCCGCGCGCCGGGAACCACGACCGCGCCCGCCGGTATGCGCAATGGCCGCTCGCCCTGGCGCCGGTAGATTTCACCGCGCACAAGGTCATAGACGGGAGTGCCGCCGGTGAGAATGGTCCCGGCCGCCAGCACCGCTCCCTTCGAAACGATTGCGCCCTCGTAGATGCCGCAATTTCCGCCCACCAGCGCGTCATCCTCGACGATCACCGGCAGGCCCCCCACCGGCTCGAGCACGCCGCCAATCTGGGCCGCCGCGCTCACGTGCACCCGCTTGCCGATCTGCGCGCACGAACCGACCAGAGCATGGGAATCGATCAGGCTTTCGTCATCCACGTAGGCGCCGATATTGACGAACGACGGCGGCATCACGATGACGCCGCGCCCCAGGTAGCAGCCGTCGCGCAAAGAACTGCCTCCGGGAACGACCCGCGCGCCCTGTAGGGCATTGCGCAGCGGCAGCGTGTGCTTGTCGGCAAAGCGAAGCGCGCCCGCGTCGCTTTCCGTGATTCGCCCGACGCGAAACGCCAGCAAAATGCCCTTCTTCACCCAGGCGTTCACTTTCCATTCGCCGTTGCCGGCCGGTTCAGCCGCCCGGGCGATTCCCCGGTTGAGAGCCTCCCGCAATTCGTCGACGGCCTGGAAGTGCTCGACGCCGGGCGTCTCCTCGGGCCGGTCAAACAGCCGCTCGATCCTCTCCGCCAGGGTCTTCATATCCGCCAGGGTCTTCATCTCACCGCGCTCGCCGAAGTCACGCCGGTCAGCAATCCCTGCGCCCTGAGCACCTGTTCGAGCCGGGAGCGGTTTTCGGGCCGCATGGGCGCCAGCGGCAACCGGTAGGCTTCCTCGATCAGGCCCATCATCGCCAGGGACGTTTTCACGGGGACCGGATTCGTCTCGTAGAAATTCGCGCGGAAAAGCGGCAGCAGATCGAAATGCAGCCGGCGCGCCTCTTCGTGTTTGCCCTCGCGCATGAGCCGCGTGAGCCGGGAAACGCGGTCGGGCACCTCGTTCGAGGCGACCGAGACCACGCCCACCCCTCCCAGCGACATCAGCGGGAACGTCCAGGCGTCGTCGCCGGCCAGCACGCGAAACCCTGCCGGCATCGTCCGCAGCAATTCCATCTGTTGTTCGAGGTTCCCCGACGCTTCCTTGATCCCCACGACGTTCGGGAGCGCCGCCCGCCCCACGACTGTGGCCGGTTCCAGGTTCGATCCCGTCCGGCTGGGAACGTTGTAGAGAAGCACGGGCAGGCCGCTGACCGCTTCCGCCACGGCGCGGAAGTGCTGATACAAACCCTCCTGCGTCGGCCGGTTGTAATAGGGCGTTACGGAAAGGATCGCGTCGGCGCCCAGGTCCCTCATCTCGCGCGCCAACTCGATCACATGTCGCGTGTTATATCCGCCGGCCCCAGCCACCACGGGCACGCGTCCGGCGACTTCCTTCACCACCTGCTGCACCACGGACACGTACTCATCGTGATCGAGCGTCGGCGCTTCACCGGTCGTGCCGCACGGCACCAGGAAATCAACGTTCCCCTGCAACTGAAACCGCACGAACCGGCTGAGCGCTTCCCGGTCCAAGGACCCATCCCGGTGGAATGGGGTAATCAGCGCCGTTCCACAACCTGCTATTTCTCGCGTCATGTCGTCGCCTCCAAATTCAGAATTTCCGAAAAATGTCGAAAGCCCTTATTTCCTGTCACCCACCTGGCCGCTACCAGCGCACCTTCGGCAAATGCCTGTCGGGACCGCGCCGCGTGGCGCACAATCAGCGTCTCTCCCTCCGCGTCGAAGCCCAGTTCATGCGTTCCGGGGATATGGCCGGCGCGGACGCTTTGAATCGCCGGCATGCGCCCCGCCAGGGCCGGTTCGACCTGCCGCGCCAGCTCCAGCGCTGTGCCGGAAGGCGCGTCGCGCTTGAACCGGTGGTGTGTTTCTACGATGAACGGCTCGTACTGCGGCCATCGCGCGAAAAGCTTCGCCGCCTCCCGCGCCAGCCGGTAAAACAACTGCACGCCGAGCGAGAAATTAGCCCCGTAGACCAATCCCGTGCCGTGTTCCTCCACGATCGCTCGCGCCTGCTCCAGCGTGTCGTACCATCCGGTCGTTCCCACCACCATCGGCTTTCCCGCCCCGGACACGCGCCGGATGTTTTCCAGCACCGCATCGGGCTGCGTGAAATCCACTACGACGTCGGCGCCGTTCATGGCCGCCGCCGTCAGCCCCTCGCCGCCGGCGTTCGTTTCCACTGTCAGCACCCCGGCCACGACGAAACCGCGCGCCGGCGCCAATTGCTCGATCGCATTTCCCATGCGGCCATGACCCAGCAGGAGGAGCCGAGCCGGAGCGGTTTGGGCAGCGCTGTCGTTCATTGGGAAACTCCTTCCATCCGGGCGTCCGATTTCAGCTCCCGGACCAGGCCCCGGTACAATTCGACGGCCCGCACCAGCTCCGCCTTGCTCACCTTCTCTTCCGCGCTATGAGCCACCAGAATCGACCCCGGCCCGATCAGCAGCGGCCGCCCCCATTTATCCAGATGCGAGACGTCGCTCACAAAGGAGACGGCCGAGGTTTCGAACCCCTTGGCCACGTGCAGGCGCGAAACGTGCGCCACGCGCCGGAGCGTGTATTCGGCCCGGCCGTCGAGCAGCCCCTGGATCCTCTCGATCAGCGCCGCACAATCATCCACCGTGCGAAACAGCACCATCGCCTCGGCATCTTCGGGAATCACGTTGGCCGCGACGCCGCCGGAAATCGTTCCGATATTCATGGTGGCCGGCCCGAGCTCGGGATCGCTCGGCAGGGGCATCGCCCGCAACTCGCCCAGCAAATCCAGCAACTTTTCGATGGCCGATTCGCCGAGCTCCGGATAGGCCGAATGCGCCGCCCGGCCGCGCGCGCGGATGTGCAATTGCAGAACCCCCTTGGTCGCCGTCACCAGCCGGTTGCCGGTGGGCTCGCCCACGATGATGTAGCGCGCGCCTCGGGGAGACTGGTTGATGGCCCGCGCGCCGTCGCTCTGGCGTTCTTCCCCGACGACGAACAACAGGCCGAAATCCCTCACCCCTTCCCGCATCAGCGATTCGGCGGCGATCACCTGGCAGGCGAGACTGCCCTTGGCATCGCACGCCCCGCGCCCGCGAATCCATTCACTGTCCTCGCTCGAAGGGAAATAGGGCGCCACGGTATCCATGTGCGTGCTCAAGACGACTTCGGGGCTGCCCAGCGCCGCGAACAGATTGGCGCGGCCCGGGGATACAACCTGCGTTTCCACGGCAAAGCCTGCCGCGCGCAATCGCGATTCCAGGAACGCGCCGCAGGCGGTTTCCGACCCGGTCACCGATTCGATGTCGACGAGCCGTCGTACCAATTCAAAGAGTTCTTGCACGTTGTCCCTTTCCCCAGGCCCTGCCGGGAAACTCTACAGATCCGGGTGAGCGCCTGTCCGGCCACGCGGGAAATACGCGCAGGGATCGCCTGCCCGGGGTTCACCAAGATACGAGTTGAGTGGGGGAGAAACCTATCGTTTTGGCGGCAGGGCCGCCTTCAGGAGAGACTTTCGAAGGGTGGGAAATACTTTCATGTCTGGTCCGGCGCGCCCGATAGCAGCGCGCCAGCTCGTAAACTTTTATATCCTGTGTTTCCGGAATTGTCAATCCATACGATTCCGGATCATTGCGCCGCGGGCAAGTAGACCCGCGAGGGACCAAGCAACTCGACGCCCGGGGGCTCGGCCCTCAGTTGGATCCTCGCGAAATCCGCCTTGGCCGGCAACGCGGCGCCGAACGTCAGCCGATACATATGCCCGATGCTCTCGGCGACATTCCGGAGATAAGGCGCGAAGGAGATGGGCGTATCGAGTCCCTGCGTGTAGGCGCTGCCGCCGGTCTCGAGGGCCAGGCGCGCCAGGCAGCCCTGGCCATTGGAGATCAGAAAAAGATTGTGACTGGAGGCCGAAGCGCCGCTGGCGTAAATTGCATCGACCAGGACGCTGTTCTTCTGGGATTGGTCGATGGCCTGCTTCAGGCTCGGATTGAGAGACGGCTCGGACTCGACGACGCCGTAGTAAAGGTCCACGCCGTCGGAAATCAGCAGCACCATGCGCGGGCGGCCATCGGCGGGCCATTGATGAACCAACTCGACCAGAGAGAAATAGATACTGGCGCCCCCGCTGACGCTGCCTAAAGGGATGCGGAGTGTCTTGATGGCCTTTTCGCGGTCCGCCGTGAACGGCTGGGCCATTTGCACCCCGCCATGAGCGCCGTAAGCGATGGCGACCTGCGAATTTTTCGGAAGCAGGCGGATGAAACCGCCGATGTCTCTCCATTGGAGCGAGACGCTGGCCGGGAGGGAATCGTCGATCAGCACGGCAAGATCGATTCCCGAAGAGGAGCCCGCGAGCGGCTGCCAATCCAGCACGGGGCGCACTTTGCCGTTCTGGCGAACGACGATGTCGTCCTTGGAAAGAGGCGGCGCGGCTGCGGCGCCGGAGCGATGATTGATCACGGTCACCGGAATCGTGACGCCGGCGATATTGGAAGAAGGAGCCTGCGCGCCGGCCGGCGCGGGGCAGACGAAAAAGGTCAAAGCGGCAGCCAACCAAAGAACCTTATTCACGGGTCCCCTCCCTTATTTATTGCGATATCTTTCGGGTGAGATACCATCAATGAAGTTCAGGATACACTGCCTGCCGGGGCCACGGTCAATAGGGTTGTTTGCGCCGTGCCGAGGCCGCCCCATCCACCGGCCGGGGCCGGGAGACGGCGCGTCTACGCCGGGTCGTACGCCGGGAGCAGGGTGCGCGGAATTTCGGCGAGCGGTGGAAACCGGCGGTCCCGTTCGGAAAGCAATGGCTCGGCCTCGCCCCATGCAATCGCCAGACCGGCATCGTTCCAGAGCACGCCGTAATCGTCGTCCTGCCGATAAAACTCGCTGCATTTGTAGAGGAATTGGACCGACGGGGATTTTGCGAGGAACCCATGCGCGAAGCCCCTGGGGATATAAATCTGATTCTGCTTTTCGGCCGACAACACCACCGCCACCCACTGACCGAAGGTCGGCGAACCGAGGCGGATATCGACCGCTACGTCCAGCGCTTCCCCCTCGACCACCCGGCAGATTTTCGCCTGCGGGTGGCGCAACTGGTAATGCAGGCCGCGCAACGTGCCTCGCTCCGAGCGGGAATGATTGTCCTGAACGAACTGGTCGTTGATACCGAGATCGCTGAACTTGGCGCGATGATACGTCTCGAGGAAAAAACCGCGGCTGTCGCGGCGGATTTCCGGCTCGATGATCAAAACCCCGGGGAGCGCGGTCTGTGTGCACTTCATGTCGGCTCGGTTCTGGCAGCGCAAATCCGCGAGAACACTGGATTCGCGCGCAACGAATAACGGAAAAATATACCGGGACAGATATTTCGACGGGCGGAACTGCAAGCCGGATTCCCCGCCCTTCCGCTCAGTGAGAGTCACTTACGTCATTTCAACGCCATTGACCTGTCACGAGCGTCAATCATTATGCCACTCGGGCAGACTTTGCCTCACACCCGCGATGGCCGGACGGGACATATTTTCCGCGCGGCCCTTGGGTCCGATTCCGCTGGGCCGGCTCAATAGTCATCGCGCGTTTCGAACAACCACAGTTCCGCTCCGCGATCGGCGATGGCGGAAACGGCGAGAAACAGGCTGTCGTGCTTTCCCGTCCGCCCGAGGAACGCGCTGGTGCGCGCGCCGATGACGGTGGGGATCTTCGCGATCCGCTCGTAGAGGTCGGCATCCACCTGCTGGTAGACGAAAATAAATCCCTCGCCGCTGGACACGTAAATGCGCTTGCGCTTCGCGGGGAGCGGTCTGCGCAAGAGCCCGCCCCCCGGCGCGTCGGTTACGTCTGCCTTACTTTTGCTCCGTCGCTGGGGCCAGATCCCGCCGCGGCGGCATATCCAGAAATGAGTGCATTACATGCCAGAATTGCGCCCGGTTGCGGCCCATATCCAGCAGGTGCGCAGCGCCAGGCATGATCAAGAGCTGGCGATCGGGCGAGGGCAGCCGCACAAAGAAGTTCGCCAGATCCTGCACGGTTGCGATGCCGTCGTATTGCCCGTGAAGGATTTGCACCGGCATGGGGAGTTTTTCCGGATCGACCAGGGGCAGCTTTGTCACCATGTCGAGATAAGTTCC
>DATLRW010000129.1:0-35218 GCA_035534495.1 Candidatus Dormiibacterota bacterium | reverse complement strand
CGAGCTTGGCGCAAGCCTCGATGCATTGCTCCGAACAAGGAAGCTGGAAGCGGAGCCGGGACAGCGCTCTATCGCTGATTTTCAGCGCGGATTGCAACAAGAATCCGGTCTCGCTGATATCCAGGACAAGCCCCCCGTTCGCGCCATCCAGGAGATCGATGTAGCACGTGTCGTATATTTTTCGTCGGGGGTGCTGGCGGCGTTCCGGTGGTGTCGGCGAACTGCAGGGATGTTCAATGGTATTGGTCATGTCCCACGCACTCTGAGCGGGCATGAAAGAGTATTAACAGTAGTATACGCCTTGCTTCGAGCCGCGGAAGCGGGAACATTGCTTCTCCATCTCCCACTGCTTTTCCTAGCCGTTCGGCCGGCCGAAGAACATCGATGCCGCCGTCGACCGTAGGCCAGTCTTGCGGCAACGCTTCGAGGACGCGTTCTTTGCCGTTCGCTGAGGAGGGCAGCAACGCGAACGTAATAACCGGACGGCAAATCCGGTGCTCGTGTGGCGTCGGTTTGAGTTGCAATTCCCTGCGACGTCCTGCGGCACAGCTCGCCACCGCGCAGCGTAAGCCCTTTGTTGCGTTATGCACTGCAATTTGTTGCGACACCGTCCGAGACCCGGAGGACGATTTTGAGTGCCATGCGTCTGATCGTAACTGCATGTAACTAAAAACGCTAGTTTTATGCAATGTGAAACTATGTAAGTTAATGTGTAAGTTTTGGGATCTGTACCATGCAAATATTTCTGCCTTCACCGAGTGCTCCGCCACGACAATTTCCGTTTTGACGCCTAAAGACTGGAAGCATGCATTTTGCCGGGAGCCGCCGGCCTGTTGATCGCGATTGGATTTGCTGTGGTCTGACGGGGCCGGGGGCCGGGGGTTGAAGGGCCGGGAATGTGGGCGGATTCCCGGGCGTAACTGGAAAGCTGCCCGAGCAGCCAACGCGATACCGGCGTTTGAGACTCCTTTTTGAGCAAAGCGGAGACTATTACCGTACAGGTCTTAGTCGTGCATCTGAGCTAGCGAACGCTGGCCGCGCTTTTTCGCTCCGGGGGCCTTGTGTTTGACGGCTGCTTTTTCCAGGGTGGCATTGATTTCTCCGCCGACCAGAATCGCGGCGCCGCTCAGGTAGAACCAGAACATCAGGATGACCAGCGTGCCGAGCGAGCCGTAAAGCAACCCGAAATCACTGAAGTGACGAACGTACACCTTGAACAGCACTGAAACGGCAATCCAGATTGCCGCTGCGACGATGCTCCCAGGAAGCAACCACTTCCATTTCTGTTCAGGAAAGTTCGGGGCGAAACGGTAGAGACCAAGGAGCGCCAAAACAAGCAAGAGCGCAGCGGCCGGCCATTGTGCAATTTCCCAGACGTAGAAACCAGCCGAACTGGGCGCGATATGGAGCAGGAGCGCGGGACCGTACATCACGACAATCAATGCGGCCGTGAGCAGCACGCCCATAGCAATCGCCAGGGTCAGGGCAATCAAACGGGATTTCCACCAGGGCCGGCTTTCTTTCAGCTCATAAATGGCGTTGAGAGCATCAATCAGTCCCGTGGTCGCCGATGACGAGGACCATAGCCCTAACAGTAGTGAAAACCAGGCTCTTCCGCCACCGGCCGTCTGCGCCAGGACCTGTCCCACAAGTGTGGAAGCGGTGGGGGGTAGAACTGCTCCCACGTATTTGATCACCATGCCTTGCGAAGGCGGAGCCGAGCCAACCATCGAAGCGATGCTGGTTACAGACAAGAGCATGGGGAAGAAACCGAGCAGAAACCAGAAGGCCAGCTGGGCGGCACGGTTGACGACATCGTTTTGGGCTGTTTCCTGCCAGATACTGCCAAGCAGTTCCTTCCAATTCAGCCCTGCCACTTTGGGAACGGCGGCCATCTGGCTTCCTCTCTGTCCTGTTATTCTTTGACCTCTACTGGTACTGCGAATCCCGTGTACCGTGCTCTACGGCCAGTGCGATGTCGACGGCCTGTTGTTAGCCGGGAACTCCAATCTTTCCACATTTCAGGCTAGACAGTTTGAATAACCGATTCCGCGGCGGGCCGGGGTGCAGCGGCGGTCAGGAACCTGATCTGTTGCATGGCATGCGCCAGGGTCGCGGAAATATGGCCATCGGAGACACCGCTGATCCGTCTCGCGGCTTGCTCCGCATCTCCGGAAAAATGCCATAGGCCAATCAGAATTTTTAGATCCGGGGTTTGTGCCCGCAATGCCTGATATAACCTCCGAGCATGGGCCACTGCAAACGGCGGAAGTGCGGACAGGAACACAATGGCCGGTTTTTCTTCCATCACCTGTGCAAGCATTTCAGTGGTTGTCCCGATATCGAGGTAGCGCGCCCGATAGCCCGATTTCTTCAGAAGGTGAACCAGTATACTGCCCACGATTTCATCCGCCTCATCTCTGACAGGCATGCACACTACGGAGATCGCTCTTTTCGCGGCTGCATTTTGAGATGACAACGGTGACGTGCCGTCCGAATCCGTCACCTCCGCGCCTTTCGCATTCAGTTCACGCGGCTCATTGCTTCGATCTTCAATTTCTTCCAGTACTTCCTTGACGCTCTGGAAGACGAAAGTTTGCGTTGCCTCGTCAAGCTGGTTCTGATGGCGGTCTTGCTCCACCAAGCTCAATGCCGGGATCAAGACAAGATCGTAGAGATCCTCCAAGGATTTATCCTTTAGATAGCGATCCAGCACTTGTCTGGCTTCATTCTGATCCGTCGCCAGTAGCCGCTGGTAGAACTGAGCCTCCGGCGGCAGCACCGGCTGGTCTCCCAAAATTACTTGCAAAAACTCTAAGTGAGGGACGTGGCGGCCGATGACCACCAGGCACACAGTCAAAGGGGTCGAAAGAATCAAACCGATCGGTCCCCAGAGCAATACCCAGAATATGGCTGCGAAGAGAATGGCCAGAGCCGAGATGCCGGTGTGGGCCCCATAAAGTCTCGGCTCGACAAAACTGCTGACCACGACTTCGAGTACCACGAAAAGCCCGATGATGATAAGCGATTTACCCCAACCATCGAATACTGCGAACGACAACAGAATTGGCAATAATGCACCGATAGGAGGACCAATATAAGGAAGAAACCGCAGCAATCCTGCGCCAACGCCCCACAGCAGAGCGTTCGGAACGCCGATGAAATAGAGGGCGACACCCACAAGCAGGCCGTAACAAGAATTTACGATAAACTGCAGGAACACATACCGGCTGACGCGATGGGCAGCTTCGTCTAACGCCTGCGTCATCAGGTTCAGGCGTCCCCGCCCTGCCAGGCGGATGAAACGATTTCGCAGATCCTCCCGCCGAACCAGCATGAAAATCGTGAAGATAATCACCATTCCCAGGGTGCCCAAAAGACCCAAAAGCTTGCCGGCGGACTCCAGCAAATTCGTAGGCGGTGAAACCACTTGTACGCGAAGGGGTCGTGTCTGTGGGGGCGATTCCGACGCACCGGATATTCCAGCTGCTGGACCGCTCGTCGGCGCAGTCGCCAGTTCCTTGCCCAACTCTGCGATATCGTCAGTGGCCTTGTTCAAGCTTTGGCCCTTCGGGCTGTGAAGAGATTCAATTTTCTTTTTGATGTTCGCTCTGTACTTTGGAAGTTTACTGGTAACGTTTACGAACTGATCCGTAACCACCCAACCGACTGAGCCCATCGCCGCGACGGACAATACCACCACGAGCAATACCGCGAACACCCGGGGCATTCGAATGCGTTCCAGCCAAATCACCACCGGCGTCAGAAGGAAAGTAGCGAGCATTGCGAGGGCGAAAGGGACCAGGACCACCCTTGCAAGGTAGAGTGTCGCGATCACGACAACTGCCACGACAACTGCCAGCAGGTTGGAAATATCCCGGTATTGGTTTGGGCGAGCCAAAATATGATCGCTTGGTGATCAGAGGGACTGCCGTGTCATGCGCGCAGGGTCAGTCCTCTGTCGCGGCTCGAGGGAAGCCCAGGGCATCTTTCCCTCTTGCCATTAGCTGTTCCCGATCCCTCCGGTTGAAGCCCGCGAGAGAGGCTTATCACTCTTGGCGTAATCCGCCGTCGATTCCCCAGCGGACGCAATGTCTTGTGCTCCCGTGCGTTCCAGGACTTCCTTGGCGCGTTTTATCCAGGCGGAATCGTCAGAATGAACGGAGAGCAAAATTCCGCCATCTTTCACACGTCCTTCATACCGTTTGGCCTCATATTCCGGGATTTCCAGTCCGATCAGCGCGCCTGCTATACCCCCAATTGTTCCGCCAACGCCTACTCCGGCCAGTGCCGCCACGATGGGACCGGCGGCTATAAAAGGCCCGACGCCTGGAATTGCCAGAGCGCCAATGCCGACGATCCATCCCAGAGCGCCTCCCGCCACCGCGCCGGTTCCTGCTCCCGCGGTTGCGCCTTCCGGAGCTTTGGTGCCCTTTTCGTGGGCGAAGTCCTTCGAACCGTCATTCTCGGAGAAAAGCACGGAAATATCCGTGTTCCGAAAGCCTGCTGTTTTCAGGGCCTCCACTCCGCTTTCGACGCTAACGCGACTTGGGTAAATGCCGAAAACTGCTGTGTTTTTTCCTGACATGTTTCGATTCTCCCGATTGATTTGTGGTGCGAATTACCGAAAATTGAGAACACGGCGGGTATCACTATGTACCGGGAGACACTCGAAATATGTCTCATATTGCACATGCTTGCCGAAAACAGGTGCCCGTTCAACCGGTCGATGCGCCACTGGATTTTGAGTCTCGCGCGTCTGCCAGTTTCGCCACTCCGGCGAGGGTCCGATTATGCGGTGATTTGCGCCCTTCCACCGTCACGATGCGTGCTCGCGGCAACCGCCGGGGGAATACGAGCGTCGAAGCTAGCGTCAGTGCATTATCTGGGAAAATACATAAATGAACGCCCCACGACAAGAAGTGTCATTGCTCGCCCGCATGTCGGCATGCGCCCTGCTGGCTCTATGCGCGGCGGCTTTGCTTCATGCCCAGGCCGCGCCTACCGGCACGCCATCTCAGCTGCCCATCGTCAAGCAGGTCCAGGCGCAGGCCGAGGCCTACCAGGCCGGCATCGCCAAAATGCCCCTCGAAGTGCAACAAACGGTGCGCTTTTTCGATCCCTCTGGCCATCTCAAGCGGACTCGCCATTCCTCCTATCGTTACGCGTTCCCTGCCCCCGGTCCCAAGGCCGAGGGCGGCTCGCCCGATTCTCCTGACGCGCAACGCGGCGGCGCGGAGCTGGCCGACGGCGCGACGCTGCCGCTCATCTTTCTCCCCGGATCGGCCATGCACCTTTCCCTCCGCGCGGAAACGCCGGCGGACGGTCCCTGGATTCTCCATTTCAAGAGCACGCCATGTTCGCCGCCCGACGTGCGCCGCCGCTGGATGGAGTCGAACATCGTCAGCCAGTGCGTCGAGGGCAAGGCGTTCGTCGATCCGAAAAGCGGCGCGATCAGCCGCATTCGGATGGAGATGGGCGGATTGCCGATCGGGTTCCGCAGTATGGCCTACCCGCTCGGCGTGATCGTCGTCGAGCTTTACAACGACACGACGTTTCGCACGGTCCAGGCAACTCCCGGCGCGGCCCCGCGACTGGTTCCCGTGAAGGCCAAATACGTCACCTACACCACGCACGGACGCACGGAGGTCGACCAGACTTTCACGCTCGCGCCCGCTTCGCCGCAGCCAAGGCCCGGAGTCTCCATTCCCGTCGTTCCCCGCTCCGCAGTCCCAAAAAAATCCCGGACATCTCCCTAATCCGCTGGACGAACACGTAAGCTTGTCTATACTTCGGGTGATGCAAACGCCTCGGCTATCCCGTTCCGGCTACTCGCGAACTCTTTCCTAAAGGAGACCCTGCTGTGCCTCAAACCATCACTGGCGCTCAATACATTGCTGAATTCCTCGAAGCATATGGCGTTCGCGCCATTTTCTTTGTTCCCACGATGCTGAGCCGGGCGCTCAGCCACATGGAGGACATGCCGATCAAACGCGTGCTGACGCACGGGGAAAAGGCGGCCGTATACATGGCCGACGGGTACGCGCGCGCCTCGGGACGCCCCGGGATCTGTCTGGCGCAGGCCATCGGGGCCGCCAATCTGGCCGCCGGACTGCGGGACCCGTTCATGGCCCACAGCCCGATCATCGCCATGACGGGAGGCAGGCTGCCCCATCAGAAGCACAAGCTCAACTACCAGGAGATCAACGACTTCCCCCTGTTCAACCAGGTGACCAAGGCGAATTTTGAAGTGGACGTGGTGGAACGGCTGCCCGATCTGCTGCGGCAGGCGTTCCGCGAAGCCACTTCGGGCACCCCGGGTCCCGTGAACCTGATGCTCGCCGGCAAGGAAGGAGATGTCGAGGCGGGCTCAGCCGATCTACCGCTGATCGTCGAATCGCAATACTCCTGCGTTCCCCCGCACCGGCCCGCGCCCGAGAAGAGCAAGGTCGAGGAAGCGGCGCGCTACCTGAGGGAGGCGCAGCGGCCCGTGATGGTGATTGGCGGCGGGGCGAAGTGGTCGGGCGCGCGGGCGGAGGCCTTGAATCTGGCCGTCAATCTTTCGATTCCCGTGCTGACCTCGCTCAACGCCTATGCCCTGTTCCCGGAAAACCATCCGCTCTATATGGGCGTCGCCGGCACCTATTCCCGCTCCTGTTCGAACAAGCTGATGGCCCGCGCCGACCTGGTCTTGTACGTCGGCAGCCAAACCGGCGGAATGACCACGAACTTCTGGCGCGTACCCCCGGCCGGCACGAAGGTCATTCAGATCGGCATCGATCCGGCCGATCTGGGACGCAATTATCCCAACGCCGTTTCGTTGCTCGGCGACGCGAAGGTCACGCTCGAAGCGCTGATGGGCCCGTCGGTGAAGCGGGACGCCTGGGTCCGCGAAGCGACGGCCCTGGTGGAGGAATGGCGCGCCGAAATCGCCCCGCTGCGGAATTCGGACGCGGTCCCGATGCGGCCCGAGCGCATTCTGAAGGAGCTGAGCGAGTGGCTTCCCGACAACGCCATCGTGGTGAGCGACACGGGCCACGCGGGCATGTGGACATGCCAGCAATTGTGGGTCGATAGCCAGCGTTGGGATTTCATGCGCGCGGCGGGGTCGCTCGGCTGGTCCTTCCCGGCCTCGCTCGGGGCCAAAGTCGCGCAGCCCGATCGCCCCGTGGTCTGTTTCACGGGCGACGGCGGCTTCTGGTATCACATCCAGGAACTCGAAACGGCGGTTCGCTGCGGAATTCCCACGATCACCTGCGTCAACAACAACGATGCTCTCAACCAGGAAACGGAAATCTTCCGCGAGGCGTACAAAGGCCGCCCGTCCGGTAAGCAGAGCGAGATGTGGCATTTTTCGAAAGTCAATTTCGCGCGGATCGCCGAAACCATGGGCGCGCTCGGTCTGCGCGTGGAAAAGCCGTCGGAACTGCGGCCCGCGTTCGAAAAGGCCCTCGCGTCCGGCCGTCCAACCGTCATCGACGCCGTCAGCGACATCGAGGCCCTGGCGCCCAACCCCTGGCTGGGCTGAGCGGCCCGCCGAGGGTCGGTTTTTTCGAGCCGTTTTTTTCGGCGCGGGCGCAGATGGCGCTTTTCTGCGCCATGCGCCGCCAGTGCTAAAGTTCTGTCGAACGCGAGGAGTGAAAAGATGGCTATTCCTTCCGAGAAAAAATCCGGAATCACCGTCAAGGAGATCCACGCCACCGGCGAGCGGCTGAGCAACTGGGGACGCTGGGGCCCGGACGATGAAATCGGCACGCTGAATCACGTCTCCGCCCAGGACATCGTCGACGCCGGGCGGCTGATCCGCAAAGGAAAGGTTTTTTCGCTGGCCCTGAATTTCGACAATCAGGGGCCGCAGAACGGCCAGTGGGGCAACCGTTTCAATCCCATCCACACGATGTTGACCTCCGGCGTCGACGCCGTCGCGGGACGTCAGGAAGCGATCGGCGTTCGCTACGCCGACGACATCGTGACGATGCCCCTGCAGTGCGGCACGCAATGGGACGCGCTCGGCCACGTCTTTCTTGGCGAGAAAATGTGGAACGGCTACGACGCGCGGCTGGTCGATTCCAGCGGCGCTCAGAAGAACGGCATTGAAAAGGTGAAGGACAGGATGGTCGGCCGGGGGGTCCTTCTGGACATTGCCCGCTTCAAGGGCGTGGATTCGCTCGAGGACGGCTACGGAATCTCGACCGACGAGATGGAAAAATGCGCCGCGGCCCAGGGCGTGGAAATCGGCCGGGGCGATTTCGTTATTTTCCGCACGGGCCATATGGAGCGCTGCCTGGCCTCCGGCCGGTGGGGCGGATACGCCGGGGGAGATGCCCCGGGCCTGAAATTCGAGACGGCGGACTGGGTCCGGCGCACCGATATCGCGGCCATTTGCGCCGACACCTGGGGCTGCGAGGTTCGTCCGAATGAATCGAACGAAGCCAGCCAGCCCTGGCACTGGGTCGTGATTCCGATGATCGGCATCAGCATGGGCGAGATCTTTTACCTGAAGGATCTGGCGGCGGACTGCGCCGAGGACCACGTATACGAATTCTTCTTTTGCGCGCCGCCCCTGCCGATCACCAAGGCGGTGGGCTCGCCGGTGAACCCCATCGCCATCAAGTAACCTTCGAGAATTGGGGAGAAACGCATGGCGAAATACCTAAAGACAGCTTCATCCCGAAATCCGCAAGCGGCCGACGCCAAGGTGCAGGAAACGGTCGCGGCCATCCTGGCCGACGTCAGGCGGCGCGGCGACGCCGCCGTGCGGGAGCTCTCGGCAAAATTCGACAACTGGTCTCCCGCCAGCTTTCGCCTGACGCCCGGCGAGATCGACGCGCTCGTCGCCAGCGTCCCGGAGCAAACCCGGGGCGACATTCGCTTCGCCCAGGCGCAAATCCGGCGTTTCGCCGAGCACCAGAGGGCGGCGCTGAAGGACATCGAGGTCGAAACCCTGCCCGGCGTAACGCTGGGCCACCGGAACATTCCGGTGGGCAGCGCCGGTTGCTATGTCCCCGGCGGCCGATACCCGATGGTGGCCTCGGCGCACATGAGCATCGTCACGGCCAAAGTCGCGGGAGTCGGGCGCGTCATCGCCTGCACGCCGCCCACCCAGGGTAAGCCCCATGCGGAAACGATCGCGGCCATGGCTCTGGGCGGGGCGGACGAGATTTATATTCTGGGCGGCGTCCAGGCCGTCGCCGCCATGGCGCTCGGCACCGATACGATCGCTCCGGTGGACATGCTCGTCGGGCCCGGCAACGCCTACGTCGCCGAAGCCAAACGCCAGCTTTTCGGCGAGGTCGGGATCGATCTGCTGGCCGGCCCGACCGAGGTTCTTGTCATTGCCGACGATTCGGCCGATGCCGAGATGGTCGCCACGGATCTGCTCGGCCAGGCCGAGCACGGACCGACGTCGCCCGCGGTCCTGATCACCACGTCGGAAAAGCTCGCCCAGGCGCTTCCCGCCGAGATCGACCGGCAGCTGGCCGTCCTTCCCACGGCGGAAGTCGCTTCGGTCTCCTGGCGCGATTACGGGCAGATCATCCTCGTCGCCGATTTCGACGAAGCGGTCCGCGAAGCCGACCGGCTGGCCTACGAGCACGTCGAAATCCTGACGCGCCATCCGCGCTATTTCCTCGATCACATGCGCAACTACGGATCGATGTTCATCGGTCCGGAAACGAACGTCGCCTACGGGGATAAAGTGATCGGCACCAATCACACCCTCCCGACCCGGCGCGCGGCCCGCTACACGGGCGGGCTGTGGGTGGGGAAATTCCTCAAGACGGTGACCTACCAGCAATGCACCGGGGAAGGCAGCGTGAAAATCGGGGAATACTGCTCGCGCCTCTGCGCCATCGAGCGCTTTTGGGCGCACAAGGAGCAGGCCGATCTCCGATTGCGGCGCTACGGCAAGCAGAACGTCGGCCTGGGGGCACGCGCCGGAGGAAAGTCATAGACGGCCGCGAGGCAGCGTCTGCCCCGTCTTTCCGGCTCGACGGGCGCATCGCCCTGGTGACCGGAGCGGGGCGCGGGATTGGGGCGGAAACGTCGGTTGCCCTGGCCGCGGCGGGGGCGGAAGTCATTCTGCTCAGCCGCACGCGCGAAGAACTGGAAACAGTCGCCGGGCGCATCTCCGCGGCCGGCGGCCGGGCGCGAGTGGCCGTCTGCGACATCACCGATGCGGCCCGGGCGCGCGAAACCATCGGCCGGCTCGACCGGCTCGATATCCTCATCAACAATGCCGGCATCAACTTTCCCGACGCGTTTGTCGATGTCACCGAAGACCACCTCGACCGGATGATCGCGCTCAACGTGCGCGCCGCGTTCCTGGTGGCGCAGGCCGCCGTCCACAAAATGCTCGAGGCCCCCGATCGCCGCGAGCGCGGCGGCGCCGTGATCCATATTTCGTCCCAGATGGGCCACGTCGGCGCGCCCACGCGGACCGTATATTGCATGACCAAACATGCCCTGGAAGGGCTGACCAAGTCCATGGCGGTCGAACTCGCCCCACAAAACATTCGCGTCAATGCCATCGGCCCTACGTTTCTCGAGACGCCGATGACCTCCGTGTTTTTCGCCAACCCGGAATTCCGCCAGTGGTGCGTCAGCCGCATACCGATGGGCCGGCTCGGCCGCATGGACGAGGTGACGGGCGCAATCGTTTTTCTCTGCTCGCCGGCGGCTTCGCTGATCACCGGGGCCAGCCTCACCATCGACGGCGGCTGGACCGCGCAGTAGCGTCTGCCGTCTTCGCCACGACGGCGCAACACGGGCGAATCGGGCACGCAGCGGAAACTTCCTGGCACACTGCCCTGCAACTTGGATAGAATCGATCCGAGGCCTCCTTGTGAGCGAACCCCCGCGTATTTCCGGAGAGATGGCGGCGGCTGCCGCGGCGCGATCGCCGATTCAACCTCGCCGCCCGACTGTGGCCGTTCCCGTGGGCCGCGTCACGGTCGGCGGAAGCGCGCCGGTTGTCGTGCAGTCGATGACCAATACCGACACCGCCGACGCCGCCACCACGGCCCGGCAATGCATCGAGCTCGCCCAGGCCGGCTCGGAGATGGTGCGCGTCACCGTCAACGTCCCCGAGGCCGCCGCGGCGGTCCCGGAAATCAAGCAGCGGATGCTGGACGTCGGCTGCGAAGCGCCGCTCATCGGCGATTTCCATTACAACGGCCACGTCCTGCTGGCCCAATATCCCCTGTGCGCCGCCGCGCTCGATAAATACCGGATCAACCCCGGCAACGTCGGCAAGGGCGCCAGGCGCGACGAACAGTTTTCCACCATCTGCAAGATCGCCGTGGACAATCAAAAGCCGGTTCGCATCGGCGTCAACGCCGGTTCCCTGAATCAGGAACTGGTGATGCGCAAGATGCAGGAAAACACCGATGGCGATCTGGGCCTCAGCTCAGAAGAGATCATCAACGAATGCATGGTGCTTTCCGCGCTCGAATCGACCGATCTGGCTCTCGCCTCGGGCATGCGGAAGGATCAGATCATCATCTCTTGCAAGATTTCCCGCCCTCGGGACCTCATCGCCATCTACCGCGACCTGTCGGCGAAAACCGATCAGCCGCTGCACCTGGGGCTCACCGAAGCGGGCATGGGAGCGAAGGGACTGGTCTGGTCGGCGGCGTCGATGGCGGTGCTTTTGGCCGAGGGGATCGGCAACACGATCCGGGTTTCGCTCACGCCCCGGCCCGGCGGCGACCGCCGCGATGAGGTCTACGCGGCCTGCGAGCTGCTGCAGGCGCTGGGGCTTCGCTCCTTCGCGCCGTCGGTGACGGCCTGCCCGGGCTGCGGCCGCACCACCAGCAGCACGTTTCAGGAACTGGCCGAACGAACCCAGGACTACATCCGCGAACGGATGCCGGAATGGAAACGGCAATATGAAGGCGTCGAGGAATTGACACTCGCCGTGATGGGCTGCATCGTGAACGGGCCGGGGGAATCGAAGGCCGCGAACATCGGCATCAGCCTTCCGGGCACCGGCGAGGAACCCGCCTGCCCCGTTTACATCGACGGCCGAAAAGCCGTCACCCTGCGCGGCTCCTACGAGGAGCTTGCCGCCGCCTTCCGCGAGCTGCTCGAAAACTACGTCGCATCGAAATATCCGCATCGTTCGGGCGCAGCCGCCGAACCGGAAACTTCACCCGTCCCCGCCACCCTCCGCATCGTTTCCTGATCTATCGGCTCGAAAAGTCCCGGCTGGGGCGTATTGTCTGTGCATATTGTCTGAACGGGGCCGCCATCCTAAACTGAGACGCGCCAGGAGCAATGGAGCGCCGGCCGGCGCGCATGAAATCCGATCTCGCCGAAGGATTGGGATTGTCAACGTGAAGCAAGCCGCCGCACGAGATTCGAGCCGGTCGCTCGCCGGATTCTGGAGCCTGATCGGGGTCCAGTTTCAGGGCGCCTTCAGCGACAATCTGCTGAAGTGGGTCGTCACGTTTCTGGTTCTGGGCATGGCGATCGATCCCGCCGAGCGCAATCGCCTCGTGGTGCTGGTCATCCCGCTTCTATTCGCCATTCCCTTTCTTCTGTTCTCCATGGCCGGCGGATACCTGGCCGACCGCTACAGCAAGCGGGGCGTCACCATTGGCACGAAGCTGCTGGAAATCGTTGTCGCCCTGCTGGCTCTGTTGGGATTCTGGCGAGGCAGCCTGAACATCGACTTCGCGGCGGTATTTTTGATCAGCGTCCAGGCCGCGCTCTTCGGCCCGTCGAAGTACGGCCTGCTGCCCGAGCTGCTTCCCGAGAGAAAATTGTCGTGGGGCAACGGCATCATCGAGCTGGGCACCTTCGTCGCCATCATCACGGGAACGATGGCCGCCGGGGCGCTCTCGGATCGCTTTCGCGGCAGCGAACAGATCCAGGGCCTGTTTCTGCTGGCTCTGGCGCTTGTGGGTCTGGCCGTGAGCCTGGGCATTACGCGCGTGCCCGCGGCCGATCCGGCGCGGAAGATGAAATGGAATCCGCTGGCCGATCTGTGGGGCCAGGTCCAGAGGATGCGCCGCGACCGGTTGTTAGGGTTGGCCGTTGCCGGAAACACCTTTTTCTGGTTCCTGGGCGCGCTGATCCTGATCAATACGGCGCTTTACGCCGCCGACGTGCTGCGCGTCTCCGATACGCAGACGAGCCTGCTGCTGGCCGCCATGTCGATCGGGATCGGGATCGGGAGCTTTGTCGCCGGCTATCTTTCGGGCAACAAAATCGAATACGGTCTGGTGCCGGTCGGGGCGATTGGCGTCGCGACAATGATGATTCTTCTGTCGCAGCGCGGACTCTCGTTTGCCCAGGTCGCCTGGGAACTCGGCTGGACGGGATTTTTCGGCGGCTTTTTCGCCGTGCCGCTCAGCGCCATGATTCAGTACCGGCCGCGCCCGGAGGAAAAGGGCGGCATCATTGCCGCTGCCAATCTATTCTCCTTCGTGGGAATCGCGCTCCAGCCCGTGGCGCAATACCTGCTGATCTTCTTCGGCCATCCCCGGCCGCCGCAGGTGTTTCTGATCACCGGATTTCTGACGCTCGCCGCGACAGGCCTGGCGCTCGCCCTCCAGCCGGATGCCTTGCTGCGGCTGGGCCTGTGGGGCGCGACCCGCACCGCGTGGCCCTTGCGCGTCGAGGGACGCGAGCATCTGCCGGTTCGCGGACCGGCCCTGATCCTGGTTCCCCGCATGCGCGCAAGAGGCATGCTGTGTCTGGTGGCCGCCACCGACCGGAACTTGCGCTTTCTCCTGTCGCCGCGTTCGACGCAAGCATTCGGGCGGTGGCTCGGCGCGATTCCTTTCGAATCGGGTCCCGAGGACCGGCAGAGAACGGCGCTCGCAACGGCCCGGGCGCTCGAGCGCGGCCAGGTGGTTTGCGTGCCGGAAGAGGCGTGGTGGGTCGCCCAATCGCTCGACGGCGTCACGGCGCCGCTCGTCAGCGTAACGATCGCGCCGGCCGGACCGTTCTCCCGCAGCGTCGTGCGCTTCAGCCCGATCCAGCCGAATTCCGCCGCGCCCTCGCCATCCGGCTGACGGATGTCCTGCCGGCGATGCGAACGGAGCGGCCCGGCCCGCTAAATCGCCTGTTAGTCCCTCTGCTCTAGAGCAACTAGTGGCCTGTCGCAGTGAGTTCGTTAGTGCGGACGCGGCGGGTGGGGTTAGAGTATTTCCACTGGATCGGCCGAGCATTGGCGGAGTAGGCGTTGATGTAGCGTCGCAGTTTGCGAGGCAAATCGGAAACCGAGGTGAAGATGCCACGCCCGATGACTTCGCGTTCGATCCTGGCGAACCAGATCTCGACCTGGTTGAGCCAAGACGAGTACGTGGGCGTGAAGTGAAACCGGACTCGCGGATGTTGTTGGAGGAACTCGCGGACCGTTGGCGTTTTGTGCGCGGAGAGATTGTCGAGGATGATATGAATCTGTTGCCGCGAAGAGCACAAGGATACGACCTCTTGCAAAAAAGCGACGAACTCACGGCTGGTATGGCGGGCAGCGGTTTTGCCGTGAACACGACCGGTGGCGGTATTCCGTGCCGCGTACAAGGAGAGCGTGCCGTGCCGGTAGTACTCGAAACCGTGGCGTTCGGCGCGTCCCGGCGAGAGCGGCAGGACGGGATCGAGACGATCCAGGGCTTGAATGGCGGTCTTTTCATCGACGCAGAATACGGTCGCGCGCTGCGGCGGATGCAGATAGAGGCCGAGGATGTCAGCGGCTTTGCCTTCGAATGCAGGATCGTCGCTGGCCATGTAGCGTTCGAGACGGTGCGGCTGCAAGCCCGCTTCTTGCCAAACGCGATGCACGGCGTCTTTGCCGATGCCCAGCGCGAAGGCCAGTTTTCGGCAACTCCAGTGCGTGGACCCGTCGCCCGCGCGAGTGGAAACCGGCGTCTCCCAACGAGTTTCAAGGAGACCCAGCGAAGCCCCTTCCCCGCCACACTCCAAAGGCCGCCGCTCGCCATTTTGATTGAATCCAGCGCCAGCTGGGCGAGGTTGCGAGCCGCGCGCGGAGCGCCCTGGCGCGTGAGCAGGGTAACCAGGCCCATCCGTCCGATTTCGAGCGCCATATGCGTCTGAAGCAAAGTCAACGCCTGCGCGCGGCACAGGCCCGCTTCAGCCGCCGGCTGCGGATCGATCATGGCCTCGCGGCGGTGTTCGAGCAGCGCGATGGCATTCGTGGCGGCTTCGTGAGGCAGATTTTTGACCCCCTCCCGGTCCGCCTGCCCGGCTTCGACGGCAAACCGGAGCACCTGCCGGGCCTGCTCGATATCCCGGATGACGGCAACATGCTCGGTCTCCGCCTCACGGAAACCCTCTCGCGCGGCTTCGAGACCGGCGCGGTTTAGGGCATCCAGCAGGACCTGCTGTGGATGCAATTGCCGCCAGGGCTTCCGCCAACGGGCCAGGACACGCACAGGCCGTACCGCCTCGACAAAAACGGGCCATCGATCCGCACGCGGGAAGAAAAACGTTCGGACCAGTCGCGGGCGCGCTGCTCGGCCGAAAGCAACCCGGCCTTGGGCGCCGGAAAGACTTCGTGGCGGCCCTCTTTGATTCCCGCTTGAAGCCAGGCGACCGTCTGGTCCAATTCGCCGGTGACGTCGTCGCGCTCGGCGCGCAAGGCATCCAGCACTTGGCGGGAGCCTTCGGTCGCCTCGCCGGCCACAAGAGACAGTTGGCGCTCGAGATCGATCACCGCGCGCACGGCGCGCTCCTGCCGATGCCAAAGGCCGCACTCCGCCTGCCATCGTCCGGCCATTTTTCCCAGATCCCGCTCGGAAAATCTCGGCGAGCGGCCGAGCATCGCTTCGGCCAGCCGAGCGGGAAAAACGGCGGCCCACTGCCGGTAGACGCGCGCGCTATGCTCGATTCCCCTGGACAGGATGGCGGCCGTTCGGGACCACCACTTTTGTTCCTGGGCGAGGGCTTTCTGGTCCTCATCCCCGCCCGCGAGGATGGCCAACTGATGGCGTCGAAAGACCTGCCAGGCGGCCAGCAGACGCAGCCCGGCTTTCGACAACACGAGCTCAAAGGCCCGATCGACCTGCGGGCGACGGGCGCCCTCTTCGCCCAGGTGGGCGGCGACAATTTGCCGGAGTTTGAGCGGCCGCGGCGTCTTGCCCCTCTTCGACCACCACATTCGCAAGCCCCCGCGCAGGTCCGGGCCCAGGATCTCCACCAGCTCCGCCCCCGAAACCGTCATCTCGGATGGAAGCCGCCGGACCAGATCTTCCATTTCCAGGCGGTGCCGCTACATGGCCGACAGCGTTCTGCCCATCGGCCGGAGTTTCTCAAAGGTCCCGAGCGGTTCGGAGAAAAGGCCGCGCTCTGTCGCGCCGAAGAGCCGTTCCCATGAAGCGATCTTTCCGGGCTCGAGTGGGCCCGGCGTGGTCGAGGGGAGTTGATTTTGCAATTGGTCGATCAGGGAGCGAACGTCTCCCCCGGCCGCAGCCATTTCCGCGGCCAGGCGCTCGTTGACGATTTGGACTTGAGCACGAAATTCCTGCCAGATCAAGGCTGGGGATTCAGGGATTACGAAGCCAATCCTCTCATCTTGCAGCGCAACCGCCTACCACCGTATTTTTCGAATCAGGTTGCCTTCTTCGCGGGCGTCGATGGCGCGCGCCGGCCGAGCTCGGGAACACGTGGGCCGGCTCCCTCGGGGCATCCCGAACTGGACGGGCCACCCCTCTGGCAACGGGTATATCACGGAGGGCATGGAACCCGTGCCCGCAAAATACCATGGGGCACTTGGCCCCCGGAAAAGCCGTCCGCGACCGAGGGCCCGATCGGCAACGCCACCCTGCCCCCGGCCGGCTTCAGAAGAGCGACATCTTGATCCGCAGATACTTCTTCGGATGGTGCTGGAAATCGCCGAGCAGCACGCGCAAATCGCCGGTGAGGCCCGTGAGATTGCTGTAGAGCTGAGGATTCGTGAAGAATTCCCCCATGGTGCCCTGGCCATGGTTGAGCTTGCCGGTCAGATCGCGCAGATTGGCGGAAGCGCTGCTGAGATTGTTGTACAAAGCGGAATCGGTGGCGAGTTTTCCGAGGCTTCCCTTACCCGCCTGGACGTTCGTCAGAAAGCTGTTGCCCCTGGAAAGAAAGCCGTTGGCGTTGTTATAGAGCGCCGGATCGTAGATCATCTTGCCCAAACTCCCCTTCTGCGACCGTACCGCGGCCAGCAGTTCGTCGACTCGTCCGATGGCGGAATTGGCCTGGTCGTAGAGCGCGTCGGAGGCGATCAGCTTGCCGGCCGTGCCTTGCCCGCTCTGCAGCCTGGCCATGATGTCGTTGGCATGGGATATGCTTTGGTTGAGCTGGCTGTACAGGTGGGAGTCGTAGAGCAGCTTGCCGAGCGTGCCTTTGCCGCTGTGGATCTGGTCGGCAATGGCCCGCAGGTCCACGGTAACGCCGTTCAGGTTGTCCAGAAGCACGGTGCTATGGTTCACCAGCGTCTGGATGGTCGATGCGGGCAGCCCCTGGACCGACTCGCCGTTCTCGAGCACGGCCGCCGGCGGCGTGCCGCGCGAGATCGTCACGTAGCGCGTGCCCAGCGCGCCCTGCGTGATCAGTGTCGCCGTGGAATTCTCGCGAATCCATTTCTGATAGTTCTTATAGATATTCATATCGATTTCGATATTTTGATCCGGGTTGGCGGCGTTCGGATTGATGCTCAGGCCGGTGACGCTGCCGATCCGCACGCCGCCGAGACTGACCGGCGCGCCGGGGACCAGTCCTTCCGCCTCGGGCAGGTAGGTCTTGATCGTGTACGTGGACTCGAAGGCGCCCTGGCCCGTTACGTAGAAAATACCAACGATCAGCAGCACCACCGTCAACAGCACAAACAACGCGACGCGAAGGTCTGTGTAGGTCAACTGTCTACGTGCCATTTCCCTCGTCCTCCTTCCGGATTCGCAACGGGCACTGCCCACCGCTCCAGCCGCCGTCGTTCCTGCTGTTCCGATTTCACCGCAAAAATCGGGCGAGATAAGGATCGCCCGAGCCGCGAATCTGGTGTTGATCGCCTTCAAAATAAATCCCGCCGTCGCGCAGAACCAGGAACGTCGTCTTTCGCCCGTCCCCGGCGCCGTCCTCGGTGGCGTGAACCACCCGGCAGGCCTTCTCATCGAAGCGAAAATTCGCCAGCGCAAAGGCGTCCTGCAGGCGGTGCGTCGCCAGCAGCGCCGTGACGCCTTGCAGGTCTCGCAGTCGGAGAATCAGCGTAATGATCCTCTGCGACGTAACCGGGTCGAGGCCGGCCGTCGGCGAATCGTACAGGACGATCGGGGGGCGGCTGACCAGCGCCCGCGCGATCGAAACGCGCCGCCGCATCCCGCCCGAAAGCTCGCCCGGCAGCTTCTCGATCGCGCCGGCCATTTCGACGAACTCCAGGGACTCGCGAACGCGGGGGGCGATTTCCTTCTCGTCCATTTTCTCTTCGCGCAGCCGGAAGGCGACGTTTTCCTCGACCGAGAGCGAATCGAACAGCGCCCCTTCCTGAAAAACGAACCCGATCTGCCGGCGAAAATCCAGCAGTTCCCGCTCGTCCATCGCTCCCAAGTCCCGGCCGAGCACTTCCACGCGGCCGGCGTCCGGGCGAACCAGTCCGGCCGCCATTTTCAACAGGAGCGTTTTCCCCGTGCCCGTTTCGCCGAGAAGAACCGCGGTTTCGCGCGGCGCCACGGAAAAGCTGACGCCTCGCAGCACCTCTCCCTCGTCGAAGCCGATTCGAACATTTTCGAAGACGATGGCAGGCCCCGCAGCCGCGGACGCGCCCGTCATTTCTCCCCGCTGCCGGTCATAGGGGAATTATACGGGGAAAGTCGCGCCGCCGGACCGCGCGGATTTCCGGCCGTCACCCGGAGGAACACGAAAGGGACGGGGCGGCCGGACCGGATCACGGAAACACGAAGAGCAAAAGTTTGTCGAGGAAAAACCCGGTCACCAGAATGGCCACCGAAGAGACCACGACGGCGCTGGTTGTCGCGCGGCCCACGCCCTCGGTCCCGCCACGCACCGTCAGTCCCTTGAAACAGCCCACCGTCGCAATCACGAACGCGAAGACGATCGGTTTCGTCATCCCCTGGATCAGATCGTGCGGGCCGAGGGCGTTGATGGCGTGATGCCAGAATTCGCCCGTGGTCAGCCCGAGCGTGGCGTGCGCGACGAGGAATCCCCCGACCAGTCCCACGAAATCGGCCACGGCCGTGAGCAACGGCAGCACGACCAGCGTCGCGACCAGGCGCGGCGTCACCAGCTTGCGTCCCGGGTCGGTGCCCATCGCCCGCATCGCGTCCACCTGCTCGGTAACGACCATGGAGCCCAGTTCGGAAGCGATGCCCGAAGCGCTGCGCCCGGCCACCAGCAGGGCCGTGATCGTCGGGCCGAGTTCTCGAATCAGGGCGAGCGAAACGGCGTCGCCGGTGAGGGAGGTCGTGCCGAAGCGCGCAAACTGGGCGGCGGTTTGCAGAACGAGAATCGCGCCGATGAAAAATCCCGTCAGGACGATGATCGGCAGCGACCCGACGCCGATCACGTCCATCTGGTCGATCAGATCGCCGAAATAAAACGGCGGGGTAAAAATGTTGGTGATCGCCTGCCAGGTCAGCTCGATGTAGTTCTGAACGGGAAGAAGATAGGACTTGACGGTGTCGTTGAACGTGGCCAGAAACGAGCGCGCCTCGCTCTCCATCCCCGGGCCGGTTCGGTTGGGCGTTAGCGTCGACATGAAGTGAGGTGGGGGTCCTCGTCCCTTCCCGGCAAGGGTATGCCCCTCCCGATTCCTCCGTCAAGCAACCCCATTGTCCGTTTCGCGGCACCGGGATTCAGCTTGCTATACTCCGCGCCGGAAAACACCCTCGACCCAAAGGGGAAAGGCGCCCGATCGCGATGCAGGATTTCCGCCGGCGCAGCGCCGGGAACGGCGCGACAACCCAGAATCAAGGCCCGTGCCCGTTCTGCGGGGCGATGGTAGAGCACGGGGCCCAGGCATGCTTGCAGCTGCTGGCCGGCCTTTCCGAACGAACGCGCGCGGAAAAGCCCTACGCGCAGGCACACCTGTTTTCGTTCGACGCCCACGCGCTCCAGCACCCCGAACTGCACGGCCCCCTCAACAACCACGTTCACCTGCTCAGCCTATGCCTGATGCTCGAGCGTGGCGCCAGCGCCGGGATCGGCTCGCGCCAGCCCGCGGTCGAGAAGTTTCTGGCGCTCGGGCGCCAGTGGCCGCCGATCGAGGCGCCGCCGGCGGGACGCCGCGGGACCCTAACCGTCAAGAACGTCTTCGAAGCGTCCGTGGCCGAGCGGCCTCGCCTGGCCCGCGAGTGGGCCGGAGAGGTATGGAAGTTATGGCAACCGCATCATCCTTGGATACGAAGGATGCTCGACCGCCTATCCCACGAATGAGTTTTAAGGAGTCGTTCCGGAGTCGTTCCGGAGTCGTTCCGGAATCGTCCCGGATGGTCAGGCGCCCGTGCAGCGACTGGGGACGCCCGGCAGGATGCCATTGGTCTAGAGAATCTGATTCAGGGCGTCGAGCACTTCGAACAGGGCACGATTCTCGACTTTGGCGGTATTGGCTTTGAAGTGGGCAAGCGTTTCCGGCTGAATCATTTGGGCCACGGCCGCGTCGATCGTCCGGAAGCTGGGCAAAACCAGGCCGAGGTCCTTTTCCAGAACCCAGTGCGCGTTATATCTCTCCTGCGGCAGCGTTCGCGAGTTCAGCACCACGATAACGGGCAGGTGCATCGCCACGGCCTCGCTCATGCTGCCCGGCCCGGGCTTGCCAATGAAGAAATCGGCCAGCCGCATGTAATCGCTCACCTTTGTGGTGAACCCCTCGACAACCCGGGGCATCCGCGACGGGCGCGCCCGCAGCTTCTCGGTCAGCGCCTTGTTCCCGCCGCACAGCAGAATCAACTGCACGCCGAGCCCGGAATCGTTCAGGCGCTGCTCGATCTGCGCCATCGCCTTGGATCCGTAACCCCCGAACAGGACGAGGCCGGTCGGCAGGTCCGGGTCCAGCCCCAGCTTTTCCCGCTCGCGGCGGCGGTCCACGTCGCCCGCCCGGTAAAAGCGCGGGTGCAAAATCATCCCCGAAACGCCAAAGACATGATCCGGGCTGTGGCCCATGGCGAGCGCCTGGGCAACGGCGTGATCGGTGCCGCAGATGAAATACTGCGGCTCGGACTCGATCCAGAAATGGGGCGGATAGTCGGCCAGATCGGTCAGGATGGTGACGAACGGGCGCCCGGGGCAGATTCGCGCGAAGCTTTCCCGCAACGCGCGATTGAAATGCGGTATGCAGGAGACCAGCATGTCCGGCTGGGTTTCGCGCCAGCAGGGTTTGAGCAATTTCACCGTTGGGCGGTGGAAGCGCCGGACGGAAAATCGCAGCACGCGCAGCAGTTCGGCGCTGCCCATCGTCCATTCCCTACGCAGCATCGTGTTATAGCTGTCCTGGAGCCGGACCCCGAACAGCTTCTTGAGCGGATCGAGCGGGTCGAGCGCTTCCTGCAGGTTGGTCGAATGGGCCTGCCACGGCAGACGGCACTCCCGGACGCCGAGCTCCAGCGCGGTAACGGCCGAGCGATGGCCGCCACCCGCGTCGAAAAAGACGAATTCGATGCGTGGCATGGTCGTAAAGAATACCTCCGGGATCGAACCAGACGCCAGACCCGAGTGAAAAAAGCGCGGACCTGTTTAAGCCACAACCCTCCTTCTTTTCAAAATGTTAGCGCGTTGTCATCTTTCCGTAATATGCCTCGTGCCAAGATTCGCTTTGTGAAGAGCGCCCTTGACATTTCCTTGTGGCATTCGGGAATTTGCGGCACGCCCCGGCCGGCTACGCCGGCGCGGCATGGACCCGGCAACCATCACCAGGCACGCTTCGATCGAGCGATCTCCGGGGAATGGCGGTCCAGACATTTCAAGAGAACTTGGACAGGCGCACTCGGACTTATATTATTATTAGGGTTAGCGATAGTGCTTTTCCATAACGTAAGAGAGCTCGCCTTCGCCCGCTTCCGAGCCGCGCGGATTCTCGGTGAGCGGCAGCGCCCGCAATGGGCTGTTTTCTCAAGCACGGCGACTGCAATCGTTTCGGGAGGGAAAGAATGACCGTCGCAAAAGCCTTTTGGCAGCGTGTCGAGGCCGGGGATCACCGGCTCATGCGCCGGGTCAATCATTGGTACGCCCCGCGTCTTTTGCGGGGCCTGATGATCGCCGCGACCCGCATGGGCGACGGGTGGCTCTGGGCCGCGACCGGTGTCGTCCTGTTGCTGTTTGGAGGAATGTTTCGTTACCTCGCTTTCGCCGCGGGGGCCTTGGCGGCCTGCGTCGGCATCGTCCTTTTTTGCGCGCTCAAGCGCACCAGCCGCCGCAAGCGGCCCTGTGACATCATGCCGCACTGCTGGGCGGTGATCGAGCCGCCCGACCGCTACTCGTTCCCTTCGGGGCATACGATCGTCGCCTTCGCCATGGTGCTCTCGATCGGGTCGTTCTATCCCAATTGGCTTCTGGCGCTGCTGGCCGTCGCCGTTCTGATTGCCATATCGAGAATCATCCTCGGTATGCATTTCCTGAGCGACGTGGTTGCCGGCGCCGCCATCGGCGCCGCGCTCGGCCAGCTCAGCTTCCACTTCTCCCATTACCTCTAGCGATTCCCGCGGCCGCGAGGGAAGCCAGGCGCAACAGCGGGAGAGACGATGGGTTGTCCCCAGCCCTCACGCCAGGCCTGTTCTCGAAGGGTCGAGATCAAGACCGCCAGTTTCCTGATCGTCGTGGTCACCACCGGCCCGCTCGGCGCCCTGTTTTTGCGGGAGGGCATGAAAAAGGCCGAACCGCTGATCGGGTGGAGTCCCGCCATTGTGATCGAACTCCGTGGAATCATACTGACGAACCCGGACCTCTGGCTGGACATTGGCAGCCGCCTGGTTTCCGCCCTGGCGTTCATGTGCATGCTTTCCTGGGCCGACTACAGTTTCCTGAACCCGGCCACGTCGGCCAGCTATGCCATCGCCATGTTCATGGGGTGGTTGATGCTGGGCGAAACCGTCCCGGCCGGCCGATGAATTGGCGCGATTCTCATCTGCCTTGGCGTCGCCTTCATCGGCAAAACCCCGGCCCGTACCACCCCGGCGGCTGAAGAGAATCGCGGGGAAAGCTTCTAAGCGTTGAATTGCGGGGTCAACCGCCGCTACCGCACTCATCTCTCGAAGCATCTGCTTTCTTCTCTCGACTTCACGCCCCCTCCATACGGGCGAGTCCGTTATTGACAATTGTTCAATTGTATACTTGAATGCTTCCGTGGATCGAAGCAACAGCAGGATATTCAAGGACGAACTCTTCGAGCAGTTCGCACGCATCGGGAAAGCTCTTGCGAGCGGAAGACGCTTGGAGCTTCTCGAGATGCTTGCCCAGAAGGAACGAACCGTAGAAGAACTGGCGCGCCTGACGGACATGTCGGTTGCCAACGCCTCACAGCATCTGCAGGTGCTGCGTAACGCACGTCTGGTTGATTGCAGGAAGGACGGCCTCTACGCGAAGTACTCTTTGGCGGACCAGCGGGTATACGGACTGTGGCGGGCGCTTCGAGACCTCGGCGAGGACCGCATTGCCGAGATCGAGCGCGTCGTGCACTCTTTCGCAATAGATCGCAAATCGCTGAGAGCCGTCACGGTCGAAGAACTGCGGCGGGGTTTGGCCAAAAGCAGTGTGATTCTTCTCGACGTGCGGCCCGCGGACGAATATGGCGCGGGACACGTTCCCGGAGCTTTGTCGATTCCTCTATCCGAACTGCGCTCGCGTCTCCGGAGGCTGCCGAAGACGCGCGACATCATTGCCTATTGCCGCGGTCCGTACTGCGTGCTGGCCGACGAGGCGGTTGGCTTGCTCCGCTCGCGCGGGTTGCGGGCATTCCGCCTGGAGGAGGGCTTCCCGGATTGGAAGGCTCGTGGACTCCCCGTCGAAACGGCGGCGTATCCGGGAAAGTAAAGCGGAGGAGAAAGGTGGCTGCGAAAACGATTGTCGTGCTCGGCGGGGGCGTGGGAGGCATGGTTGCAGCAAACAAACTGCGCGCGAGGCTGCGCAGCGAACACCGAGTTGTGTTAATCGAGCGAAACGTCGAGCACGCCTTCGCCCCTTCCTTTCTGTGGGTAATGACGGGGGATCGGCGGCCAAAGCAGGTGCGGTGTCCGCTGGCGCATCTCCTGCGGCCCGGGATCGAGGTTGTCTATGCCAGCGCCGAGGGGTTGGACTTCGAGGCGCGGCGGGTGCTTACGACGCGAGGCGAGTTGCCTTTCGACTATCTGATTGTTGCCCTCGGCGCCGAATTGGCTCCGGAGCTTATTCCCGGAGCGGTCGAGAGCTCGTACGGTTTTTATACACTTGACGGCGCCGCGCGCTTACATGAGGCGCTCGGCAGGTTCGCCGGAGGAAGCATTGCGGTGATCGTGGCGGCCATGCCTTACAAGTGTCCCGGTGCGCCCCACGAGGCTGCCATGCTCATCGCGGACTATTTCCGCAAGCGCGGACTCGCGCCCAAAGTCGACATTCACCTGTACACGCCCGAGTCGCAACCGATGCCCGTTGCGGGACCGGAATTGGGCAAGGCCGTGCTTCAACTGCTCGAAAACAGAGACATTCATTTCCATCCAACGCACAACCTCGTTGCCATCGATTGCGTAGCCAGGTCCGCGCGCTTCAAGCAGGGCACGCTGGAGAGCTGCGACCTCTTCGTAGTGATTCCGCCCCATCGGGCTCCACGCCTGACGCGTGACGCAGGGCTAACGAACGAGGCAGGTTGGGTGCCCGTCAAGGCGTCTACACTCGAAACCAGTCATGAACGTGTGTTTGCCATCGGCGACGTGACAACCATCCCGATTCCGGGACGCTGGAGGCCGGAGATACCTTTACTGCTTCCCAAGGCAGGCGTCTTCGCGCACGTTCAGGCCCAGGTGGTTGCCGATGAAATTGCAGCCGACATGGAGGGGCGCAAGCCCACTCAGTCTTTCTGCGGCGATGGGTATTGCATGCTAGAGGCGGGCGAGGATCTGGCGGGATTTGCCTATGGGAATTTCTTTGCCGAGCCAAGCCCGCAAATAAGCCTCCGGCGGGTTGGCAAGCCGTGGCACTTGGGGAAGGTTTTGCTGGAGAAGTGGTGGCTATCCACGCCCGGCTGGAAACGAGAGGTTTACGGCGCGGCACTGAACGTTGGAAGCAGAATCTATGGCGTCCCGCTCATGATTTAGCCCTCCGCCGCAAGAAACCCCGCCGACGGGAGGAAGAAGGCGCGTGATCCGGGAGAATTGAAATTGATCGGCCTGGACATCGCTGAGCCGGAAGGAAACACATGGAAAAGCTCACCATCATCATCCAGGATGCGCCGTACGGCACGGAAAAGGCCTACAACGCCCTACGCTATGCCGCAGCACTGCTCAATGTGCACGTATCGGTCAACATCTTTTTACTCGCCGACGGCGTTGGCGTGGCCAAGCGCAATCAAAGGGTGCCCCCGGGCTACTACAATGCGGCGGATATGCTCGCTCGCCTGATCGCGAAGGGCGTCAAGGTGAAAACTTGAACCACTTGCTGCGCGGCCAGGGGCCTTGGCCGGGAAGAGATGATCGAGGGAGTGGAAATGGGTCACATGGCCGATCTGGCCGCCTGGACCAGGGAGAGCAACTCATTGGCGCCATTTTGAAACTCGCGCTCTCGACGACCATCTGCAGAAGAGAACCTGACCGGACAGCTTTATGAGATGATTCTGACGTGAGGAGGGGAACATGAAACGCAAGACTGTGATTTTTCTGGTGGCGCTGCTCATCGGCCTCGGCGGGGCCGCGCTGGGCATCGCCCACGCGCAGCGGACCGCGCCGAATGCCCCCGGGGCAAATTCGGCGGCTTGCCCCTGCAGGCAAGCGGGGACGGCAGGCTCCGGCCAGATGGGAGGCATGATGGGGCGAGGAATGATGGGCATGCAAGCCGGTCGGACGGGAATGCAGCCGGGGATGATGGGCATGTGCCCGATGATGGTTCCCGGCGCCAAAGTGGAAGTGAAGTCGATCGCAAACGGCGCGGTTATCACGATCACCAGTAGGGACGACAAGGCCGCCCGGCGCATCCAGATCATGGCGGAAATGATGCGCTTGATGCAGGAATTGCGAAGCGAACAGTAACCCGTCGGCAGCATCCGATCCCTCAATCGCTTTCTGGTGGGGGGCGAACGAGGATGCCGACCCGGGAGCACGCCGGACCTCATTACACATCGCACCCGCAATGTACGAGTGGTGGAAAGAATTTGCTCCCGGCTTCATCACCGAACGGCTGGAGCCTGAGGCCGTCTGTTCGTTTGTCCCTACTTTCGCCGCCATCACCGGGCTCGACGCCGGATGCGGGGATGGAAGCTATGCAATCGAGGCGGCTTGCCGACAAAGGAGTCGATAACTTTCAGATCCTTGCAGCTACGCTGACGCACGGGAGCAGCTGCGCCACCGCTATGCCGACCCGCTACCATCGAAGCGACTTTCTTGACACCCATTCGGGGCGCATGCTACGGTTCAGTTTCTCCAAAATACTCGATGCGACGCGAGCTTCAGTGAACGCTTCCGAGGCCAAGACAACACCCCGAAAAACCGCTTTGAACGACGCGCACCGCCGGTTGGGAGCGCGAATGGTGAATTTCGGCGGCTGGGACATGCCGCTCGAATATTCCGGCATCGTGGCCGAGCACATGGCCGTCAGAACCCGGGCCGGCCTGTTCGACGTAAGCCACATGGGCGAAATCGAGATCCGGGGGCCGCGGGCGCTCGACCTGATCCAGTGGGTGACCTGCAACGACGCCTCCCGGCTCAAGGTGGGCCAGGCGCAATATTCCGGACTCATGACCGAGGGCGGCGGCTTTGTCGACGACCTGCTGGTTCATAAACTCTCCGACACCCACTATTTCCTCTGCGTCAACGCGTCGAACCAGGATCGGGATTACGAACATTTTCGCCGCCACAACCGTTTCGGCGCCGAGATCGAAAATGCCGGGCCGCGCTACACGCAGCTGGCCATCCAGGGCCCGCGTGCGCTGGCCGTCGTCGGCCGCTTCACCAAGCTCGATCTCGCCTCGATTCGCTATTACTATTTCGCGCCCGGCCAGGTGGACGGCGTCGATTGCCTGGTGGCGCGAACCGGCTACACGGGCGAGGACGGCGTCGAGCTCTATTTTCCGCCCGAGCATTCCGAAAAACTCTGGAACGACCTGCTGGACGCCGGCCGGAACGAAGGGCTGGTTCCCTGCGGGCTGGGCGCGCGCAACACGCTGCGGCTCGAATCGGCGATGTGCCTCTACGGGCACGAAATCGACGAAACGACGATTCCCTTTGAAGCCAATCTCGGCTGGATCACGAAGCTCGACAAGGGCGATTTTCTCGGTCGCGAGGAGATCGTGCGCCGGAAGGAAGCCGGTCTGACGCGGCGCCTGGTTGGCTTCGAAATGGTCGAAAAGGCGATTGCGCGTGAAAATTACCCGATTTTGGACCCGGAAGGCGGCGTCGACCCGGTCGGCCACGTCACCAGCGGCGGTCCGGCGCCCTTTTTGAAGAAGGACATCGGCATGGCCTACGTCCCGGTCTCGATGACCGAGCCGGGAACGCTTCTGACGATCGGGGTTCGCAACCGCCAGGCCAAGGCCAAGGTCGTTCCGTTGCCGTTCTACAAACGGCCGCGCTAGGGCGACGCCAAGCCGGCGTAGGAGCAGCAGAAAATCAAGTTCGAGGCGAACGATGTATCCGAGCCAATTCCGCTACACGAAAGAACACGAGTGGGTGAAACGGGAAGGTGATCTGGCCACGATCGGCATCACCGACTATGCCCAGCACGAGTTGGGCGACATCGTCTACGTTGAGTTGCCGGCGGCCGGCGCGAAGCTCGAGACCGGGCAGGCGTTCGGCACGGTGGAATCGGTGAAGTCCGTCAGCGAAATCTTCAGCCCGGTCAGCGGCGAGGTCGCCGAGATCAACACGGCCCTGGCCGATCATCCGGAAAAGATCAACGAGGACCCGCACGGCGCCGCGTGGCTGGTTCGCGTTCGCGCGTCGAACGCGGCGGCCGAACTGGACGCGCTGATGGACGGCGCCGCCTACGAGGCCTACGTGGCCGAGCAGCAAAAGGAAGCCTCCAGCTGATGCGCTACCTTCCCAAGGGCGACGCCGAACGGCGGGCGATGCTCGAGGCCATCGGCGCGAAATCCATCGAAGAGCTGTTCGGCTCGATTCCCGCCGAGTTCCGGCTCGCCGGGCCGCTCCCCGTTCCCGGTCCGCTCGCCGAATCCGAAATCATCGGCTATTTCCGCGAGCGCGCCGGTGAAAATTCCCTCGGCTATTCGTCGTTTCTCGGCGCGGGCGTCTACCGGCACATCCGCTCGGTCGTGGCCGACGCCCTGCTCCAGCGCGGCGAATTTCTCACTTCCTACACGCCGTACCAGGCGGAAATCAGCCAGGGCACGTTGCAGTGGATTTTCGAGTTTCAGACGCTCATCAGCCAGCTGACCGGGCAGGAGGTGGCGAACGCGTCGATGTACGACGGTTCGACCGCCCTGGCCGAAGCGGCGCTCATGGCCGAGCGCCTCACCGGCCGGCACCGGCTGCTCGCCGCCCGCTCGCTGCATCCCGAATACCGCCAGGTCCTCGAAACCTACGCGCAGCACGCCGGTCTGCAGATCGAAACGTTCGGGTACGACGCCTCGGGACGCGCCGATCTGGCGGCGATGCGCGCGGCGCTCGATGAGCAGACGGCGGCCGTCATCCTTCAGTCGCCAAACTTTTTCGGGGTGCTCGAGCAGGTTCCCGACGCGGCGGGAATCGTCCACGCCGCCGGCGCGCTGCTCGTCGCCACGGTGGCCGAAGCCACCTCGCTCGGAATTGCGCGGCCGCCCGCCGAAGCCGATATCGTCGCGATGGAGGGGCAAAGCTTCGGGTTGCCGCCTTCCTTCGGCGGCCCGTTTGCCGGCGTGCTGGCGACGCAGGAGAAATTCGTCCGCCAGATGCCGGGCCGGCTGGCCGGCCAGACCACCGACACAAGCGGCCGGCGCGGTTTCTGCCTGACACTCGCCACGCGCGAACAGCACATCCGCCGCGAAAAGGCCACGTCGAACATCTGCACGAATCAGGCGCTCTGCGCCCTGGCCATGACGATCCATCTCTGCCTTCTGGGACGCGAGGGCGTGCGCGAGATGGCCGAACAGAATCTGGCGAAGGCGCGCTATGCCCGAGAGAAACTCGAAGCGGTTCCCGGCGTCGAATGCGTCTTTGGCGCTCCCGCGTTCAACGAATTCGTGATTCGCCTGCCGCGCTCGGTTCGCCAGGTGAACGCCACCCTGCTTGAGGACCGGATCATCGGGCCGCTGGCGCTGGGCCCCTACTACCCGGAACTGGCCAAGTGCGGCCTGGTTTGTGTTACCGAAGTCACCCGGCGGGAGGAGATCGACCGTCTGGCTGATTCGCTCGCGAGGATTCTCAACGCGCAGGCCGCGGTCACGCCCGGAGCCGTTTTGCGGGGCGCCGGGGAACGCTCGGGCTGAGGAAAGAGGAAACGTGTCCGACGAGAAGATCAAAAAGGCCCGCCGCCACGTCAGCCAGTCCGAAGAGCTGATATTCGAGCGGTCCGGCGACGGCAAGCGCGGCATGGAGCTTCCCGCGCTGGACGTTCCCGCGGTCGATGCCCACGCGGCGCTGGGCGCGGAGATGGTGCGCGAGGGCGTCGAGGGCTTTCCCCAGGTCAGCGAGATCGAGGTCGTGCGCCACTTCACGCGCCTTTCCACCTGGAATTACGCCATCGATCTGGGGATGTATCCCCTCGGCTCCTGCACGATGAAGTACAACCCGCGGGTCAACGAATTCGTCGCGCGGCTGGACGGCCTGGCCAGCGAGCATCCCTATCAGCCCGCCGAGCTATCGCAAGGCTGCCTGCGCATCCTGCGCGATCTGGAAAAAGCGCTGCTGGCGATCACCGGCATGGATGCGGTTACGATCGAGCCGGCGGCCGGCGCGCAGGGCGAGCTGACCGGCCTGCTCGTCATTCACGCCTATCTGAAGGACGCGCAGGGAAGCCCGCGCAAAAAGGTTCTGATCCCCGATTCGGCGCACGGAACCAATCCGGCCAGCGTCTCGCTGACCGGCTACCAGGTGGAAAACATCCGTTCCGACGCGTCCGGCCAGATCGATTTCAGCGAGCTGGACCGGCTGGTGACCGAAGACGTTGCCGCGCTGATGCTGACCAACCCCAATACGCTCGGCGTATTCGAGGAGCGCATCGCCGACGTCGCCCGCCTGCTCCACGAGCGAGGCGCGCTGCTCTATATGGACGGCGCGAACATGAATGCGCTGGCCGGCGTCACGCGTCCGGGCGATTTGGGCGTCGACGTGATGCACCTGAATCTTCACAAGACCTTTTCCACCCCGCACGGCGGCGGCGGACCGGGAGCCGGGCCGGTGGCCGTCGTCAAGGCGCTCGAGCCGTTCCTGCCCGTTCCCGTGATCGTCGATGACGGCAGCGGGCACCTGAAGCTCGACGACCAGCGGCCGAAATCGATCGGCCGGGTAAAGGCGTTCGGCGGGAATTTCGGCGTGCTGGTGCGGGCGCTGGCTTACATCCTCGCCTATGGCCCTGGAATCCGTCAGGCCACCGAGGACGCCGTGCTCAACGCCAACTACATCCGCAAGAATCTGGAAGGATTTTACGACCTGCCCTACGCGTCGGCCTCGATGCACGAGGTGGTCTTCAGCGATGCGCGGCAAAAGAAGAACGGCGTCTCCACGATCGACATCGCCAAGCGGCTGATCGATTACGGCTTCCACCCCTACACCACCGCGTTCCCGCTCATCGTTCCGGGCGCGATGATGATCGAGCCGACCGAATCGGAATCGAAGGAAGAATGCGACCTCTTCGTTGATGCCATGCGCGCCATTGCCGAAGAGGCCGCCGAGGACCCGAACCTGGTCAAGACGGCGCCCCACTCGACGCGCGTCGGCCGCCTCGATGAGGTGAAAGCCGCGCGCAAGCCCATCCTGCGCTGGAAGCCCGAAGCCTAAAGGGCGCGCGGCCCGCTCCAAACAGCCGGCGCTCCCCGGAATGACGCACCCCGAAACACCCCGGCCTGCGGACGCACGCGCGGGATTGCGGCACTCCGCGGCGCCGTGACGCGCGCCGGCAGCTAACAGATTCCCCCCGGGCCTCAGCCTTTATCGGAAGAGATGGGCTGCGGCGCGCGGCGAGCCACCGGGCCACTGTGCACCTCGGCCTCCTCCGGAATTTCCACCGACAGGCTGCGGCTTTTCGTTTCCGGCTCATGGACAGCAACCGGCGTCTTTCTCGTGATGGGGATGAGCGCGCCCTCGGACTCCTTCCAGAAATCCAGGCGCCCGGTCGCCCCCCCGTCGGGCGACCAGTCGATCCGCACCAGATCGCCCGTCGCGATCTGGCCGGTGGCCAGCAGGTTCGCCATGGGATAGACGAGGTGCCGCTCGATCGAGCGCTTCAGGTGGCGCGCCCCGTAGCGCATGTCGGTGCCCTCGCGCAGCAGGAACGCGCGGGCCGCGCCGGTGACGTGGAAAACAAAGCGGCAGCCGGCCGCGCTGCCCGCCCCGAGCACCCGGTCCTGCAGCCGGGCGAGCTCGATATCGAGCACCTGCTCGAGCTCATCGGGCTGCAGCATGTGGAAGACGACCACCTTGTCGATCCGGTTCATGAACTCGGGCGAGAACTTGCGCCGCGCCGCTTCACGCGCCGCATGTTCGACCTTGGAATCGAGCTCGTGGGCCGCCTGGAGTTCCGGCTGAATGAAACCGAGGCCTCCCGTCATCAGGTCGGTGATCTCGATCCCGCCCAGATTCGACGTCATGATGATGAGCGTCTGCGAGAGATCCACGCGGCGGTTATCGCCAAGCGTGAGCGTGGCTTTATCGAGGATGCCGAGCAGCAGCTGCCACAGGGCGTCGGACGCCTTTTCGATCTCGTCGAAAAGCAACAGGGAGAGCTTGAGGTCCTCCCGGTGCCACTGCGAGAGCGCCTCTTGCGTGATCAAGGGATGCGTTTCGCGATGGCCCAGGTAGCCAGGTGGCGAGCCGATCAGCTTGGCAATTTCGTGGGAATGCTGAAATTCGGCGCAGTCCACCTTCAACATGGCGCGTGGATCGCCGAAGAGCACTTCGGCCGCCGATTCGGCGACGCGCGTCTTGCCCGAGCCGGTTGGTCCGAGGAACAAAAGATTCCCCACGGGCCTTCCCGGCACGTTCAACCCCGCGCGAAACACCTGATACAGGTCCACGACCGCTCGAACGCCCTCTTCCTGGCCGACGATCGAGCGGCCGAGCGAAACAGCGAACTCCCCCGCTTCGGCGCTACGCCGGTTCGGATCCAGCCGTTCAACGATGCTTGCCAAGGCGACCTCCTTATTGCAGATTCCTTCTCGGCCCACCGACTAGGGGAGCCCGCTCGAACTGCCGGAGCTTGATTTCGAGCGTGGAGCGCAGCAAATTCAACAAGGAAAGGAGTTCGCGAGTCACCCCGGGATCTGCGCCATAGCCCAGCCACTGCGGCGCCAGATCGGCCAGTTCCAGATTGAGTTTGCGCAGGTTTCGCGTCAAACGGCTCAGATAATCGACGTCTGCAACCAAAAGGTCAACGCGGCGGCCCAGCCTCCGGCGCAATTCGCTCCAGTTCACTTCCAGAAACGGATAGTCGCGCCGGACCTTGCGCACCACGTCGTCGGTCAAGCGGGGCCGCTCGCCCAGACAGGCCAGGTGCAACTGCCTCACCTTGCCCTTCGAGCGGACGTTGTGGACCAGGTAATACGCGTTTCCGCGGCGGCGAAGGAAAGCCACAAAAGAGCCCCCCATTTTTGGCGTAGTGTGAACAGGTTCCACTACATGGTCAAGAAAAAAAAGCCGGCGGCGCGCCGAGGATGACGCATAACGATAACGTGCCCGTCCGGACCTGTTCCGGTTCGCGGACACGGCGGCCCGCTGCCATGGCGCCGGCTGCGCCGGGCCGCTTCGGGTCGTTTTCTGGTCTCTCTGGTACATTGCCGCATCCACCTCATCCTACCGATATAGATGAGATAAAGGGCCGGACTGGTTCCCGCAATTTTCCGATGCGACGCATCGACTTAGGCGCATTAGAGCGATTTTCGGTAGCCCCAACCGTCCCGGGCGGCTATGATAAAAGTTCGGTACCGGTCAACAGCCATACCGAGGCTCATGCTGTGCATCCCCGACCCGGCCGGGGAGCCGCTCCCCGCAGCGAGGAGCGACAGGAAATCCCGCGAGCGGCATGCTCGCTGAAAATCGTAACCGCCGGGGCCGCGCACAAGCGATTTCGGCGCCGATCTGGAAAGACAGGGGGTATTGGGTAACGAGTGCCTGAAGCCGTCATAGAAGTCGTGAATCTGATCAAGAACTACGGCACCGTGCAGGCCGTGCGCGGCGTCAGTTTTGAGGTGGGGGAAGGCGAAGTTTTCGGCCTTCTCGGCCCAAACGGCGCCGGAAAAACCTCGACGGTAGAGATCCTCGAGGGATTGCGGCGACCCGACGGCGGCACGGTCCGGGTTTGCGGGCTCGATCCCGAGCGCGACAACGACCGGCTCAAGCAGGAAGCCGGGGCCGTCCTGCAATCCACTTCCCTGCCCGATAAGCTGCGCGTCGAAGAGGCGCTGCGGCTTTTCGCGGGCTTTTACCAGCGGCGCGCCGACACCGAAGAACTGCTTCGCCGTTTCCAGCTCGTCGACAAGCGCCACGCCTACTACCACGACCTCAGCGGCGGGCAAAAGCAGCGCCTGGCGCTCGCCATGGCGCTGGTCAACGATCCTCGCGTGCTGTTCCTGGACGAGCCGACCTCCGGCCTCGATCCGCAGGTGCGGCGCGAGATCTATTCCATCATCGAAGAACTCCGGCAGGGGAAGAAGACCATTTTGCTGACCACCCACTACATCGAAGAAGCAGAGCGCCTCTGCGACCGCGTGGCGATCATCGACCACGGCCAGGTCATCGCCCTCGGCAGCCCGCGCGATTTGAAAACCAGCGAAGCCGGCACGACAAGGATTGAAGTCCGCCTGGCCCGGCCCGAGCCGAACGGCGCATTGAGCGGCCTGGACGCGGTTTCCGATCTGCACGAATTCGACGGCACCTACGTGCTGCACTCGACGCAGGTTCCGCAGACGATCGTCGCGCTGGTGAAGCACCTGGAAGCCGGCGGCAACGAGCTGCAGGCACTGGAAATCGCGACGCCGTCACTCGAGGACGTCTTCATCGAGCTGACCGGCCGACGGCTGAGGGAGTAGCGGCGATGTCGGCGACCCTTTCCCTGACCGCCGTCCGCATGCGGCTGGCCCTGCGCAACCGGGCCTTCATTTTCTTCAGCGTCATCATGCCGCTCGGCTTCCTTTTCTTTTTCTTCCTGGTGTTCGGCCGCGGCGGCCCGATCGCGGTCCAATATCTTCTCGCGGCGGTGCTGGCCCTTTCGGTGATGGGCAGCTTCTGGGGACTCAGCGTGCAGCTGATCTCCTTCCGCGAGCAGGGCGTGCTGCGGCGTTTCCGCCTCACGCCGATCGGCCCGGGGCCGCTCTTGGCCTCGAGCATCCTTTCCAATTACATGCTGACCATCCCGACGGTCATCATCGAGTACGTTGCCGCGCGCTGGCTCTTCGGCATGCAACATTGGGGCAACCTGCCGAGCGCCATCGTCCTGGTGACGGTCGGCTCGGCCTCCTTCTCCGCCCTGGGCCTGATCGTCGCCAGCGTGACCAACTCGCTGCAGGAAACACAGGTCATCAACAATATTCTCTGGTCGATCTTCTTCTTCCTGTCCGGCGCGACGATTCCCCTGCCCGTTTTCCCCATATGGATTCAGCATGCCGCTTTTTATTTGCCGGCCACCTACCTGGTGAGCGGGCTCGAACGGGCACTGGTGATGAACACGGGGCTTGTCGGCACAGCCCCCGACACGTTCGCGCTGGTCGCTTCGGTGATCGTCGCCTTCGAGGTTTCCCGCCGGCTGTTCCGCTGGGAGCCGGAAGAAAAGGTTTCCTCGCGGGCCAAGGTGTGGGTGCTCGTCGCCGTGATTCCATTCCTGATCATGGGCGCCGTCGAAAGCCATTCGAAGCGGCAGGTCGTCCAGATGCAGCAGATCTTCCACGCCATCGCCCCGAACGGGTTGTCGTTCACCGGCCCCGGCCCGACGCACTGAACCC
>DATLRW010000128.1:0-10485 GCA_035534495.1 Candidatus Dormiibacterota bacterium | reverse complement strand
CGTCGCCAGGGCTGGGTGTACCATCGCCCCAGAAATGGCGGACATCCTTAACCAAATACGCGCGATGTCCACGTGTCCCTCAGGATCGGACGCTTTCGAGGCTTGGCTTGGGAACAGGGATGCCCTGGAATTTGTGGCCGTTGATGCGTCCAGGCCCGAGATAGTCATCTACGCGGTGACGGACCACGTGTTCATCCACGGAATCCTTGTCCCCTCCGCCCTCGCGAGCCCGCCAGACACAGATGATCTTATGCTCTGGAATTTCAACGCTTCCTCCTCCTGGGGAGTGTCATTCTGCTCATCCGACCCATCGTCTATCCGCGTTTCAGAGCCCCCCGGGACAACAGGGAGCAGGACGCTCGACCGGGGCGAGCAACTCGTCTTCGCTAGGTTCTTCGAGGGTCGGCTCGAGGACAAGGGGTATTTCGATATTCTTCAGAAATTTACCCACGTCTGTGGTCTTCACTTCGTGCGCGAAAAGAAGGCGTACTGTCGCCTAGACGGGCGCGGTGACGTAGAGGAAGTCATCAGTTTCCTGAGTCTGGAGGGCAAGGAGCGCGGGGTGAATGGAGCAGTCATCACCGTTCGGCGCGACGCGCTCGATGAATACATGGTGCTGACCAGGTCGGCACTCGTGCGCACATTTGATTTCACGCGGTTCGATGCCTCGCGGTTCTACGGTTGGCAGGACGCCCCGACTTTCGAGAGTAAAGGTGACCTGTTTTACCGCTCCGTAGTCCAGCCTGGCAACGGAAGCTACCTTCGCGGCTGCCAGATAGTTCGCCCGGGCGTCACTGCAAAGGACGTGTTCGAGCGATACAGCTTCGGGCGAGGCAAGCACGCTCAGTATGCCTCGTTCATCGCGATGGACTGGAAAAATAAAGTCGTAAGGGAGATCTCTTGCGCACCCGGTGAAACGGGAAATTACTTCACTGAGTCCGCCCTGCCTTTCGAGACCAGCCCTGCTTTCTTCCGGTCCGAAGTGCTGCAGAAGTACAAAGCCGACTCCGAGAAATACCGATTGGAGGCGCGCTCGATTTCATGCCGGGGGACTTGGCACCTGCAAACGTACGACATCAATGAGGAGGGCCAGGTTCATACGTACCTCGTCGATCTCAGGAACCTCCCCTACGAGGAACAGCTTTACTGGAAGTCGTGCAACGAGAAGCCGAGGGGAACGATCTCGAAGAGAGCGCTAACCACCGACTTCGAGGGCAGATGGGATGCCAGCTATGACCCCCTTGAGAGCCTGAAGCAACTCACCTGCGAACTTGACCGTGACCGCGTTCCCTGGTGGAGCCTGCGCTCCGAGGGACTGATCGAGAAAGTCCATTACCCGGTGACGCAGTCAGCCGACGAATGGGCGGATGAGCTGCTGCGCCTCGATCAGCTGATCGTCGAAGGGTTGGAGGTGAAATGGCTTCGCCGGAGGGCCGAGTCGCTCGGCCGGAAGCCAGACGCAAAGCTCGCATCGGTGGCGCTGCTAGGGGAGTGCCTTGTGGGGCTAGGTTTTGACGAGGGTCGCACGCATGGCGTGGTGGGGCCGCTCCGTGCCCTTCACTCCCTGCGAAGCAAACTCAGGGGGCACGCGTCAGGTAGGGAGGCGGTCCAGATAACCTCGGACGTGCTCTCGAAATTCAGGAGTTTCCGCGAACATTTTCGCGACCTCTGTGCACAGTGCGACAAGGCACTCGGCCTTGTCCGCGAGGCGCTCGGTGAGGGGAAAGGTGACCCTCCGCACTCCCCCAGCGCCTAGGGGCAGCCGGCGCTGACGCGCCCGTTCCCATCTCGCCCCGCTCGGTAGCCGGGACGTAGGCTGCAAACGTGACCCTTTGCTATTTGCCGCGCCGGGCCCCTCTGGCGGCAGGCTTCTTGCGCCGGCGCTCGGTCCGGGCCGGCGGAACGGCTATCCCGGAGCCGGCAGGCGACGGCGCAAAGCGTTGGATCGTGCGGCAGAAATCATCAAGCTGAATCGGTTTGGAAAGATAGGCGTCCATGCCCGCGGCCAAGCAGCGCTCCTTATCTCCCTTGAGCGCATGGGCGGTCATGGCGATGATGGGAAGGTGGACATTCGTGGCTGCCTCGCTTTCGCGGATGGCGCGCGTGGCCGCCAGGCCGCTCAGGACGGGCATTTCGATGTCCATTAACACGAGATCGACCTTGTGCCGGCGCGCCGCCGCGACCGCTTCCTCCCCATTCCGGGCCACGATGGCGCGATGACCCATTTTTTCAATCAAAAGCAGGATGAGCCTCTGATTCACAGGATTGTCTTCGGCTACGAGGATGGATAGGGAGGCGGAATCCAGGGGCGCGCGCGCTAAAGAAGCTCGAGGCGATCGTCCGGAACTGCTCGGCACGGCGATAAGAACGGCGTCCCAGAGTTCGGATTGCTTGGCGGGCTTGTTCAGGCAGACTGTCGGCCGCAACCGGCGGGCTTGGACGAGACGGGGCGGGTGTCCGGCGGAAGTCAGCAGAATCAGCCCCGCATCGTGGCATAGCGGCAGGCGGCGGATGCGCCTGGCCAATTCGCCGCCATCCATTTTGGGTATTTCGGCGTCGATCACCATGAGCCGGAATGGGCGGCCGGAACGCGCGGCGTTTTTCGCGCACGCCAAGGCTTCGGGCCCGGTAGCAACCCCGGAAGCCTCCATCCCCCAGCCCCGGAACATCTCTTGAAGAACGCGACGCGTGGTCGCGCTATCGTCGACGACCAGAACCGGCAACCCGCGCAAATTTTTCGGCAGGCGCATTCGGGAGAGGGGCCCGTGGCGCGCGGCCAGGTCGAAGCGGGCGGTGAAATGAAAGGTGCTTCCCTGGCCCTGGATGCTTTCCACTCCGATGCGCCCGCCCATCATCGCTACCAGTTGCGCGGCGATCGTGAGGCCAAGACCGGTTCCCCCATAGCGCCGGGTGACCGACGTATCGGTCTGGGCGAATGAATCGAAAATCGTGCTCTGGATCTCCGCGGGCAACCCGATGCCGGTATCCCGGACCGCGAAATGCAGGACAACCGCGTTTGCCAGCTTCGCCTCTCGCGTCACCTGGACCGCGACTTCGCCGCGCCTGGTGAACTTGACGGCATTGCTGAGCAGGTTCTGGAGAATCTGCCGCAAGCGATTGGGATCGCCGACGAGCGAATCGGGAACGTCCTTCCCGATGCCGCAGGTCAGCTCCAGATGCTTTTCGTGGGCTTGCGCGGCGAGGGTTTTCATGGCGCTCTCGACGGTTTCGCGCAGCCCGAATTCGAGCCGGTCCAGCTCGAACCGGCGCGCTTCGATCATGGAAAAATCCAGGATGTCGCTGATGAGGCGAAGCAGCGCATTCGAGGATTCGTCGACGGTTTCGAGGTACTCGCGTTGCTCGCCGGTGAGTGGGGTCCGCAGGGCCAGCTCGGTCATTCCCATGATCGCGGTCATCGGCGTGCGGATTTCGTGGCTCATCCGCGCCAGGAACTCGCTTTTCGCCTGAGCGGCGTCCGCGGCCTCGCGCCGGGCATGGTCGAGCTCGCGAATCAGGCGCGCCAGACGGCGGGTCACCTCTTCCTGTTCCCGGCGCGCCTCATCGAGCGAGGCCGCATAGTCCCGGATCTGCCGCTCGGTTTGCCGCCGCTCGACGAATTGGCCAATTTGGCTTCCCATGGCGTTGAACAGGAAGAGCATGCTGTCGTCGGGCCGGTTGATCTCCTTGCCGAAAAATTCCATTACTCCGGTTACTTCGCCATGACTGCGGATGGGAAAGGCGAAGGCCGCTCGCCATCCGGACTCGTCGGCGGCCACGGCACGCGGAAAACAGGGGTCGGCCAGCACGTCCGGCAGCCAGATGGGCTGATCCTCCGACCAGACGCGGCCCGGAAGGCCCGACCCCGGACCGAGCAGGGCATCTTGCGTCATCGTCTCCAGGTTCGCCGTGCGGAGCGATCCGGTTTGCCAGATGGCGGAGCAGCGCAGCACCCTTTGGTTCGGGGCCATCCGCCAGAAGGCCCCCATCTCCCAGCCCAATGCCTCGCATATCCCTTCGAGAATCCGTGGCGCGGCCTCGACCATGGGCCTGGAATCGGCCAGGACCCGCGTGATGGCATAACCGGCCGCCAGTCGCTGCTCGACCCGCTTGTGAAGGGTGATGTCGCGCGCGGAAGCGAAGATCCTCTGATGTTCGGCGTCGGGGCTGGCGCTCCAAAGCAGCCATTTATAAGAGCCGTCCCGGCAGCGGTAGCGATTTTCAAGGGAAAGAGTCGCCGATCCCTCGCTTAGCCTTCCCGCCTCGGCCGCCGTCAGCGCGCGATCGTCCGGGTGAACGAAGTCGAGATAGGGCGCGCTCATCAGATCTTCACGGGAAAACCCCAGCACCTTTTCCCAAGCGGGATTCAGTCGCGCGAAATATCCATCGAAGCCGGCGATACAGAACAGCTCGTTCGAAAAATGGAAGAGCCGCTCGAAGTCTTCCTGCGCCTGCGACGCAGGCAAACGCGCATTTTGACCGCTCGGTTGCATGGGGAGACCGTTCCAGCCAGGAAGGGTGGGCTGAACCGAAATAAGCCATATTGTATCGTCGGCCGAAGGCGATGGCTACGATGTCTATAGGGACCCGGGCGCCAATGTGCGCGTCGCGAACATGGAGGAGGGAGCCGTGCGGTACCGGTGGCGCCTCGGGCGTCGCTTGATTTCTGCGGCCACTGGGCGACGTCTTGGGAATCAGAAGCATGAGGACCGCGGCCAAGATCATGCAGGCGCCGGCAAATACCAGGCCGGAGATCGGCGCTCCGACGATGCTGGAGCAGGCTACCGCCGTCATGAACAGGGCGACCCCCTGGGCCTGCTCGCGCCGCCGGAACCAGTAGGTGAGATAGAGAATCACGCCGGGGAAAAACCCCGCTTCGGCTACACCCAAAAGGAAGCGGAACAGGTAGAGCGAATCCGCGCCGTGAGCGAGGCGACCGCGCCCCAGCTGATCAGAATCCGGGCCATCCACAGCCTTGCCCCGACCCGGTGCAGGATCAGGTTGCTGGGGATTTCGAACAGGAAACAGCCCAGGAAAAAGATCCCCGCCAGCAGGCCGAACTGCTGGCTGGTGAGCCCGAGGGCGCGATTCATCGTGAGAGCGGCGAAGCCGATATTGATGCGATCGAGATAGGAGACGATGTAGAGAAGAAAGAGGAAGGGAAGAATCCCCAGCCGCACTTTGCCAGCGATGACCTCGCCGCGTGTCAATGCATCGGGCGGGGCCGGATCGGCCATCCGTCGATCTCCCTTCCGCCCGGCGTGCGGGCGAATTTTGTTTGCGCGAGTCTACGTCAGTTTCGCGCCGGCGGGAAGAATGCGTGTGGCCGTTGCGGAACCGTTTCAAAGAACCGGCATCTGCGATTACACTACGCATGGTTTTTTCTTCAGGCGGGCGAGCCGGCGGAGAATGCCCTGGCGCCGTTCCGTTCGCCCATGCTACGACTGCGATTTGCTGTGATTCTACGGGAGGGCGACGATGAAACGGGCAGGCGTCATTGTTGGGATTATTCTCATCGGGGTCGCATACGTCGTCGGATTCTGGCCGCAGCACCAAAAGGCGCAACAGACGCAGCGGCAGCTGGACGCCGTTACGATTCAACTGGAGCAGGCGCAGGCGGAATTGCGGTTATACGGCCTGCAGCACCGCCTGCTGGGGCTCATCGAAAAAACTTCAGCGAAGGATTACGGCGCGGCCTCGGCCCTGTCGACCCAGTTTTTCGACCAGGTTCGTAATGAAGAGATGCGCCGCACGGAGCCGCAGGTGAAGGCCGCGCTCGAATCGATTCTCAATCAGCGCGACAGCGTTACGGCGGGCCTTGCCAAGGGCGATCCGGGCACGCTGGGCGTGTTGAACGCGCTCGAAGGCGTGATGTTCAATCTGGTTGACCAAGCGCCTGGCGGGGCCGGAACGGCCGGCGCAGGCAGCTAGCCGCGCGCGGCAGCCCGGATGGCCGCCGCGGCGATGCCGCGGAGCATCCCTGCGAAAATCAGCCGGTGCGCCGGATACAGCCCATACCAGTAGAGCAGGCCCGATACACCTAAAGGATCGAAGATGGCCGTCTGGCGAATGCTCGTGCCCGCAGGATCGGGCGCGAGCTCAAACTGGAGCCAGGCCCGCCCGGGCAGCTTCATCTCCGCCGAAAGGCGCAGCAGCCGCGGCGCCTCGACGGCTTCCACCCGCCAGCAATCGAGCGTGTCGCCCGGAAGCAGTTTCTCGGTGTCGCGCCGGCCCCGCCGCATTCCCGCGCCGCCCGCCAGCAGATCGATGAATCCACGCATGCGCCAGAGCCAGTCGGCGTAGTACCAGCCGGTGTCTCCGCCGATCCGCTCGATCGGGGCGAAAGCGGCGGGTGGCGAAAGCGGCACGTGGGCGACGCGCGTATCGACGATGCGCGAGCCGAACCGCTCGCCGCCCCAGGCGGGCCGGCGGCGCTGCGACGACATCGCATCGGACCAGCGCGTCAGCGCGAACTGGCGGTCTTCGTGGACCAGCGCCCGGGCAATTGCCGCGCGCATGCCACGCGGGCGAACCGGAAATGCCGCGAGCGCGGCGGGATCGCGCACCACGGTCTCGTTGCGCAGGCCTTCAATCAAGTCCCGCCCCACGCGCGCGTAGAGCGGCGTGACCAGCCCCAGCCACAGGCTCGAAAGCCAGGGCGTGAGGATCGGCAGGGTTACGACGAACCGTCTCAGGCCGCGCTGGCGCGCATATTCTCGCAGCAGATCGAGGTAGCCGACCCGGTCGGCGCCGCCGATTTCGAAAATAACGCTTGCCGCCAGATCGACCTCGGCTGCGGCGACCAGGTAGGCCACGACGTCCTCGATGGCGATCGGTTGCGTCAGAGTGCGGACCCAGCGCGGCGCCGTCATCACCGGCAATTTCTCCGCCAGCGAGCGAACCAGTTCGAAGGAGAGGCTGCCCGATCCGATGATGATTCCGGCGCGAAATTCGACTGTGGGAACGCCCGAGTCGCGCAGAATGCGGCCGACCTCCTGGCGGCTGGCCAGATGCGCGGACAGGTTCGGGCTGCTGCCGAGAGCGCCCAGCTAGACGATACGCCGCACGCGCGCCTGACGGGCGGCGGCGGCGAAGTTGGCGGCGGCGCGGCGGTCCTCCTCGGCAAACGATCCGCCCGATGCCATCGAGTGCACCAGGTAGTAGGCCATGGCGGCGCCGGCCATGGCGCCGTCCAGCGAATTTCGATCGAGCAGGTCTCCCGGCACGACTTCGGTGGATGGCCCGACCCGCGAACGCAGAAATTCCGGCCGCCGCGCCAGGAGGCAGCCCTTGGCTTCGAGCGCGCTCAAGAGCCGCCCGCCGACGTAGCCGGTTGCTCCGGTGAGAAGAATCAGGGGAGGCTCATTTGTCATGGAGAACCGTTTGCATCTCGGCGGCCCTCGGTTGAGGTCTCAGCGATTCAGGCGCCAAATGGCGAAGTTGAGCGAGGCCGCGTAGGTTACCCATACCAAGTAGGGCGCCATCAGCCACGCCGCAACGCGACTCACCGGCCAGAACGCCATCGCCGCCGATAGGATCGCCAGCCAGAGAAATACAATCTCCCCCATCGCCGCGGCCGGCGACTTCAGGCCGAAAAACAGACCCGACCAGGTGACATTGAACGCGAGTTGCAGGGCGAAGAGACCGAGCGCCAGAGAGAGGAGTCCCGATCGCCGCCAGACCAGCCACGCCGCGATGCCCATCAGGGCAAAGAGGGTCGTCCAGGCCGGAGCGAATACCCAGTTCGGGGGCGTCCAGGAGGGTTTCGCGAGGCTCGCGTACCAGGGTGCGAGCGCCGGCCGGGTGAATTGCGACCCGAGCCATGCCGCTCCGAAGCAGACCAGAAGGCTGGTGATCAAACGCATTCCAGCACCTCATCGCGCAAGATGTTCGCTTCCTCGACCGGGGCCGGTATGTCCAGGCGTTTCGTTTCGCTCATGGGCGGCCAGCCGACGGGGTTTGCGCCGGCTCAGACGGCGTGGTGCGGATCTTCCGCCGGCACGTTGCGGTGGTTGCCATCGGCGTCCGGGTGCAGTTTCAGCTCGGCGACGAGCGGCAGATGGTCGGAGGCCACCAGGGCCGTTGGCGTCCGGTGCAACTCGATCTTGCGAACTTCGAAATGCCGGTCGAAATAGATTTGGTCGAGAGGAAGCACCGGAAGAATGCCTGGATAGGTGCGCCCCTTTCCCAGGTGGGACTTGATATCGACGGTGGCGAGGCGCGCGGCAAGCAGGCGCGTTGCCAGCCCCCGCGTCCACTCATTGAAATCGCCCAGTACGATGCGCGGACCGGTCAGCCAGGGATGCCCCAGAATCGACGGACCGATCAGGCGGCGCGCCTGATGGCGCCGCTCGAAAAAGGAGGTTCCCAAATGGAGGTTGAAGACGTGCACCAAAGTGTTCCGGTCGATTCCCAGATCGGCGCGCAAACAGCCGCGCGGCTCGCGGCCGGGCGCGCTGATGTCGTAATTCGCGACGGCGCGAATGGGAAACCGGCTGAGCAATAGATTGCCATACGGCCGCTCCCGCCGCCGGCGGGTTTCTCCCAGAACGTACTTGAGTCCGGTTTCGTGCGCCAGGAAACCGGACTGGTCCTCGTGGCCGCGGCCGTCCGGCGCGCTGATCACTTCCTGCAGCGCGAAGATATCGGCGTCGATTTCGCCGAGGATTTCCGCGATCCTTTCGGGCCGTACGCGCCCGTCCAATCCGCGGCACCGGTGCACGTTGTAGGTGGCGACTCGAATGATTTCTCGTTTCATCGCTTGGGTTGCAATTGAGACTGCTTGGGATTGAGAACAGGACCGGCTGCGGGGGCCGAACCCGCGCCAGGCGGATCCGGGCCAGGCTTCTCGCCGGGCTCGGCCAGCGACGCCTCGGACAGGCGGTTTTTCCGCCACAGCTTGTATGCCTTGAGCAGAAGAGCCAGCCCCAACCACATCCCCGCAATTTCCAGGGGAATGATTAAAAGCAGGGGCCACAGCCAGCCGATCACCGACAAAAACATCAACAGCAAGCCCGCCGCGAACATCAAGCGGGCCTCGGCCGGTCCGAGCGTCCGCCGGCGGGTGATTACCGCGCCGATCGTGTTGGTGATCGCCAGAACGCCCGAGGCCGCGCGGCCCGCGCTGCCTCGTCGTAGGAGCCGGCGTCCGCGCCGGCGAGGCCTCGCGAGGGGTCGAACCCGCTTCTCGTTTTCGAGCACGATCTCGGTCGCATGACCGAGATCGTCCAGATACATTCGCTCCATGGCCTCGGCGAAACCCGGGTCCTCGACCATCACGTCGAGTTCCCAGTTGCCGATCCAACTGGCCAGGTTCAGGTTGGATGAGCCGACTCTCGACCAGCGGCCGTCGACCACGGCGGTTTTCGCGTGCAGCATCGTCCCGTTCCATTCGAAGACGCGCACGCCCGCTTCCAGCAGCGGGCGGTAACCAATGCGGGAAAGCGAGCGTACCAGGGGAATGTCGCTCGCCCGCGGCACGAGCAGCCGAACATCGACGCCGTCCATCGCGGCCGCGTTCAGCGATTGCAGAAATAGAGTCGTCGCGACGAAATAGGCGTCCGTCAACCAGATGGACCGGCGCGCCAAGGCGGTGATCAGCTGTTCCAGGCGATACAGGCTGGCCGTATTGGGACTCGTCGCCACAACCCGCAAGGGCAGGTTGCCGGTCTCCGGCAATTCCTGGTAGTCGGGAGAGGGTAAATCTTCGTCCGGCACGGCCGGCCCTCCCGCCGTTTTCCACATATCCGCGAAACACCACTCCAGATCGCACACGGCGGGGCCGCGCAACTCGACCGCTGTATCGCGCCAGGGTTCCATTCCCCGGTCCGGATTGCCAACCCAGTGGTCACTGACGCACAGACCGCCGACGAAACCCACTTCGCCGTCCACGACGATCAATTTCCGGTGGTCACGGCTGAGCCAGGCGACCGGATTATCCGGCCGCGGCGGGTTGAAGCAGCGCACCTCCACGCCGCCGGCGCGCAACCTCTTCCAGAATTTCCGCGATGCGATCCCGCGGGCGCCAAACCAATCGTAAATCACGCGCACGCGAACGCCCTGGCGCGCCTTCCGGATCAATGCATCGGCAAAGCGGCGGCCGGTCTGGTCGTCCTGGATGATATAGCTCTCGAAGTGGATGTTCCGTTTGGCCTGTTCTATCGCGGCAAGCCAGGCAGGGTAATTTTCCTGGGCGTTCTTCAGGATGCGAACCTGATTGCCGAGTACCAGCGGTGCTCCCGCAGCTCGAGAAAACGCCTGTTCGGCGAGGTAGCGCGGAGAAAAGATCCCCGGCTGCGCATAGATAGGTTCTGCAGCGGCCATTCTTCAAGGAAGCCGAAGTAGAGGGTAGCACGTATCTTGCCGGCTCGACCACGGGGAGGGGCGCTTTCCTGACGTAGTCGGCATCACTTCATGGGAATTAGATGACCTGGAACCTGGCCAGGGTGCAGCCAGGTTCCAGGTCCAGGCAGGTTTGCCGGATGTGAT
>DATLRW010000127.1:0-32168 GCA_035534495.1 Candidatus Dormiibacterota bacterium | reverse complement strand
CGGGTGATGATAGGCCGTTCGCCGATGCGTAATGCCGAGCCGCCCGACTGTATCCAAGAAGCGCGAAGAGGTGAACTGGGTCCCATTGTCGGTGGTCAGTGTCAGATGAGCCTCACTGCTCCTTCGGAAAATTTCTCAACCTAGAACGTTATCGGAAAACCCGCTTGGCATGTCATTCCGAGAAGTTCCGACGATTCGGGGCGACGCCTGCCCGCCGAAGCAGCGGCAAAGGCGGGAGGGATATCTCCGGCCCCTTCGACGCTCTCCGGAGAGATTTCTCGCTCCGCTCGAAATGACATCATCACATATGCTCTCGTAGGCCCTTGATTCACTTGGGCGGATCGGGCGCCAGGGCGCGCGCGTAGAGCCGCGTGGTGTATTCCTTCGCCATGCGGCGGGTGCTGAACGCCGGCGCGACCGTTCGGATCGCCTCCTTCATTACGCGAACGAATTCGTGAGGAATCTCGTCGTCCGAGCGGCCGTAATAGAGCGGAACGATCGTTTCCTCGAGCAGGCGATAGATGGATTCCGCATCGGCCTTCGTCCGATCGTCCGGGTTCAATCCGTCCCCGAACGCCCAGCCGTTTTTGCCGTCGTACCCTTCGATCCACCAGCCATCGAGGATCGAAAGATTCGGCACACCATTGACGCTGGCCTTCATGCCGCTGGTTCCGCTGGCCTCGAGCGGCGGCAGCGGATTGTTGAGCCAGACGTCCACGCCGCGAACCATGTCCAGCGCCAACTCCTGATCGTAGTCCTCGACGAAGGCGATGCGCGCGCCAAATTCGGGGTCCTGTGCGTAGCGGAAAACTTTCTGGATCAGCCGCTGGCCCTCGTCGTCGGAGGGGTGGGCCTTGCCGGCGAACACGATCTGGATCGGGTGCCAGGAATCCAGCAGAAGCCGCTTGAGGCGCTCGAGATCCTCGAGGATGAGATCGGGGCGTTTGTACGCGGTGAAGCGCCGGGCAAAGCCGAGCGTGAAAATTTGGGGATCGAGCAGGGCGCCGAAGGCAACAACGTTTTCGCCGCGCACCCGATCGTCGCGCCAGCGCTTGCGGGCGCGTTCGTTGATTTCTTCGCAGAGCGTGGCCCGCAAATCCATGCGCGCCCGCCAGAACACGTCGTCGGGGATATCGTCGATCTTGCGCCAGATTTCCGGCTGGTCCTGCTTTTCGATCCAATCCGGACCGAGGTAGCGATCGAGCAGGGGCTGCAGGCCGATGGGATCGATCCAGGTGGCCAGATGCACGCCGTTGGTGATGGCTTCGATCGGGACCTGCTCGGGTTTCCTGCCCGGCCAGACGCCGGCCCACATCTGGCGGGCCACTTCGGCGTGTTTGTGGCTGACGGCGTTCGAGTAGCGGGCCATGCGCAGCGCGAAAACGGTCATATTGAATCCCGCGCCGGGTCTGGCGGGATCGACGCCGAGCTTTAGCAGGGCGTCGCGGCGAGCGCCCAGCGCTTCGTAAATGGGAGAAATGTATTTATCCATCAGGGAAAACGGGAAAATATCGGTGCCCGCGGCGACCGGCGTGTGCGTGGTGAAAATCGAGGTCGAGCGAACCCATTCGAGGGCGTCGGCGAAACTCGCTCCCTGCTCGACGCGGAGGCGAAGCCGCGTGAGAAGGGCCAGGGCCGGATGGCCTTCGTTGATGTGAACGGCCGCGGGATGAATGCCGAGGGCTTCGAGCACCCGCAAACCGCCGATGCCGAGAACGATTTCCTGGCGCAGGCGCTGCTCGGGATTCGTGGCGTAGAGATGCTGGGCGATCGCGCGGTCCCAAGGCTGATTGCTTTCGATGTCGGTATCGAGCAGGTAGACGGAAATACAGCCGACGTCGGCCCGCCAAACGGCCACGTGCACCGGGGGATCGAAGAGCGGGACTTGAACGAGGAGCGGTGCGCCGCTCGCATCGAGAACGGCGGTGATCGGATCGTAGGTACGATCGAGGGTCAGTTCCTGCACTTCCTGGCGGCCGTCGTCGCGAATCCTCTGCGAAACGTAGCCGCGCGAGTAAATGAGCCCGACGGCGACAATTGGAATCGCCAGATCGCAGGCTTCCTTGACGTAATCCCCGGCGAGGACGCCCAGTCCCCCGGCATAGAGCGGCAAAGAAGAATGGAAGGCGTATTCGGCGGAAAAATAGGCGATGGGCGAAGCCAGGCGGGGGAACGCGGACTGGAACCAGCCCGCGGATGAAGTCACACCGGCGCGGAAGCTTTCCCAGACGGCGTCGTAGATATGAAGAAATTCGGCATCGCTCGCGGCCGATTCCAGGACCGGCTTAGGCAGAAGCGCGAGCATCCGGACCGGATTTTCGTCGCTTTCCCGCCATGCGCGCAGGTCGAGAGCGCGAAACATGTCCCCGGCCTTCCGATGCCAACTCCACCAGAGGTTGCAGGCGATCGGTTCCAGACCGCGAATGCGTTCGGGGAGCCAGGGGAAACGAATGCTGCGACCGGGCTCCTGTGTCATTGCCATGCGACTCCTAGTGCTCCCGGTCAAAAGCCGGACCCGTGCCTGTCGTCATGGCGAGGGGCGACGAGGAACCTTCCGGAGAGATTCCCCGCTTCGCCCGGAATGACACCATGTCCTCACAGGGCGAACGACTCAACAAACTACGGGCGAGACAGCAGGATCGCCGATGATCGCGGCGCGAGGCAATAGAATTTTTGATTTTCGAGAACCGGTTCGCGTCCGTCTTCGAAAAGATCCTGCGGGGCGTCTCGAAAGGTGTCGGCGGCCAAATGCCAGGAGCCCTGGCCCAGCCGGGGCGTGGGCAGAGCGAACGTCGCCGCTTCGCCGCCATTGAAAAGGAGGCAAAGATCGGGTTCCCCGCGGCCGAAAATCAGGCAGGCGAGCGCGCACGTTTCGGAATCCAGCCAATCGGGGGTCGCGCCCTCGGGATTGAACCAGTGAACATCTTCCGCGGTGTAAAAACTCTCCTGGCGCAGAACCGGATGGGCGCGGCGGAGGGCGATCATGCCGCGGCAAAAGCGATGGATGTCGCGGTTTTTCTCGACCAGGGCCCAGTCGTACCAGCTGACTTCATTGTCCTGGCCATAGGCGTTGTTGTTGCCGCGCTGGGTGCGGCGAAATTCGTCCCCGCCCATCAGCATCGGCACGCCGCGCGAGACCAGCAGCGTCAGCAGAAAATTCCTGATCTGGCGGCGGCGGAGGGATTCGACGGCGGGATCGTCGCTCGGGCCCTCGACGCCGCAATTGTCGCTGAAGTTGACATCGGCGCCGTCGCGATTCGTCTCCCCGTTGGCCTCGTTGTGCTTTCTGGAATAGCTGACCAGATCGTTGAGCGTGAAGCCGTCGTGGCAGGTGATGAAATTGACGCTGCATGCGGGAGTTTTTCCCGACGGCTGATACAGATCGGAACTGCCGCAGAGGCGGCTGGCGAAAGCGCCGGCCGCGCCGGGCGCGCCGGCCCAGAAGCGGCGAACGTCGTCGCGAAAGCGCCCGTTCCATTCCGCCCAGCGGCGCTCGGAAAAACTGCCGACCTGATAGGCGCCGCCTTCATCCCACGCCTCGGCAATCAGCTTGACGTCGCGCAAAATCGGGTCCTCGGCAATCGATTCGAGCAGCGGCGGATTCGGAAGCAGGCGGCCATCCTGGCCGCGGCCGAGCACCGAAGCCAGATCGAAACGGAATCCATCGACGTGCATTTCGGTGACCCAGTAGCGCAGGGCGTCCTTGATGAATTCCCGGACGACGGGATGATTCGCATTGAGCGTGTTGCCGGTCCCGGTGAAGTCCTGGTAGCGGCCGGGATCGCCTTCCTGGGTCATGTAGTAGATCCGATTGTCGATGCCGCGCAGGCAGATCGTGGGACCGAGTTCGTTTCCTTCCGCCGTGTGGTTCAAAACGATGTCGATGATGACTTCGATTCCGGCGCCGTGGAAGGACTGGATTATCTGCCGGAATTCGAGTTCCTGCTCGCCGATGCCGCGCCGGCTCGAATAGGAGCCCTTGGGAGCGAAAAAAGAGACCGGGTTGTAGCCCCAATAATTGCGTAGCCGCTCGCCAGTCAGCGGATTCACAAGGAGAAGCTCGTTTTCGTTGAACTCCTGAACCGGCATCAGCTCGACCGTGGTGATTCCCAAATCCTGCAGATACGGAATTTTCTCGACCAGGCCGCGATACGTGCCGGGGTATTTCGCGCCGGAGCTGGGGTGGATGGTGAGGCCGCGCACGTGCGTTTCGTAGATCACCATGTCGGAGGCGCGGTGTCCGGGCGAAGCAATCGCGCCCCAGTCGAAATGGTCGTGCGTGAACACGCAGCGGGCCGTCGCGGAGGCGTCATCGACATCCGATGGGGCGGCGTCCTTTGCAGGAGAGGAAACATCGAAGCCGCGGGCCGGGCCGAAATCCCACGGTTCGGGACTGGCAATGGCGCTAGCGAAGGGATCGAGAAGGAGTTTGCGCGGATTGAACCGGTGGCCGGCGGCGGGCTGGTATGGCCCTTCGACCCGATAGGCGTAGAGCTGGCCTGGCGCGATGCCGCGTATCCACGCGTGCCACATGTCGCCCGTGCGGTGACGGGCGGGATCGAGATCGATCACGCGAGCCGGCCGGCTGTCGGCGATGTGGTCGTAAAATTCCAGGCGTACGCGCGTGGCATGGCGGCTGAACAGCGAGAAATTGACGCCGTCGCCATGCGGGAACGCGCCGCTCGGCAGCGGGGCGCCGCCGTGAACATCGGCACCTTCGGGCGCCGGCTCGGGACCGGCGGACGGCGGGGATTGGGTGCTATCGTCGTTGGACATGGCGCGTTATGCCAGCTTGCGAAGCGGAACACGCGAAGGCCCGGGCGGCCCAGGCGCGCGGCTTCCCCCTCAGATTCCGCTCTGGCCGGGACGGCCGACGAAGGCGTTGTAGAGCCAGGCGAAGAGAAAACCCGCGGTCGCTCCATCGACCAGCCCGTCCATCGCCCCGATTACGACGTCGCCGAGGCTTCGCCCGACATGAAACCAAGGATACACGGAAGCGATCATCTGCAGAAATGCGCCGCCGTAGGCGGGAAGCGCGCGATGAATCAGGCCGACAAACAGGATCGTGCCGCCCCACAGCAGGCTGCCGGCCATAGCCGCGCTGATCATCGAAAGTCGCATCGTCTCCCCTCCTTTACCTGTACCTGGATCTGTTCCGCCGGCGGCAGCGGGGCCGCGCGGCGCGTCCGCGCCACCGGCCTCACCGGTCATGGAAGACGGCATCGTCGTTCCTCCTCCTTTGGAATTCAAGCTTCATGCAACGCGGCCCGTGTAATTTTTCCCGGCGTCGAATCCGGACGGCTCTCGAAACAGCGATAGGCGGCCAGTTTGATCCGGTCATTCACCAGAAACCAGATCAGAACGCCGAAATGATGTAGAAATCCTCCCAGTGGTGAACGACCACGGAGAGAATCGCCGCCACTTCGATCATCCAGGGAATCGGACCCCAGAAATAGGAGAGGAATTTCAGAACGGGGTTGGCTTTTTCTTCGGGCGGCTCGTTGAAGCCGTACCGTGAAAGCCGGCTCTGCGCCTCGGCTTGCGTGAGACCGCCGGGCGAGGCCTTGAGTGTTCGGCAAAGCTCCTCGATGCCGGGCTCGGGCCTGCCGGCCTGGGCGGAAGCAGCGGCCGCGGCGGCAGGCGGGGATGAATTGGATTTCACGGCCATGTACTGCCCCCGAAATTAGCGGGCGCGGCCCATGCGCACGACCAGGACCGAGCAGGGAGCGTGGTGAACGACCGCATCGGAAACGCTTCCCATGAGGAATCGTTCGAGCCCCTTGCGGCCGTGGGAACCGACGACGATCAGGTCGGCTTTCCATTTCGAGGCGACGTCGACAATTTCGCTTCGCGGGTCGCCTTCCAAGACCTGCGACTTCACTTCCAGTTTCTTTGAGCGGAGCTCGCCGGCTATTTTCTTTGCCAACGCTTCAACGGTTTTTCGTTGTTCCCGCCAGACGACACTTAGGTCGGCGTCGTAGCCGGTCATTTCACGGGCGATCAGCGCCGACGGCGGCTCGACGACGTGGAGGACACGCACCTGCGAACGTGGCGGGGCCAGAGCCATGACGGAACTTGCCGCTGCCTTGGAGAATTTAGAACCATCAATCGCGAGCAAGATTTTCATTTTGAGTTCCCCAGTTCAAGTGAGATTTCCCCAGCCCAAGACGGAGGAAAGCGCCGCCCCTCCGGTCGATTTTTCCAACACAAATGCCGCGTGAACGCACACGTTGCGCGCCGGGCGTCGCCCGTCCATTGATTTGGGGTGCAAACGACGGGCCATTGCGCGGCCTTTCCATCTTCCACTGTGTCAACCACTTGGGCTGGAGGAGCCACGCATGTTGCGGGTGGCCAAGGCATTTGGCGCAGGCGCCGGGGGCAAATGACGGCCGCCGCTCAATCAAACGGCCTGACAAAATTTGACTTTAGGGGCGGCAACGGCGGCAGGCCGGGATAGAATCGAGTTTTGAGAGGAAATCCTTGGCGATTCATCCACTCGCCGGCAAACCGGCTCCGGCAGATCTGCTGATCGACCCCGCCAAGCTGCGGAAAGAATATTACGACTGCCGACCCGACCCCGGCGATCCCGGCCAGCAGGTCGTTTTCGGAACCAGCGGGCATCGGGGCACGCCGGACGACGGCACCTTCACCGAAGCCCACATCCTCGCCATCGCACAGGCGATTTGTGACTACCGCCGCGGCCACGCCATCGACGGTCCGGTCTTCGTGGGCAAGGATACGCACGCGCTCTCTGGACCGGCCCAGGAAACCGTGCTTGAAGTCCTGGCCGGAAATAAGACGGAAACGCGCATTCAGCCGGGTGACCGGGCGACGCCAATTCCGGCCGTTTCGCGAGCGATTATTCGCTATAACGGACGTTACAACACCAGCCACAACGACTCGGGGCCGAAGGCGCATGCCGACGGCATCATCATCAGCCCCTCGCACAATCCCCCGGCCGATGGCGGCATCAAGTACAACCCGCCGAACGGAGGTCCGGCGGATACGGACGTCACCGCGTGGATCGAGGGGCGCGCCAACGAGCTGCTGCGCGCGGGCAACGGAGCGGTGAAGCGGATGCCGCCGGCCGCCGCGAAACGCGCAGCGACCACCCGCGAATACGACTTCGTCATCCCCTACGTCCGGGAGCTGGGCCAGGCGATCGACATGGAAGCGATCCGGAGCGCGGGACTCCGGCTGGGCGCCGATCCCCTCGGCGGCGCGGCGCTCGACTACTGGGCGCCCATCCGTGAAATCTACGGGCTCAACATCGAGGTCGTGAACACGAAGCTGGATCCGGCATTCGGGTTCATGACCGTGGATCACGACGGAAAAATCCGGATGGATTGCTCGAGCCCGTACGCCATGGCGAAGCTGGTGGAATGGAAAGACCGCTTCGACGTCTCTTTCGGGAACGATCCCGACGCCGATCGCCACGGCATCGTGACCCCTTCGGCGGGGCTGATGAACCCCAATCATTATCTGGCGGCCGCGATCCGGTATTTGCTGACGCACCGGCCGGCGTGGATGCGCGAGGCCGCGGTGGGCAAGACGCTGGTCAGCAGCGGCATGATCGACCGGGTCGTCGAAAGCGAGAAGCGGCGCCTGTGCGAGGTGCCGGTAGGATTCAAATGGTTCGCGCAGGAACTCTTCGACGGGAGCTTGTGCTTCGGCGGCGAGGAAAGCGCCGGCGCCAGTTTCCTGCAAATGGACGGCTCGGTGTGGACGACCGACAAGGACGGTCCGCTGATGGATCTGCTGGCCGCGGAGATCACCGCGACGACGGGGAAAGATCCGGGCAAGCACTACGAGGAACTGACCGCGCGATTCGGGACACCGGCATACCGGCGCGTCGATCTGCCCGCGACCCGCGAGCAGAAAGAGTTGCTGAAGAAGCTGGGACCGGAAGCGATCACGGAAAAAGAGATGGCCGGGGAGGCGATTCTCGCGGCGCTCACCAGGGCGCCCGGCAACGGGGCGAGCATCGGCGGATTGAAAGTGGTGACCAAAAGCGGCTGGTTCGCCGCGCGGCCGTCGGGCACGGAGAATATTTTGAAGATATACGCCGAGAGCTTCCAGGGGGCCGCGCACCTGGAGGCCATTTTGCAGGAAGCCCGCGAGATCGTTTCGCGCGCGCTGGCCGTCGTACCAGACTGAAGAGCTCCGGCGCGCTCGCAATATCGCGCCCGGCACGGGAAGGGAGAGATGGGGAAATGAAAGCCTGCCTGCTGCGCTCACCGGCTCCCATCGAAACGAGTCCGCTGGAATTCACCGAAGTCGCCGACCCGGAACCCGGCGTCGGCGAGGTGCTGGTGCGTGTCCATTGCTGCGGCGTTTGCCGAACCGATCTGCACGTCATCGAAGGGGAACTCAAGCCGCGAAAATCGCCGGTCATCCCCGGACATCAGGTGGTCGGCGTGGTCGAGCGGAACGGAATAGGCACGAAGCGTTTCGCCGAAGGCGCCCGCGTGGGAATCGCCTGGCTGCACCACACCGACGGGAAATGCGAATACTGCCGCTCGGGCGCGGAAAATCTCTGTGACGACCCCTCCTTCACCGGCTACAGCGTGGATGGCGGATACGCGGAGCGGATCGTGGCGCCGGAGGATTTCGTTTATCCGATTCCCTCGGGGTTCCGCGACGAGCAGGCGGCGCCGCTGCTCTGCGCCGGAATCATCGGGTTCCGCTCGCTCCGGCTTTCGGAAATCAAACCGGGCGAACGGCTCGGTTTTTACGGCTTCGGCGCGGCGGCGCACGTGGCCATCCAGGTCGCCAGGCACTGGAACGTGGAAGTGTACGCTTCGACGCGAGACGAGCGGCACCGGCGGCTGGCCCGGGAGCTCGGTGCGGTTTGGGCGGGCGGAACGCTCGAGCAGCCGCCGGAAAAGCTGGACGCGGCGATCGTCTTCGCGCCCGCCGGCGAAATCGTTCCCGCGGCGCTCGGCGCGCTGCGCAAGGGCGGCCGCCTCGTGCTGGGCGGAATCCACATGAGCCCGATCCCTTCCTTCGACTACGATCTGCTCTACGGCGAGCGGCTGATTCGCAGCGTCGCCAACAACACGCGCAAGGACGGCGAAGATTTCCTTCGCGTCGCGGCGGAGATCCCCATCGTGACGCACGTCGAACTGTTTTCGCTCGAAGAAGCCGGTCGCGCATTGAACGCGCTCAAGAACGACGCCATTTCCGGCGCGGCGGTTTTGCGCGTAAGGGAGAAATAGCGCGGCGCGCGGATATAAATGCGCGCGCCGCCGGGCGATGAAGAAATTGAAGCGATCCGCCGGCCGGCCGCATCCAATCGGGACAAGCGGCAACCCCGGCTGAAATTCCATTCGGGAAAGGAGCAAACATGGCTACTGCTCGACAATCCCTGGAAACCCGTCGCACGCTGCTCGAACGGCTGGCGGATGTGCGGCTCCGCACCGACGCACTGTTCGGCGCGGTGAAACCCGAACATATCTACGAGCGGCCGATACCGGAACGCCATCGAATCGTCTTTTACATCGGGCATCTGGAAGCCTTCGACTGGAACCTGCTGCGCGAACCGATCGGGGACATTGCGCCAAGCCGCCCGGAATTAGACCGGCTCTTCGCGTTCGGCATCGATCCGGTCGGCGGCGGGCTTCCCACCGACCAGCCCGGCGACTGGCCTGCGATCGAGGTGGTGCGGGATTACAACGCCGCCGTGCGCCAGGCTCTGGATGAGGGTTTGGCCGAGGCGGCTCGCGGGGAAGGCTCGGACGATTCGCTCCGGCAACGGCTGAATGTCGCCATCGAGCACCGGCTGATGCACGAAGAAACGCTTTCCTACATGCTGCATCAACTGCCGTACGAGAAAAAAGTGTGGCAGCCGCAGGCCCCGGCGCCGGCCGGCGCGCGCCGTCCCGAAGCGGGGATGATCGAGATTCCCGCGGGGACAGCGAGGCTGGGCCTGGAGCGGAATGAGGACGCGTTCGGCTGGGACAACGAGTTCGAAGCGCACGATGCGAGCGTGCCGGCCTTTTCGATCGACCGGTACATGGTGACGAACGGGGAGTACTTGAAATTCCTGGAGGCCGGCGGTTACGACGACCGCTCGCTCTGGTCCGAGCCGGCCTGGCAATGGAAGAACTCGAGGGGCATCCGGCATCCGGCCTTCTGGAAACGCGACGACGGACGCTGGTTGTGGCGCGGGATGTTCGACGAATTCCCGCTGCCGAGCGACTGGCCCGTTTACGTGAGCCTGGCCGAGGCCGGCGCCTACGCGCGCTGGGCGGGCAAGGCTCTGCCGAGCGAAGCGCAGTGGCACCGCGCCGCCTACGGAATGCCCAAGGGGAGTGCGCGGCTTTTTCCCTGGGGCAACGAGCTTCCTTCGGCGCGGCGCGGCAATTTCGATTTTGGCCGGTGGGACCCGGTTGCGGTTGACGCCCATCCGGAGGGCGAGAGCGCATGGGGCGTTTCCGGAATGCCGGGAAACGGGTGGGAGTGGACCTCGAGCGTGTTTGCGCCGTTTCCGGGATTCGAGCGCTTTCCCTTCTATCCCGGCTATTCGGCCAACTTTTTCGACGGCAAGCATTTCACGATGAAGGGCGGATCGCCGCGCACCGCCGCGGCGATGCTGCGCCGCACGTTCCGCAACTGGTTTCAACCCCACTACCAATACGTTTATGCCGGGTTTCGTTGCGTTTCGGCCTGAATTTTACAGATGGAGGCGAACCGGATGGCAACGCAGGCGGCAATGGGAGCACCGGCCGGCGAATTCGCGGCCGACGTCCGCCAGGGACTCGACCGGAAGGGACAGAAGGAACTCCCCTCGAAATACCTGTATGACGCAATCGGGTCGGCCCTGTTCGAGGCGATCAGCCTGCTGCCGGAATACGGCGTGACGCGGGCCGACGATCGGCTGCTGCGCGTGCACGCGGCCGAAATCGTCGAGAGGGTCCCCTCGCCGCTTCTGGTGGCCGAACTCGGCAGCGGGACCGGAAAGAAAACCCGCTGGCTCTTGCAGGCCCTCTGCCGCCGCCAGCCGACATCCTACTTTCCCATTGAAATCTCGCGCGCGGCGCTCGTCATGTGCCGGCGGCAACTGAGCGACATCGATTCCATCAGCATCCTCGGCTTCGAGCGCGAATATCTGGACGGGCTCGACGAGGTAGCCAAAGGGCGGCGCGACGGCCAGCGGATTCTGGTCCTTTTTCTCGGCAGCACGATTGGAAATTTTGACCGCCCGGCCGGACGGGAATTCCTCCGGGCGGTGCGGCGGATCATCGAGCCGGGCGATTTCCTCCTGCTGGGAACCGATCTGGAAAAGCCGACTCGGCAACTGCTCGACGCCTACAACGACCGGCTCGGCATTACGGCCGCTTTCAACCGGAACCTGCTCGCCCGGATCAATCGCGAACTCGGCGGCAATTTCGACATCGAGGCATTCGAGCACGTGGCCCGGTACGAGGAAAAGGAACGCCGCGTGGAGATGCACCTTCGCGCGCGGCGGCGGCAGACAGTCGTCATTCCGAAAGCCGGGCTGCGCGTGACAATCGACGAGGACGAGACGATCTGGACCGAGAGCAGCCACAAATACTCGCCCGAGGAGCCCTCCCAGATGGCCCAGGCGACCGGCTTCTCATGCGCCGCGCAGTGGATCGACAGGGAGTGGCCGTTCGCCGAAAACCTTCTATTGGCCGAGTAACGCCGGCAGCGCCAGTAGAGTTTGATCCGGTAACCAGTAGCGTTTGCCGCTATGGAATGATCGATCACGGGAAAGGAGATCCGGCCATGGCGTTGCGACCATCTGAATTCTCCGACCTGTCGTTGCTACTGCTGCGGGCGATGACCGGTGTGGTCTTCGCGAGCAGCGGATGGAACGACCTGCGCGATCCGGAAGCGCGCAGCCAGAGCATCGGACAGAGCAAGGGCTTCACGATATTTCTCGGCGCGGCGGAGATATTGGGCAGCGTGGGACTGGTTTTGGGCGTGTTCGCGCGGCCGGCGGCCCTGGGCCTGATCCTGATCATGCTCGGCGCCATTCAGAAAAAGGCGTTCGGCTGGCGCACGGGCTTCTGGGGCAAAAAAAACGGCTACGGCTGGCACTACGACCTGATGTTGATCTCCATGTGCCTGGTCGTCTTGACGACCGGCGGCGGGCGGCTCGTGCTATGGAACTGAACCGCCGCTCGCCGCTCGACCGAAATCCCGGGCTCCGGCGCGGAAACGCGATCAGTGAGAGCCGAGGGTATAGCCGATGGAGATGCCGATGCGCGTCGCGCGGGCGGCGCTGAACTCGGCGTTATTGTGAACCAGATAGAGATCGGCCTCGGGGCGCACGAAGAAATTGCCGAATGCATAGACTTTCAAGCCGATGCCCAGGTGCCCCATGAAATGCTTGCTGGAGAGATAGCAGGAACCCGTATAAATATTGCAGAAGGAAGCGCTGTAAAAGCGAAGGTCCTCGGCGCCGATCCCCGCCTCGAACTGCGGCTGAATCTTAGGAAGCAGCGGGGGCGCGTAGACGGCGTTGACGTCGAAAAACAGGGGCCGATAGGGCAGCGGGCCGCCGACGGTCGGGTAGTCGTTTTTGCTCCCGCGCCAGGAGACTTCCGCGCCGGCGCCCATATGGTGAAAAAAGAGAACGTCGCCGCTGATGGTGTTATAGAACCCGCCCCGAAGCGATTCGGCGTTGACCGTGGGGGCTGGAGCTGAAATCGTGCCGCCGCCATAGGCGACGTCGATCTGCTGCGCGTGAGCGGGAACCTGAACCAAAAATAGCGCGCAGAAGCAAAGGACAGAGGTTGCGATCGTCTTTTTCACGGGATTCTCCTGAAAGAGGTGTGGGAATACGCGTTTGAGCGTATCGTTCGAGCCTCGAGCGTTCCTGCCGGAGGCCTCCAACCAGCTTCGAGCCTGGATCTGGATAACGACAAAACGCCCTCCGCTTCTGCCCCCTGGATGCTTCGATGCTCCCGGACCAGGATACGGATGCATGGCGATGCGCGCGAAAATGGCGGCCAGGAATCATTTCTTCACCGGCAGCCGGCGGACCGGGTAGGCCGCTATTGCCGATTTCAGCGCCGCACGGCCCGATTGGCGCATCGAGCCTTGACAAGCCGGTTTCCGGAAGCATATAGATTCGTTCGTCCATTTCCGTCGGCAAAGACAGGGAGTCGACTAACCTATCCTACTCTGGATTGAACTCGGCTTGGTTCTGGTTTCGCTTTCTTTCGCTTTCTGGCGCCCGCGTCTGGGCGCGCGCTGGTTTAGTTTCCTGGAACGGAAACTGGCGCCCCTGGCTCGAAGGAAACCCCTGGCGGTTCTGACGGCCGGCTTTGCGGCGATAGCGGCGCGGCTGGCCGTTCTGCCCATCCTGCCGGTTCCCCACCCCTTCGTCCCTGATGAATTCAGTTTCCTGCTCGCCGCGAATACGTTCGCCAGCGGCCGGCTGACCAATCCGGCGCATCCGATGTGGATCCATTTCGAAACGCTTCACGTGCTGATGAAGCCGACCTTCATGTCGATGTATCCGCCCGCACAGGGCCTTTTTCTGGCGGCGGGGAAAGTGGCCACGGGGTTGCCGTTTGCCGGCGTTTTGCTGAGCGCGGGCCTGATGTGCGCCGCCATCACCTGGATGCTGCAAGGATGGTTTTCGCCCGGATGGGCATTTCTCGGCGGGATGATTGCCGTGATGCGGTTTAGCGTTTTCAGCTATTGGGTGAACAGCTATTGGGGCGGAACGGTGGCCGCGCTGGGCGGGGCGCTGGTTTTGGGAGCGTTGCCCCGGATTTTGCGCTTCGAGCGGCCCGCCGACGCCGTGTGGATGGGGCTGGGGTTGGCCATTCTGGCCAACAGCCGGCCCTATGAAGGACTCGTTTTCAGCCTTCCCGTGGCAGTTGTTCTGTTTGCCTGGCTGTCCAAGAAGAGAGGGGCGGCGCTCGGGCAGGCGATTCGCCGCGCTATTGCGCCATTGACGCTGGTCGTGCTGCTGGCGGGGGCGGGGATGGGATACTACTTCTGGCGCGTGACCGGAAACCCTTTCCACATGCCGCAGGAGGTGAACCGGGAACATTACGCCGTCGCGCCCTATTTTTTCTGGCAATCGCCCAGGCCGGCGCCTGTTTACCACCACCAGGCGCTGCGCGATTTCTACCTGGGAAACGAAATGGGATTTTATCGGGAGGGCCGGACGGTACTGGGAGACCTGGGAATTGAAATCGTTCGATACGTGCACTTCTGGTGTTTCTTCTTAGGCCCCCTGCTGACGCTTCCGTTGCTCCTGGCAATCGTGATCGTGCCGCGTGATTCGGTATGGGCGCGTTGGGATTGGCGAATGCGCTTTCTGGTTGTAGCGACGGCGGTATCGCTGGGGGGCCTCGCGGTCGAGGTGTTTTATTTCGACCATTACGCGGCCCCGATGACATGCCTGATCCTGGCGCTCGTGATCGAAGCCTTGCGCCGCGTGCGCGCCTGGCGCCCGCACGGCCGGCCGGTGGGCCGCCTGATCACGCGAGCTGTGCCTGCCATCTGCCTGCTCATGCTCGTTGTGCGCGCCGGCGCAACGACCCTGCATCTGCCGATTACGCCCGCATGGCCGCCCATGCCGTACAACTCCGTGAACCAGATCACCGATTTCACCCGCATCAATCACGAACTGAACGCCTATCCCGGCAATCATCTGGTGCTGATGCGCTATGTTCACGACGTGAAGGCGAAAGGCCTCTGGGTGTACAACGAAAATGGCGATATCGATCGGGAAAGAGAGGTCTGGGCGTGGGATATGGGCCCGGAGAAGAACCGCGAGTTGATCCGGTATTACAAGAACCGCGACGTCTGGCTCGTCGTGCCGGAGGGGAGCCACGTGAAACTGTCGCGATACACCGAGCCACCCCCTCATTGATATTGATCCCGCCGGACCCCGCCCACCCCCTACCTGATTATGGCTCGCTACCCGCTGCCGCCGTTGCGCTTCGCAGTCCCGGCAAGGCGAAAGCAGGGTATTACACCGGGATACCACGGACATCCTGGACGGAGACCCTCGCAATGACAGCGTCTTTGGATTCCCGCGCGCCTGAGAGAAACGACTAAGCGCCGGTTTTGCGCTCCAGGTGTCCGCCAAAGGCGAATCGCATCGCGGAAAGCATCTTGTCGGCAAAACCGCCTTCCCCGCGGGAACTGAAACGCTCGAAGAGTGCCGTGGCAAGCACATTGGCGGGAACCGATTCTTCGACGGCCGCCAGGATGGTCCAACGCCCTTCCCCCGAATCGGAGACGCGGCCGGCGTAGTTTTCCAGATTGGGCGATTGGAGCAAGGCCGCCGCAGAAAGGTCGAGCAGCCAGGAGGCAATGACGCTTCCCCGGCGCCAGACCTCGGCGACATCGGCGAGGTCGAGATCATATTGATAGTGCTCGGGATTGCGGAGGGGAGCCGTTTCGGCGTCGGAAAGCTGTTTCTGCTTTCCCACATTGGCGTGCCGCAGGATGTTCAATCCCTCGGCATAGGCAGCCATGACCCCGTACTCGATGCCGTTGTGAACCATCTTGACGAAGTGTCCGGCGCCCGACGCCCCGCAATGAAGATAGCCCTCTTCCGCCGTGCCTCCGGCTTTTTCCCGGCCCGGGGTTCGCTCCAGGCTGCCACGGCCGGGGGCGAGCGTCTTGAAAATCGGGTCCAGGCGATCGACGGCAACGGCCGGTCCGCCAATCATCTGACAGTAGCCGCGCTCGAGCCCCCACACGCCGCCGCTCGTGCCGACGTCCAGGTAATGAATGCCGCGGGGAGCCAGTTGCTTGGCGCGCTGGATGTCGTCGATGTAGTAGGAATTGCCGCCGTCGATGAGCGCATCGCCCTTCTCGATCCGGGGGGCAACCTCCGTGATGACGCTATCGACCACCGCCGCCGGCACCATCATCCAGACGGCGCGAGGCGGGGCGAGTTTGGCGATGAAGTCGGCGATGGAGCGCGCTCCCGCGGCTCCCTCCTTGGCCAGCTGGTCCACATTGGCCGTGTCGCGGTCAAAAACGACGCATTGATGCCCGCCGCGGAGCAGCCGGCGAACCATGCTGGCGCCCATTCTGCCGAGCCCGATCATTCCCAGTTGCATGGCAAAAATCTCCTTTTTCTCATTCCTGCAATTCCGCACGCGCCAATTCAGAATACGCCCTCTTGGCAGCGAGGGCGAGTAGGGCGCCGCCCATAGCGGCGACCCCGGCGGAAGAAGAAAAAAGGCTTCCCCGCCGGAACTCTTCATAAGGTTTCGTCTTCGCTTTCGCGGCTGCACTTGAAGACGTAAGTAAGTGTCTTCCACCTTTTTCATCGCAGTTGTAAGGAGCACTTACTAGTCGATGTGTAGGTTGAGTTTTATCAATACGCTAAATAGATATTATGCGTTTGACCCTTCGACGCTATGACGATATGGTTCCGGTGAACACTTCGCGAACTCATCAACGACGATGAGCGCATCTCGGGAGGGAGCGCAAACTATGAAGGGTCGGTTTAAGTATAACTATAGGTTTATGGCCGTGCTATGTGCTCCATTGCTTGCACTTGCACTTGCATCCGTCTCCATGTGTTCGGCCCAGGCTCGTACCCCGGCCGTCGAGCCCGCTTCCGCCAGTCAGGGCTCGACGGTGGTGCAGAGCCAACTCCAACAGCTGCAAGCCGAGATCGCGGTTTTGCAAGGCGAGATCACCTCACTCAAGCAGAAGGACAATCAGCCGCCTTCCATAAAACCCGCTGTTTTCGCGGAAACCAGGGCTTCGCAGCCCGCTTCCCTGGCTGCGGCAGAGCTTCCCGCGGCCACCGCTACGACCACGATTGCAACGGCTTCGGCGGCCCCGGGCTCGAAACCCAAAATATCTCTGGCCAGCCTTTTGGGACCAACGACGATCAGCGGATTGGTAGACGCCTATTATGGCTACGACTTCAACCACCCCACCAGCCCCATGCAGACCGGCCTGCGATTCTTCGATGCCAACGAAAACCAGCTTGCCCTGAGCCTGGTGGAGTTAGGCGTAAGTAAAACACCGGACGCGTCTTCCGGCATTCTGGGACGCACCGGCTACACCGTGTCCATGGGCTTTGGCCAAACGATTAGCGTGGTCAATGGCGCCGATGGCGCGGCCGCCTCGGATCCTTACCTCAAAGAGGCGTATTTCTCTTATCTGGCGCCCATCGGCAAGGGCCTGAAGATCGACGTCGGCAAGTTCGTGACGACCGCTGGCGAAGAGGTAATCGAGAGCAACGCCAACTGGAACTATTCGAGGAGCATTCTCTTCTATTATGCGATTCCCTTCTATCACTTCGGCGTCCGCGCGACCTATGCCCCCAACAGCAAGGTATCGCTCCAGGCGGCAATCACCAACGGCTGGAACGACGTTGTGGCTCCCAACAACGCGAAAACCTACGAAGGCAGCATCAGCTTGACCCCAAATGCCAAGTGGGGCTTTACGGAAACCTATTACGCCGGCCCTGTAAATAACATCAATTACTGGCGCCAGCTGTCCGACACCGTCATCTCCTACGCTCCGAACGCCAAATGGGCGTTCGCGATCAACGGGGATTATGGCAGCGATGCGGAATACGCAGGTGGGCCCGTGGCGGATTGGTGGGGTCCGGCGGGATACGCGAAATACGCTTTCGGGGCCAACGACAATCTCGCGGTTCGGTACGAATATTATGGCGATCCCCAGGGTTTGACGTTGTTCGGTGGCTTTGGCTACAACACAGGCCATGCGCAAGAGGTTACAACCACTTACACTCACATCATCGCCAATGCCCTGATGACCCGGTTCGAATACCGATACGATTTCGCGAGCCAACCCATATTCCAGAAGGGCTCCGTGCCCGATTCCGTAAAAACCCAGAATAGCGTGACCGTCGGTCTCGTCTATTCGTTCAGCAGCCAAAACGCAAAGTAGGAAACCAGACCACATGCCATCCCATGTGACGGAGAAAAAAAAGGAAGTTAGAACCCGAAAGACTGCTCTTTAAGCCAAGAAGAGGGGGAAGTAACCGCCCGTGCTTAGTTCACAAGCGGTGCTTCCCCCTTACTTTTCTAAACCACGAGTAGAAGGCGCCTACTAAGTTCCCACAAAGAAAGTAATAGCTTATATGGAAAGTCCTGATTGGACTCGCGAATCCGCGCTCGCTAGCCTTAGACTGGTTTCTCAGGTTACAAGCCTCGGACAACGGGGATTTCCGGCGTCGCCGCCCACGGCCGTGGCGCCGGCCTGGATCGCCGCAAGACCCCGACCGAGAACGAGATACGACCCGTCCGGCATTGATCGGTCCCGCGGTCATTCGACGCGTGGAATCCCGCCATGGAGCGTCTGGCCACAGTTTCGAGCATCGGGTAGTGTAATATTTCAGGTGAGGACTCCAGCCGGTGAGGACTTTTGCTCAAGCCTGATGCCAACCCGACGGTTTTTGTGATCGACGACGCCTCGATCCAGAACCCGGTGCGCAGTCTGCTGGAATCAGCCGGAATCGACACGTTCGCTTTCCGATCCACGGAAGAATTCCTGAAAGCGGAACGGCCCGATGCGCCGAGCTGTCTCGTGCTCGACATGCGTCTGCCGGGGACGCATAGTCCCGATTTCCGGAATGAGCTGGAGCGTGCCGGGGTACAAATCCCGCTGGTCTGCATCACCGGCTACGGCGGCATTCCGAAGGATTTAAGGGAAACGCAGGCCGGGCCGGTGGAATTCCTGGCCGAGCCCTTTCAGAGGGATGAACTGTTGGCCGCCGTGGAACAGGCCCTTCTCCGCGACCGTTCGCGGAGAGAGGAGCAAGCGCAGCCCGGGGCCCCGCCCCCAGGGAACGAAAAGCCGGCGCGGAAAGAGCGCGACGCGGCATTCGATATCGCCCTTTTGAACAAGATGGCGAGCCGGCTTTCCGCGGCGGATGCGCTGTATCACGCGCTGAGCGAGGTGGTCGAGTTTGTTATCACCGTGGTCGAATGCGATTCCTGCTTCGTTTACCTTGTGGAGGACGAGGACCTGGTCCTGCGGGCCTCGAAGAATCCCCATCCGGAAGCCATCGGCCGCTTGAAAATGAGGGTCGGGCAAGGGATTACGGGATGGGTGGCCGAGCATCTCAGCCCCGTGGCCGTGGGACGCAGCGCCTTTGAAGACCCCCGCTTCAAGCTGTTCAACGAATTGCCTGAAGACCGTTTCGAGGCCTTTTTATCCGTACCGCTGGTGAGCGGCGGGCGCCTGGTGGGCGTCATCAACGTCCAGAGCCGCGCCGCGCACCACTACACCGAACGCGAAATCGGTTTGGTCTCGGCGCTTGGGTTCCTGGTGGGCGCCGAAGTCGAAAGGGCCCGCCTGGAAAGCAAAAACTCCGAGCTATCCGAAAAGCTCGAAGCCCGCAAACTGGTGGAACGGGCCAAGGGTATCCTGCAACGGGAATTGAAGATCAGCGAAACAGAAGCCTACCGGATCCTGCAACGGGAAAGCCAGCATCGGCGTAAGTCGATGAAAGATATATCCGAATCGATCCTATTAAACGAAGAATTGAAGCGGGCATCGAGACAGTAGCGACCCTCCGGCGCGCGCGAAAGCCCGGGTGAAGCGAATCGGTGCGATTCGATCTTTGAATTTGACTCCTTCCACGAAAATGGGCAAACTGCGCGTGGGTCCGGAAAGCGAAGAAAAACGGATCCCGTAGGCCTTCGCCGAAGAAGGCTGGGTATGCATCCGCATAGGGCGTAAGCGGTCTCGGACACGACGCCGTGTCCAACCCATCGCAAAACTAGCTCGACGACGAGCAGCAGTTTAGCTGGCGCCGAAGTCTCGCCATCTCCCTGTTTCACCGGGCAGGCGGGCCACGGCGCAGGTGTATCTGCTGTGGCACAGCCGAAGTTTGGCATGCTCGCCTTTCGAGCACAAAGTTCAGGCGCCCCCAAGCGGAACGGCCCAGTCCATTTCAGATCGAGAACAGGAGTTTGAAATTGAACGAGAAAACAGCACTGATCGAGTTGTTGCTCGCCGGTTTTTTCGCGGTGGCCTGTATCCGCGCGCAGGTCTCGTCGCCGTCGAAGCACAACCAGAAAACGATCGCGGACTTTTTCCGGCTCTCGGGACGATTGGAGCGCCTGCAGCGCTCACGCTGGCAATGGTTCGCCATGGTGGCCGTAATGCTCGTGTTGCGGTTGCAGCGGCAGTTGCCCGCAGCCGTGGAGATGATCGCGGCGATCGAGTTCGTGCTGTTCCTGGCTCTGCCGACAGCGGCTGGGCAGTCGTCGTCGCGCAAGGGCGATACGTTTCGGCCGCTTGGAAAAACCAAGCCCGAAGGGTGCGGTTTTGCCCGCTAATCGGCGGGTGATCCTGAGGATGAGGAGGCAGTCCTAAATGGCAGCGAATAGGTCACAGGGAAGGTATTACACGCTGTTCCTGGTGGCGTCGATCGTTCTCTGTGCCGGCTTGTACGACTACTCCGGAGGCATGGGGAAGTTGTTACTCATCGTCGGCGCAGTTGGATTGGTCGCCAGCCTTCTGGGAATGATGCGAATCAAGCCGCTCGAGGGAAGAACGGCGCTGAAGCCGGGACCCGGGTTCATGAAATTGGTTGGTGCCGGCGTATGCGCCTTGGGGTGGGTGATCACGCTTTTCGGCCTGCACATGACCTCCAGCATGGGCGGTCGTCTGGTTCTCGCACTGGTAGGCATCTCGGTCAGTTTGTTTGGGATCGTTGTGGTTTTACCGGCAGCCTTCAACAAGAACGCGGTTTGGAAAGCGTAATGGCAGCAGTTCGGCAAGCAGGGAAGAGTACCTCTATCTCCACGGAGCGCACATGAGAAAAATTGTCCGCAGTAGTAGCATTTGTCTTTGCATTCTCACGATGGCCTTGGCGATGGGGGCATCGGCCTGGGCCCAAGCCTCGGCGCCGGCGGTATCCCTCACCACCAAGGAATTGGCCGCGGCGGCCGCGCAAGCGCCGACGACGGCCGATCTGGCCCAGGGGGATCCGAGCGGGACGAAAACGGGAACCGCCACGAACATCCCCGTTTCCAATCCGAAAGTGGGGCTGACCCTCGCGGATACGGCCAACCAGGTTGGACAGAACCAGATTGCGATCAACTTTGTCTGGACGCTCGTTACGGGATTCCTGGTTATGTTCATGCAGGCCGGATTCGCCATGGTCGAATCGGGCCTGTGCCGGGTGAAAAACTCCAATCACACCTACATGATGAACTTCGTCGTGTACGGCTGCGGATTGTTCGCCTACTGGTTGTTAGGATTCGCCATACAAATGGGAGGCGCCGCCGGCGTCGCAAACTTAGGCGGTTTGCAACCATTGGCGGTGGAACACGCCATTTCGCTCTTCGGTAAGTCGTGGGGCCTGTTCGGCGGGACGGGATACTTTCTCTCCGGACACACCTACGATGTCGGCGTCATGGTGATCTTCCTCTTCGAAATGGTGTTCATGGACACGGCCCTGACGATCGTCACGGGCGCATGCGCGGAGCGGTGGAAGTTTTTGGCCTTCGCCGTGTCTTCCTTCATCATGGGGGCCGTCACCTATCCCCTGTATGGTAACTGGGCCTGGGGCGGCGGCTGGCTCGCCCAACTCGGCTCGAACCTCCACCTGGGCGCGGGCTACGCCGACTTCGCCGGATCGGGCGTCGTTCACGCAGTCGGCGGGATCACCGCCCTGGCCGTCTCGATGATCGTCGGGCCGCGCATCGGGAAATTCAACAGCGACGGAACGAGCAATTCGATTATCGGGCACGACATTTCTGCCGTGATGGTCGGTTGCTTCATCCTGGCCTTCGGCTGGTTCGGGTTCAACCCGGGCAGCACGCTCGGGGCCTCGGCGGCCGGGAACCTCCGCATCGGCACCATCGCCGTCGATACGATGCTGGCCGGTTGCACCGGAACCTTCGGCGCGCTGCTTTACATGTGGATGAAAAACGGGAAGGTCGATGCCTCGATGAGCGGCAACGGGCTTCTCGCCGGGCTGGTGGCCATTACGGCGCCCAGCGGCTTCGTCAACACCGTTGGGGCGTGCATCATCGGATTGATCGCCGGTGTGCTCGTTTGCCTGAGCTGCTCGTTCGTCGAGAACTTCATGAAAGTCGATGACCCGGTCGGCGCCGTCTCCGTCCACGGGACCTGCGGTCTCTGGGGCGTGCTTTCGGTCGGGCTATTCGCCGATGGCACGGGCATGGGTTCGGTTCGCGGCCTGTTTTACGGCGACCCGAGCCAACTCGTCGCGCAACTGGTCGGCATTTCCACGCTGATCGGGTTCATCTTCACCTTCAGCTTCCTTGTGAATCTCGCTATCGACGTCTTCGTCGGACAGCGGGTTTCGGTGGAATCTGAAATTGGCGGTCTGGATCTGCCGGAAATGGGACAGCTCGGCTACCCCGAGTTTGTCTACCGGCCGGAACCGGAGTTTATGCAACACGCCGAGGCGAAATATGGCGTAACGTCCTCGGTGTTTGCATCGTAGGCCACTGGCCTAACACGTCCGGCGGCAAGACGCGCCTTTGCCCCGCGTCTTGCCGCCAGACATTTCGCAGCCGCGCGGGAATGCAGCCGTAGAGCGAAAAACTCGGCGAGGCAAGGATACCAACGACATGAGTGATACAGGGATCGTCATGAGACCGACGGAAAGTGGCACTCTCGATACTCGCACGCCGCTCGCCCCTTCTACCCTGGCCGTCGTTCCCGGCAGGGTCCAAGGAACTCTCTTGCGCATGTTCGCCAATCCCCGCGTGCTCACGAAGGAAGAGAGCGCCGAACTGGTGACAGCGCTGCGCGAAGCCATCGCCAGGCAGCCCGGCGTTTCCGAGCTTCACGTGATGCTGGGCATGGCCCTGTGCGTCACCCTCGACGCGCAAACGGCCATGGATGAACTGGCTGAAGCGGTACGCCTGGCGCCGGACAACTTTATCGCCCACCTCAAGATGGGCGAGCTGTGGATGAGATTGCGCGTCATGGACAAAGCCGAGGACCATACGCGGCAGGCCTCCTTGCTGGCCGAGAATCTGGCGCAATCCGACCTGGCGCGGCGGCAGGCGACGACCATTCGAACCATGAAGCGGGAAGGAATCGAGCGCAGCGGGTACCGGGCGCCGTGGCTCTCCGTGTCCGGGCTGAAACGGCTTTGGACAAAGTCGCGCCATCGGGAATTGGAAAGCGGAGAAAACGAAGGATTGGACACAGTAGGCGTTCAATAAGCGCTCCACTAGGACCGGGAAAATGCAGCCCGTTCTGCAGCTTGCGTTGCTCCTAGCTATTTTGCTGCCGTCGGTGAAACTGGCCGGTTCGGCGTGCGCCCGCTTTGGTGTGCCCCCGATCATGGGCGAGCTGATGGTCGGCGTGATCTTCGGGCAGGGCGCCATCAACCTGCTCCACTGGCACCTGTTCTCCGGGGGACAAGCCACCGACACGCTGGCCCTGCTCGCACAACTGGGCGGCTATGTACTGATGTTCATTGCCGGCGTCGAAACCGACGTCGAACAGATGAAGAAAGCCGGCGTGACATCTTTCTTCGTCGCCCTTTCCGGCGTGGTCTGGCCATTCCTGCTGGGAGCCGGTGTCGGGCATCTGCTCGGACTCAATTGGACAACCGCATTCTTCCTCGGGGGAGCGCTCACGGCCACGAGCGTATCCATCTCCGCCCGTACCCTGATGGACGCCGGCCAGATGACCTCGCCGGAAGCAACGGTGATTCTGGGCGCGGCCGTCATCGACGATGTGATGGGCATGCTCGTCCTGGCCATTCTGGCCGCCTCGGTGGCGGCATCGCACGGCAGCAGTTTCGACGTGGCCCCGATGGCGAGCGATTGGCTGAGCCGTAAAATTCCCCTGGCGGCAAGCCATCCCCTGGCCGTGGAAATGACGGCCATCAGCGTTTGCGTGGCTGTGTTTTTCTTCGTTGGCTACGGCGCGGCCAAACGGTGGCTCGACCCGCTGATTCTTCAATTGCGCAAACTATCGGTGAACGAAGCCGTTCCGAGCTGCGTGCTGGCCCTGGTGCTGATCTACGCGGTTTCCGCCGAGGTCTTTGGAAGCGTCGCCGGCATCACGGGCGCCTACCTGCTCGGATTCGTCTTTGCGACCTCCAGATACAAAGCCGACATCGAGCGCAGTTTCTACGCCATCGGGCACGGGCTCCTGATTCCCTTGTTCTTTGTTTCCATGGGACTTTCAAGCGACTACAAAACCCTCGAGGGGCACTGGGGATTGATGTTCCTGACGCTCTTCGTCGCGATTATCGGCAAGCTGGTCGGCTGCGGGGCCGCCGCGCTGGGATGCGGGATGGACTGGGTGCGCAGCCTGCGTGTCGGCTCCGGGATGATGTCGCGCGGCGAGGTGGGCCTGATCGTGACCGCCATGGGCGCGAGCACCGGCATCTTCGGCCCCACGGAAGTGGCGGTGATGGTCGCGGTGGTGCTTCTGACCACGATTCTCACCCCGCTGGCTTTGCGTAGCGCATTCCGGCTCACCTCCCCGCAGGACATCGCGGAAGGGCTCGTGGCAGCGGACCCGGACCCGGATCCGGATCCGGATCCGGGTCCACAATCCCAGCCCCGGCCCGGCGACGATTTGCATCTAGCGACCGGGGCCGATCCCCTGGACCCGGAACACTAGTACTAGGGGCCGGCCCGCACACATCCACATTCCTGAACGAGGAATGCGGAACTTTCCTCGTTCCTCGCCGCGCTGATGCAACACCGCTATTCGGGAATCGACTCGATTGTGCGGGGAGAAACCGTTTCCAGCGCCGAAACACAGCGGCGCAGACCCTGCAGATAGAAAACAAGACCCACCAGGCTGACCAGCACCGTCACCAGGCGCCAGCCGAGCAGGATGTCTGCGCCTCGCGCCAGCCCTCCGAGCGAAAACAGAAGACCGAAGGCGGCTTCTCCCACGCCCAATCCGCCTGGCGTCAGCGGTATGGAATTGGCAACGTCCCCGAGCGGGATCAGAAAACTCATTCGCCAGGCGATCGCGCCCGGATTCATCACCAGGCCGATCAGCATCGTCGAGGCCAGCGTGGTCAGGTTTCCCGCCAAACCAAGCCCCACGGCGGCAGCCAGGGCTCCCAGGTTGTGGCGATAGGAGCGGAGCGTTTCCATCACCCGCCGCGCATGGCTGCCGCCTGGCAGCCAGTCGAGCAGCTTCTGCACGAAGCGGTGCCTGGCCGGGAAGCCGTAGATCGCAATCCCGCCGCCCACGAGCAACGCCAACGTCAACAGCGCCGCGGCGATCAGAAGCCCGCTCAGAACCGGACTGGAACGGATGATGGAGAGGAAAAATGGCGCAATCAGCAGCGACAAGAGGACCAGGGAAAACATGCCGACCGCACGGTCGAAGAGCACGATCGTTACGATTTCGGTGCGGCGTCCGCGGTTTTCCCGGGTGGCGTAATACATTTTCACGACGTCGCCTCCCGCGCCACCGGGCAGGAACGCGGTAAAAAACTGGCCGACCAGCGTCAGGCGGAAGGCGGATCCGAGCGACAGCTTCAATGTATGCGGCCGGAATAGCAACGAGAGCCGCAAGGCCATCAACACGATGTCGCCGAGGAAAAGGACCCCGGCGCCGATGGCGAACGGCCAGAAGGTGATCAACCGTTCGATCGCGCGCAGATTGATGACGCCGGACTGGACGAGATAGACCAGCAGGCCGAGACCGAGCCCCAGGCGCGCCATGGCCAGCAGGACGCGCTTCACAGGGGATGCCGGAGAAGCCTCCCCCGAGGCCAGCGAGCCGGATTGGCTTTCGGTTTCCTCCACGGCATTCCCTTCTCTTCTACCCTCCCCGGATCGCTCGTGCCGGGCCTTTGCCTGTGGCGCCGGCGGGGAGAACCCCCGAGGCTTGACTTCCCGCCGATTGACTCTTGATGGGCTGGTTCGTCAAAAGAAGTTTACCGCCGCTTTGATCGACTGTGTAGAGATGGGCCTGACCGACCAGCTTCTCGAATCGCGGCATCTGACGATCGAACGTGCACAGATAGTAGCGCTGGCCGGTCAACCACATTTTTTTGAAGTCCGGATCGTTGATGAAGACATCATCGGGGGCGTCGGGCGCGAAGGAGCCATATTCGAGATTGGTCACGCGGCCGTTGAGCAGGTAGGCCCGCCGGTCCGTATAGAAGAACACGGAGGAAAAGCGGTAATACTGCACGTCCACGATCAATTTGCCGGGCGGGGACTGCAGGAGAGACTGCGCCAGCGAATAGGAGGACATGTAGGGATCGAACACCACCATGGCCATACGCGCGGCCTGAAAGAAAAGCGTCATCATCACGGCGATCAGAACGTAGGTGCGCATGGCATGTTTGCCTGTATAGCGCCAGGCGGCGATCGCTCCCAGCAGGAATGCGATGGCCGCCAGGAACAACTCCGGGCGCAAGTAGGCAAAGGAGCGCAGGGTCAGGTCATCCATGTGCCCGAGCGAGAACGTATACATCTTGGGATGGTAGCTCAGCGCCCGGGCGATGGTGCCCGGGGTCGATTCTCCCCGAACTATATAGAACAGGGCGGCGAGCGTCGCGAACGCTCCGGCGGCGATCACCGCGAGCAATTTACTGCCGTAACGCAGCCATTTCGAGTCGCTGGCCATCGCCGAACCCAGCAGCAGAGCCATCGCCGGGTAAATCGGCATGGAATAGTATTCCTGAGTGGTCGAAAACGTGAAGAACACCATCACAAAGCCGATCCAGCAAAGCGCCAAAAGCCGCGTTCTCCCGGCGCGATCCTCGGGTTTGTAGGAAAGCTTCAGCGCCGCCGGCAGATAGACGCTCCAGGGAAACAGCCAGGCCAGATTGAACAGCCAGAACCAGAGGCGCGGCACCGTGTTGTAGTCCCGCGGATAGCGCATATTCAAAAAGCGGAGCAGCTGCTCGTTGATGATGAAGAACCAGAGAAAACCGTGGTAGACGCCCCGAGCGCTGTAGAGCGACCAGGACCAGTAGGGAGGGTTCTGGATCGTGGCGAGCACATGCCAGGGCACGGCAATCACCAGGACGACCAGCAGGCCGCTCCATACATGCAGGCGCTGCCAGGTCCGCCGAAGAAAAAGCTGGCGGGTGATCAACAAATAGACCAGCGCCGCGCCGACGGGGAAAACCACCCCAATCAGGCTCTTGAGCAGCAAGCCGAGGCCCATGCTGGCCGCCAGCAGGAAGGCCCAGAAGCGCGGATGCGGCTCGTCCTCTTCCAGCACGCGAAGAAAAGCCCACATCGCCAGCGCGATCGTGGCCACCAGCATCACGTCGGGAATCAGAATGCGGGTGAACAGGAACAGCCCGATACAGGTGGCGATGCACAAGCCGGCGTAGAAACCGGCGCGCCGGCCGAAGGCCCACATCCCGAAACGGACGGTCAGCCAGCAGAGAAGGAGAATCGAGAGCACAATGGGAATCCGCGCCGCCCAGTCGTGCACGCCAAAGACAAGGTAGGAAACGCCCATGGCCCAATAGATGAGCGGCGCCTTTTCCAGATAGGCGATCCCGTCCAGGCGCGCCGTTACCCAGTTGCCCGACTCGACCATGTTGCGGGCAATCTGCGCCTGCACCGCGTCCACATCGTCCATCAGCGAGGGCGGGCGAGCGATGCAGCTTCCAAAAATGACGGCAGCGAAGAGGACAACGATTAACTGAAGGGCAGCACTCTTTCGAGCGCTTCCCCCCGTGCTTCGAAATACGGTGTTGGTTGGATCTGCCATTTCCTAATCCACAGGAACAGTATCATCAATCCCCAGAGGTGAAATCCCAGATTCTCCCGCCGCTCCAGATGCCGGCGAATGAAGGATTGCACCACCTCGGGCCGGAAAAGCCCGCTTTGCGCAACCGCGTCGGGCGCTAGAGCGTCCTCGAGCAACGGGCGCAGGGGCCCGCGCAGCCAATCGTGCGTCGGAACGTCCAAGCCGATCTTTTTCCGGCGGATCACGGAAGCGGGAAGCTTTTCCTTCATCAATTCATTCAACAGGTACTTCTTTTTGAACCCACGGAGTTTGAACCGCTCCGGAAGCGAAGCGGCAAATTCCACCAGGCGGTGATCCAAGAACGGCGGACGCACTTCCAGGGAATGCGCCATGCTCATCCGGTCGCTCTTGTAGAGTATGTCGTCGGGCAGGTAACAGATCTGATCGAAAAAGAGGAAGCGATTCAACTCGCCCAGGGAAGCCGACGGCCGCGGCAGCTGGCGCAGAACATCCCGCAGATAGCGGTGGTCGGCGCCGCGCAGGAGCGTTTCTTTTTGCGCCTTGGAAAAGGTCCCGTTCCAATACAGGTGCGCTTCGCCGGCGGGCAGCAACGAGCCTTCCAGAAACCGCTTCGCCTTGTATTCCAGCCCGATTTTTTCGTCGGAAACCGGCCAGCGCCGCAGCCAGCCAAGCCCAAGCTCCAGCGTGCCGGCCGGCAGGCACCGCGTCACGCGCGCCAGGCGGTCGGCCGAATAGGTAAGGTAACCGCCGAAGAGCTCGTCGGCGCCTTCCCCGCTGAGCGCGACCGTCACCTTCTCCCGGCTCATCCGCGAAAGAAACCAGACCGGAAGCGCGCCGGAATCGGCGCTGGGCTCGTCCGAATAGTAGGCGAATTCCTCGATCGCGTCGGCCAGATCGACGTCCGGGTTCAAGTCCAACTCGTGGTGCTCGGTTCCGTACCGTTCCGCGACCGAACGGGCGTAACCGGATTCATCGAAGCTTCGGCCCGAAAAGGAGATGGAAAACGTCTTCAGCCGCGAGGACGACTGCTCGGCGGCGTAATGCAGTATGGTCGACGAATCGACCCCACCACTCAACCAGACCCCCAGGGGGACATCGGAGATCATGTGCTCGCGAATCGACTCCCGCAGCAGCGAATCCAGCCGCTCCTTGGCCGAGTCTTCGGTCCAGTCCGGTCGCTCCCGGAACGCGAGCCGCCAATAGGAATTGACGCGGACCTCGCCGTCGATCCACTCGAGGAAATGGCCGGGAGGAAGCTTTTCAATTCCATCGACCAGGGTCCACGGGCTGGGCACATAATTCAGCGAAAGGTAACAATTCAGGCCCGGCAGACTCATGCGCCTTTCGACTTCCGGATGAACGAGAATCGCCTTCAATTCGGAGCCAAACAGAAGATCGTCGTGGCGGCGGCAGATGTAGAGCGGTTTGATGCCCAAACGGTCCCGCGCCAGGACCAGGCGCTTTTTCGATTCGGTCCACAGGGCCAGCGCGAACATACCGCGCAGCCGCTCAAAGCAGCCCGTATCCCACTGCTGGAAGCCGCGGAGAATGACTTCGGTGTCGCTGCGGGAGATAAACCGGTGACCCAACTGCTGGAGTTCCCGGCGCAACTCGTCGTGATTGTAAATTTCCCCGTTAAAGACGAGGACGGTGTCGCCGTCCTCCGATATCATGGGCTGGCGTCCGGCGTCGAGATCGATGATTTTCAGGCGCGTTGAGCCCAGCGACACGAATCGGGAGCGATACACGCCCTGCTCATCCGGCCCGCGGTGAATCAGGGAATCGACAGCGCTCTTAATTCGGGTGGGACTTGCGACGTAATTCCTGTGGGTGAAACCAACAATTCCGCACAAACAGTCATTCTCCAAGGGCTGTCAAAGCATTTTGACTGCGAAACTGATCGTTACAGACTGGTAGGCGCACGTTCATTCTACAGCATGCCACAGATTGGAAAAAGCCCGTCCCTGGGCGAGACTACCATAAACAACCTTTCCACTCAACGACTTCGCAAGCAAACGGAAAGCGGGCAGGTGAGCCTGCAGGCCATCCATAATCCTTAGATTGCGCGCGGAAGTTTTGGGTTGTTCGGCACTGATTTCCCCACGCCGCGGCCCAGCCAAGCCGCTTCGGCAAACAACTACCTCGGAAGGGAAACATCAGGCGAAACCTGGGGCGTTCGGTAATTATCCCTAATTTCATCAAGTAAGTCGTCTGCCACGATTCCAGCATTATGAGCCAAGGAAAGGTTAAGCAGAGCATTCCCAAGCCTTTACGGCTCACCTTGCAGCAATTCGCGGACAAATTTCCTGATGATGAGGCGTGTCTCGAATACCTGAAGGAAAAGCGGTATCCGGGCGGGGTGTCCTTCTGCGACAAGTGCCAGAAAGAGCGCAAACATCATCGCGTGAGCGGCCGTCCGGCCTACACTTGCGATTACTGCGGCAAGATGATCTCCCCGATGGCTGGGACGATCTTCGAGCAGTCCAGCACTTCACTTCGGATCTGGTTCTACGCTATGTACCTGATGGGGTCTACACGGTGCGGCATCTCCGCCCAGCAGATTCAGCGGGAAACTGGCGTAACCTACAAAACCGCGTGGCGCATCTTCCGGCAGATTCGGTCGCTGCTTTCAGAGCCCGATATGCAATTGGAGGGACCGACGGTTAAGGTTGACGAAACCTATTTCGGCGGGGTGCGGAAATACAGCCGTGGTCGCCCGATGCGTGGCGACAAGCAAAAAACTCCCATCGTCGCCATTGTCCAGCGCAAGGGCGAGGTTGTCGCCAAGGCCGTGCCAGATGTTTACGGCGGCACGCTGCTAGGGATGGTGCGGAAGCACGTCATACCGGGAAGCACGATTTACACAGACGAATTGCACGCTTATCGGGGCATTCCTTTCCTGTGGACAGAACACCGCACCCGGGCAAACTTCCAGCACTACACCATCAAGCACTCACAGGCATACGTGCGCGGTCACGTCCGCACCAACACGGTCGAGGGATTTTGGAGTCTAGTAAAGCGGGGCATCGGAGGGGTCTACCACCAAGTTTCTCCGAAATACGTGCAAAGCTACCTTGACGAATACAGTTTCAGGTACAATCGGCGATTTGAGGGGAACCAACAGTTTAACGCGATTTTGGAACGGGCGTCTTAATCGCGCGGTCTAAAAGCCTGTCGAAATCGCTTACCGTAAACGGCTGCATCCGCTTCCGTACCTTTGGCGAGGGGTGAAGCGGGCGGCGCGTTCGCGGTGAACCCACTTGGGACATGACGCTGGAAGTGTGTCGTGTCAATCGCCAATTGTCAAATAGAATCCTGCATTTTTGGCCGTACCGGCCATATGTTTGTAAGCGTGTGGGGGCGACGTTGGCGCGAGGTACAGTTGGTGATGTTCACGGCATACGTGGATGACAGCGGGACAAGCCCATCGCAGTTATTACTCCGAGCACTAAATTGATGACGCTTTTCAGCGGGCGGCGTATTGGACGTGGCGTTCGCGGAAGTAATTCTTCACCAATTGAGGTCGCCCCTGCGTGATCCGAAGGTAAGAGCGCACGTTGTCCATCATTTCCTGCACGTTCAACGGGCGGACGCGGCCCAGTGCGTTGGTCTTCACATCCTGGTTCAGCAATTCATCCGGGTTCAGTTCCGGGCTGTAAGACGGCAACCAGAAAATCCGAATTTGCGCCGCGTGCTCCTCCAGCCAGCAACTCACCGACCTCGACTTGTGGACCGGATGACCATCCGCAATCAGAAACAGTTTCTTCCTCGTCTTCCGCGTCAGTCGCAGGAGACGGCGGAGGAAATTCAGAAACACCCGCGCGGTAAAGCGCTGACGGAAAATCATGAAGGCCAACCGTCCCCGATTGGTGATCGAGGAGATCATGTTGCAGCGGAAACGCTGACCGGTACCGAACACCACTGGCGTCTGCCCACAACGTCCCCAGGATCGTCCCGCTTGATGGTCCGAACGCAAGCCCATCTCATCCAGCCAATGAATTTGGGCCTTACCCTGTCGTGCCAGTTCTCGAATCGCGGGATATTCTTCCTCCAGCCATTTCCGTACCGCTACCGGATTTTGTTCATACGCTCGTCGCACCGGCTTCTGCGGGGTCAGACCCCAGGCGCGCAAATAGCGTCCCACCGTCCATACCGAGACTTCCAGACCGAATTTTCGGGACAACAACTCTTGCACCGCTTCTCGGGTCCACAGCGCGAAGGGCAGGCTCAGTTGGTCGGGGCAACCACTGACCATGTAGCGTACCGTGGTGGCGGCCTGATGCGGAGCCAATCGCGAAACCGGAGGCCGTCCTCGACGTCGGGCTTTCAGTGCCCGGCGCCCTACGCGTTCCACGAGCCCCATCCAGCGGTTCACCGTACCCCGGGCCACCCCGAAGATCCGCGCCGCTGCGCTTTGCGAGAGACCGTTCTGAACGGCCTCCACGACTCGTCGACGAAGGTCTTCTTGCGCTTTCGCCGGCAACGAGCGAGCATCCTGTTTCCCCATGCCCGACACA
>DATLRW010000126.1:0-29083 GCA_035534495.1 Candidatus Dormiibacterota bacterium | reverse complement strand
CTGTGACTCTTCCTTCAATTTCTCCCGTGTTCATCTGTGCGTAGGCGGCGAGCGCGACGGCCAGGATCAGCGCGGGTGTTATGGGGAAAAAACGCGCTAGGGTTGCTTTTTTCATGAGGCTCGGCCCGGGATGGGCTTCGCCCGCCCCGCGGTCTTTTCCGCGCCTTCGAGGCGCCCGGCGGAACGGGGAAAACAGTTGCCGCCAGCTCATATGGCGAAAATCAAATTGTGCTCTTGCCCGGCGGGCCTGGCCGCCAGGTCGGTGCGCTGCCGCTTCCACGATTTCGTCGCCTCTGTGCCGCTGTTCTGTAGGATACGGAAACCAGATAAATAAATATATATGTAACGGTTTCACATCGATATTATCGTCTCGAATCCCCGACGAGCCGATAATATACCGCGGGCCGGCTCATCCTACAAGGGCGAGATGCCGGCGGCCGGAAGGCCCCGCGGCATGGAATTCGGTTGTCCATCGGCGCTTGCCCCGGCCGCGCCCCTGTGCGGGGCGAACGGAATATTTGGTATGATCGGGACGAAATGTCCGGCTGCCGGAGAAAACGCCGCCACATGGGCGAGTCTGGACGGAACCATCCTTGAACCGCGTGCTCATCATCGAAGACGACCGGGACATCATCGAACTGGTTCGCTACAACCTGGAAAAGGAAGGCTTCCAGGTGACGGCCACCGGCGACGGAATGGCCGGGCTGGCTCAAATCCAGAAGTCCCCTCCCGATCTGCTCGTCCTCGATCTCATGCTGCCGAAACTGACCGGCCTCGAGATCTGCAAGGCGGTGCGCCGCAACGAATCGCTGAACCGCCTGCCGATTCTGATCCTCAGCGCACGGGGCGAGGAGGCCGATCGCGTGATCGGGCTCGAGCTCGGCGCCGACGACTACGTCACCAAGCCCTTCAGCCCTCGCGAGCTCATCGCGCGCGTGAAAGCGCTGCTGCGGCGCGTGCAGCCCGCCAACGGGCAGGAAAAACCGATCGAAGCCGGCGCGCTGCGAATCGATCCCGCCTCCTACAGCGTGACGCGCGACGGCAAGCCGCTTCCTCTCAGCACCCTGGAATTTCGCCTGCTCTTTTACCTGGCCTCGCGGCCGAACCGTGTTTTTTCCCGCGACCATCTGCTCGACGCCGTGTGGGGGACCGGACGCTTCGTCACCCCGCGCAGCGTGGACGTCTACATTCGCCGGCTCCGGGAAAAAATCGAATCGGATCCGGAAGAGCCCGTGCACCTGAAAACGATCCGGGGCGCCGGCTATCTCTTCGAAACACGTGCGCAATAGTCTCTTCGGCAAACCGGGACTGACCGACCGACTCGCCGGGCCCGCTCTTCCCGGCGGACGTTTCTCCCTCTTCTTCTCCCGCTCCCGTTTTCGCTGGGCCGCCCTCGCGCCGGCGGTCCTGGGTTTCACTCCCGGGGCGGCATCGCTCGGTTCCACGCTGGCGGCGACAGAAGGCTGGCTGCTGGCCGCGTTGTTTCTCGCCATCATTGTCGGCGCCGCCTTCGCGTTCGGTTATTTCCGCCGTTTTCCCCTTCGTGCGAAGCGGCTGAAGGAGTTCGCCCGGCGCATGGGGGAGGGCGACTTTCGTCCGCTTTCCTCCGACCCTGTCCGCGGTGAACTCGGGGATCTGGCCCATGCGCTCAACCTGGCCGCCGCCGGTCTGCAGACAAGGATGAATTCGCTCATCGAGCAGAAGAATCGTCTGGCGGCCATTCTCCGCGACATGGTCGAAGGGGTGGCGGTGATTGACGCCGGCGAACATCTGGCGTACTGCAACGCCGCTTTTGCCGAAGTCGTGGGGATGCGGGCCGACCAGGCCGAAGGCCGTCCGATTCTGGAGGTGATCCGGGAGCCTCAGATTCTGGAGCTGGTGCGGCGGGCCCTCGCGGGGGAAGAGGGCTTGCGAGGAGAAATCCAGGTCGGCGGATACCGCCGGCGCGTTTTTGCCTTGACGGTTTCTCCGGTTTCCACCGCGAGCCAGGAATCCGGCGCGGCCCCCTTGGCCGGACGGATGGGCGCGGTGGTCGTGTTGCACGAAATCACCGAGCTGCGCCGTCTCGAGCAGGTGCGCAAGGATTTCGTCGCCAACGTCTCCCATGAGCTGAAGACCCCGCTCACCTCGATCCAGGGCTTTGCCGAAACCCTCCTGAGCGGCGCCCTGGACGACCCGGCCAACAGCCGCCACTTCGTCGAGATCATCCGCACTCACGCCTTGCGCCTGAGCCGGATCACCAACGATCTCCTCAAACTTTCCCGCATCGAAGCGGGAAAGCTGGATCTGGAGCTTCAGCCTGTTTCCCTGGCCAACCTGATCGAAGCGGCCGTGGAAGCGACGCGGCCGCGGGCCGAGGCCGGCCGCCTCTCGCTGGCCGTCGATTGCCCGACCGATCTTCCCTGCGTGCAAGCCGACGCCAATCTGCTGCGGGAGGTCCTGCAAAACCTGCTCGATAACGCGGTCCAATACACGCCCGCCGGCGGCCGGATCGAAGTCGGCGCGGCTCTGGCGGAGGGTTCGGCGGTCGTCACGGTCGCCGATACCGGCATCGGCATCCCCGAAACGGAGCAGGAGCGGATCTTCGAGCGCTTCTACCGCATCGACCCGGCGCGCTCGCGCGAGCTGGGCTCGACGGGCCTTGGGCTCTCGATCGTCCGGCACATTGTCGAAGCCCACGGCGGCCGCATCAGGGTCGAAAGCGCCGTCGGCCGGGGCTCGAAGTTTTGCTTCTCCATCCCCCTGGCTGCCTGATTCCCTTCCCGGGACGCTGGCCTGCGAGGCAACCACCCGCCATTTTTCGAGAATTCACACCTGTGTCACGCGCGCGCAACGCCGGCCTGGCAAACTCTTTCCGTCGACTGGATTTTGCCGCCGCTTCCTGAAATCGCAGCAAGCATCTATCGGGTGTCTATCGGGCGGCGGGAGGAGAGACTATGGCGCCGACACCGGCCGGTTCCCAAACGGTCTATCAAACAGCCCTGGAAAACTACCTGGTTTCGATGGCCCGCGCCGTCGAACGCTCGATCAACATGGCCCTGGACGCGCTGCTCGCCAGGGACGAAAAAAAGGCCAGTTCGGTCTTCCTGCTCGAGCCGCGCATCAACGAAATGGAAATCGTCATCGACGACCACGCGGTCCGCATGCTGCGCGGCGGCCAACTGGGCCAGGAAGAGGTCCGCCACATCGTGGCCACGCTCAAGGTCAACAACGATCTGGAGCGAATCGCGGATTTGGCCGTAAATCTCGGCCAGCGCGTGATCGCGCTCTCGCAGATGTCCCCGGTCGAGCCCCCGGCGGAGCTCGAGCCGATGAGCGTCTCGGTCCGCTCGATGGTCGGCCGCAGCCTGGGCGCCTTGATCTACCGCAACCTCACCCTGGCGCACAAGGTGCTCGAAAACGAAGAGGTCGTCGACACGTTCCGCGATCAGGCGTTCGAGCGCCTGATGGGCGCCATACGCACCGATGCTTCCCTGGTCGGCCCGTACGTCCAGTTCCTCCTGGCCACGCGGGATCTCGAGCGCATCGCCGATCACACCACCAACATCGCCGAGGATGTCGTCTTTTGGTTGCGCGGCCTCGATATCCGGCACGGCCGCATCAAGAACCCCGAGGCGCCCGTGCCTTCCCCCTCGGGCGAGGAGCTGTAACACAATATTCATTTTCCTCTGACGGGCCATTCACCCTTCCGAGGCACACTACGCTCTTGTCATGGGAGCAGAATTTGAGACGGGCTCTTCTGGAAAGCGATGGCATCTTTCGCTCAGAGGCTTCGACGGCATGGATGGTTCCTCGGTCCGGAGCGGAGTTCGTGATTTGAATCTTCTTCTGCGGCATCTTGTCGGAAATCCCCTAGGAGGAACGTACAGAATGCGAAGGATTCCCATTTTTCTGCTGGTCTTGGCCTTGGCCTCGGCCGCGCCGGCCTGGGCCGGTTCCGGCGAAGGCAACGACCCGCCGGCAGCCGCCAAAACCAAAGCCCCGACAGCCACTGCACCGGAAAACAAGGCCAGGAGCGCCGCTCCGGCCATGTCGGATCGCGCGGCCATGGTGTCGGAACTCACGCGAATGCAGCAGATGATCCAGGAGCAGGCGCAGGAACTCGCGGCCGAGCGCAAGCAGATCGAGGCGTTGCGGCTCCGGATCGATGCCGTCCGCCCGGCGGCGGCCGCCGCAACGGCCTCTAGCGCTGTCCCGGCCAAAGGGGCGTCCCTGGCCGCTGCCGAGCCTTCGGCTTCCGTTTCCACCGAGTCGGCAAGCAACACGACCCCGCCTGCCGCGCCGGTCGCGACCGCAGCCGTTCGCGAACCGGCGGCCAAGTCCGCATCGCTCGACCAGGGCGCCAAACTGCCGTCCGACATCGAGCTGGCCGGCGGAAGGATTCAGCTGGGATTCACGGTTTACGGCGACTGGGCGTGGTATCCCAATTCGAGCTATGGGCCGCAGTTCGAAACGCAGATCAACCAGCCCGGCCCGGGAAACAACAACTTCAATTCCTTCGATATCAACCGCGCCTACATCAACTTCTTCTACACGCCCACGAGCGGCAAATACACCCTCCGCCTGACCCCGAACATCTATCGCGACCTGGGCACAATTTCGGCTGTGCCCTTCGGGAGTAACGCCCAAATTGGCTCGACGTCGAACGGGAGCTTGACGCTCCGAATGAAGTACGCCTATGTTCAGTTCAACCATCCGTTCGCTTCATCTTCTGCGTTTAGCAAGGACATGATCACCCTGGGTCAGACGACCAATCCGTTGATCGACTGGCAGGAGGCTTTCTACGGATACCGCTTCACCAGCCTCGTCCCCTGGAACTACCTGAGCCTGAGCTCGACCCACATGGGCGCAAAGATCGGCGGCCCTATCATGGTTAACGGCAAGCGGATCATCGATTACGAAGCCGGGGTTTTCGATAGCGGCAGCTTCCACAATCAGGAGGTGGCGGCCGAAAAACAGGTGATGGCCCGCCTGAGCGTCTATCCGATGGGAGGCACGGGCCGGTTTGGGGGATTTGGTCTCACCGCCTTCGTCGATTACGGCTACGCGAACAAGGCTCCCGACCAGCAGAACACGTCCCAGAACCTCTACCGCACGGCCTTCTTTGCCCACTACTGGGCGCCGCATTTCGCGATTCTCGGCGAGTACGACTACGGCAAAAACGCTTTCAGCGCCGGGAACTTCTTCTCCGGCAGCGCACCGATTCCCTCGGACCCCACCTACGGGTTTCTGGCGTCGGAGGCGTCGGGGATTCTCACGTCCAGCGCGCAGCAGCGCGGCTTCGATTTCTACGGGCATGTCGACATTCCGCATTCGCCGTTTGCGCTCTTTGGGCTATACCAATACTTCCAGCCAAACACCAACGTGAGCAACGACCCGCTGGACTTCGACCGCATCGTCGGTGGAATCGGCTACAAGTTCGATTCCCACCTGATGTTCGCCGTTGACAGCCAGAACGTGCTGTTCACACACAGCCAGGGCACCTACAACAACGTTGCCAACGCCGTGCCACCGAACATCAACGCTTTATTCATCAACATGCAGGTGAACTACTAGGGTCCGCAGCCAGGCAGGCATGGATGATAACGATCGGGACGGGACGGGGCGGGGGCCAGTGGCTCCCGCCCCGTTTCCCTTCCGCGTTCCCGGTTGATTGCCGGGCCCTTGGGGAGAGCGGGCGGGAGTGGGTGCCCGGCCCGCCCGTGCATTAACATGGCTGTAACAATTCTCCCGCAAAATGGAAGATTGACGCCCATGGCTTCCGCATCCCACGCAACCGTTCGGGAAAACCTGGCCATGGGGCTGATTTTGTCCCTGCCGCCGTCCCCGGGGGCTGGAGCTGCCGCCGTGCCCCTGCCATCGGGCCGGGCGCCGGAAGCGGAGCGCTAAGCGATGGCCGCGCCAAGCGTGAAGCCCGCCGTCCCCAATCGAGCCCAGTCCACGGGCCATCCGGAAATTCCCGCCCGAATCGAGATGCAGCACCTCAATTTCTACTACGGCTCCCACCAGGCGCTTTTTGACATCAACTTGCGGCTGCCTACCAACCACATCACGGCCTTGATCGGCCCATCGGGATGCGGCAAGTCCACCTGCCTGCGCACTCTGAATCGGATGTACGAAACGCAGCCGCGCACGCGCGTCGAAGGAAACGTGCTGTTGGACGGCCGGAGCATCTTCGAAATGGATCTGGTGAGCCTGCGGCGGCGGGTGGGGATGGTTTTCCAGCGGCCGAATCCGTTTCCCAAGTCCGTCTTCGATAACGTCGCCTACGGCTTGCGAATCAACGGCTACAAGGGAAAGCTTTCCGAAGCCGTCGAGCAAAGCTTGCGGCGGGCGGCGGTTTGGGACGAAGTGAAGGACCATCTGCACAAATCGGCCTACGCGTTTTCCGGCGGGCAGCAGCAGCGCCTGTGCATCGCCCGCGCCCTGGCGGTGAACCCGGAGGTTCTTCTGCTCGACGAGCCGGCCTCGGCCCTGGACCCGATTTCCACGGCGAAGATCGAGGAGCTGCTCTTCGAGCTGAAAGAGACCTGTACGGTCGTGATCGTGACGCATAACATGCAGCAAGCCGCGCGCGTGAGCGAGTTTTGCGCCTTCCTGCTCGACGGGCACCTGGTCGAGTACAATCTGACGTCCATTTTATTCACCACGCCGTCCGATCCGCGCACGGAGGCGTACATCACCGGCCGGTTCGGCTAGGAGATCATGGTGGAACGACGACATTTCGAACAAGGGCTCGAAGAGCTCAAGCAGCGCTTGCTCTGGATGGCGGGACTGGTGGAAAAGTCAGTCCACAAGGCGGTGCAGGCCCTCTTTGAACAAAAGGAAGAATTGGCCCAAGAGGTTCTGGAAGAAGAGAACGCCATCAACGAGATGCAGATCGAGATCGACGAGCGCGTGATCAGCCTGCTGGCCCTCCAGCAGCCGATGGCCGTGGATCTCCGCTTCATCCTCTCGGTTTCCCGCATCAATAACGATCTCGAGCGCATCGGCGATCAGGCCGTCAATATCGCCCAATCGGCCCTCCGCATCCTGCGACATCCCCAGGTGAAGCCCTACGTCGACCTGCCGCGCATGAGCGCGCTGGTCGAAAGCATGGTCCACGACAGCCTCAACGCCGTCGTGCAGCGGGACGCGGAACTGGCCCGCTCGGTTCTGGTCCGCGATGACGAGGTCGATCACCTCCGCGACCAGATCTTTCGCGAGCTGCTCACCTACATGCTGGAAAATTCCGCGGTCATCTTTTCCGCCTTCGAGCTGATTCTGGTCGCCAAAAATCTGGAACGCATCGGCGACCACGCGACCAATATCGCCGAGGACGTCATCTACATGGTGGCCGGTAAAGACGTTCGCCATATGGCTGCCGACCGCCGTTGACCGGAAGCAAGACCGGCGGTTCGCCCTGCGGGAAACCGCGCGGAGGGTATTCGGCCGGGAGGGCGCGCGTCCGGGCCAAACCAAGCCTGGCGGTGTTTGGCCGACATTACACGGTTCTGTAACACGACCGTCACAATCCACTGCTAGCCTTCTCCCTTGAGGACAGCAAATCACGTCTCACATTTGCCTGCGAGACTTCAGCCGAACTAAGGAGGGCACCTTGTCTCATTTTCATAAATCCGTTTCGGTCCCGACGCGCCGTTCGTTCCTGCTCGGCGGCGCTCTTGCCCTGGCCTTTGCCGCCAGTATGGTCGTTGGCACCGGAACCGGCCTGGCTCAGGGGACGATCAATATCCTCGAAACCGGGTCGAGCCTGCTCTACCCGCTCTTCAATATCTGGGTTCCTGCCTACACGAAGATCAATCCGGGCGTGAGGATCACGCCGCAGTCGACCGGCAGCGGCACCGGCATTGCTCAGTCGGTCGCCGGCATCGCGCAAATTGGCGCCTCCGACGCCTACCTGAGCGATGCGATGATGAGAATGCACCCGGAAATGCTGAACATTCCCCTCTGCATCTCGATGCAGATGGTGAACTACAATCTGCCCGGCCTGAACAACCGGCATTTGAAACTGAGCGGTCCCGTGCTGGCGGCCATCTACCAGGGCAAGATCCGCAACTGGGATGACGCCCGGATCAAGGCCCTGAACCCCGGGGTCGGCCTGCCCAATCACACGATCATTCCGATCCACCGTTCCGATGGCAGCGGCGACACGTTTATCTTCTCCCAATACCTCTCGTTCAGCACTCCGGATTGGGCCAGCAGCGTCAGCTACGGCACTACGGTGAGTTGGCCGGCCGTGTCGGGCGGGCTCGGCGCCGAAGGCAACCCCGGGATGGTGACCGCGCTGCAGGATAATTCGTATTCGGTGGCCTACATCGGGACCAGTTTTGAGAACGCAATCGAAAAAGCCCGTCTCGGCGTCGCGATGCTGAAGAACCGCGATGGAAACTTCATTCTGCCGAGCGCGGCAACGGCCAAGGCCGCGGCGGCGCAAATGGTGCCGAAGACCCCGAAAGACGAGCGCATCAGCCTGATCTTTGCCCCGGGCCACGAGTCCTATCCCATCATCAACTACGAATACGCCCTGGTGAAAAAAAATCAGCCCTCGTCCCAAATGGCGGCGGCATTGCGCAAGCTGTTCACCTGGGCCATCAGCCCGGCCGGCGGCAATGCGCCGCATTTCATGGAAGCGGTTCATTTCGTGCCCCTTCCGGCTCCCGTGGCGAAGCTCAGCGCGGCCCAGATCGCGCAGATCCAGTAAGTCCGGCCGATCTCGACTCCGGCGTCCCTCGCTTGCCGGCAGATTCACTGGCGGCAAGCGAGTTCCATTTCCGCCGCCCCGGGTGAGGGGTTTTGTTCGCCCTAGCATTACCGGTATGATTCTTTAGCCGTCTCACCCGGCCCTGGAACGGAGAGATGAACTTCCGCAGGCTCACAGCCTTTCTGGCCATCACAGCGGCGGGGATCCTCGTCGTGATCGTCGCTTTTCTGGGGATCTACGCCTGGCCGGCTCTGCGCCTCAACGGTTCCGCTTTCCTTTTCCAGAACAGCTGGAACCTCGGCAACCTCTACGCCGATCCCATTACGCTGCACGGCCAGCAGATCATGCCGGGCGCCCATTACGGCATTCTGTTCCTGATCGTCGGCACGCTTCTCAGCACGGCCATCGCCCTGGTGATCGCCGTTCCCGTCGGGGTTGGCTCGGCGATGTTCCTGGCCGAAGCCGTGCCGCATGTGCTGCGTTCCTGGGTTTCCTTTTTTGTCGAGCTTCTGGCGGCGATTCCAAGCGTCGTCTATGGCCTGTGGGGCTATGCGGTGGTGATTCCATTCCTGGGCCACCACGTCTATCCGTTCCTGGCCAAATGGTTCGGCTTCGTTCCGTTTTTCGGGGGACCGACGGGCAGCGGCTATGGGTTGCTGACCTGCGGCTTCGTTCTTTTCCTGATGATCGTTCCCTTGATTACGGCCACGCTGCGCGATGCCCTTGTCAGCCAGCCGGTTTTTCTCCGGGAGGGCGCCGTCGCGCTGGGCGCGAGCCGTTTTGAGACCTTGTGGACCGTCCTGATTCCGGCGACGCGCCGCGTGCTGATCGGTTCGAGCATCCTCGCCACGGGCCGCGCGCTCGGCGAGACCATGGCCGTGCTCATGGTCAGCGGCAATGCCCTGAACTACCTGCCCGCCAACATCTATACGCCGATTTCTACAATGGCGTCCTTCATCGTCTCGCAGCTGGATAGCGCGCTCGAGGACCCGACCGGGATGGCGGTGCGTTCGCTCGCCGAGGTGGCGCTGGTGCTCTGCCTGATTTCGGTCATCGTGAACGGCCTCGCCCGCGTGCTGCTCTATTACGAAGTCCGCCAGAGCCAGAGGGTAGTCTGATGGGAATGACGGCGGCGGAAATCAACGCCTCGACCCTCCCGCCCCCCGGCGGCCGCCTCCTGCGCCGGCGTCTGGCGGACTATGCGGGATGGGGTTTGTGCACGCTCGCCTTCCTGTTTCTGGGCAGCGCCACGGTCTGGATCCTGGCTGTCGTATTCATGCGCGGATTTCGCGCGCTCACCCCGCAGGTCCTGACCCATGTCACGGTGGGGTATGGCGGGGGGTTGCTTAACGCGATCGAGGGGACGCTGGTGCTGGCCGTCGGCGGCATCCTGCTGGCCATTCCGCCGGGGCTCGCCTCCGGCATCTATCTTTCCGAATTCGGCCAGGGCCGTCTGGCTCCGGTCATCCGATTCCTGGTGGACGTGCTGGTGGGCGTTCCTTCGATCGTGGTCGGGTATTTCAGCTACGTCACCATGGTGGTTGGTTTGGGGTGGAAATTCTCGGTCGCGGCCGGCAGCATCGCCCTGGCCATCATCGCGCTTCCCTACATCTGCCGCACCAGTGAAATGGCGCTTCGCCAGGTGCCGCGGGCCGTGCGCGAGGGCGCCTACGCGCTGGGCGCCGGCGACGGCAGGGTGGCGATGGGAATCTGCGTGCCCATGGCGCTGCCGGGCATCCTCACGGGCGTTCTGCTCGCGCTGGCGATTGCCGTGGGAGAGACGGCGCCGCTGATCTATACCGCCGGCTGGTCCAACTATCTCTGGACCGGCCACCTGACCAACGAGCCGATCGGCTACCTCACCTACGCGATCTGGGCTTTCATCACCGAACCCTTTACCACCGCCCACGAGCTGGCTTATGCGGCCGCGCTCTTCGTCACGCTCTTCGTGCTGCTGATCAGCATTCTCGCCCGCATGGCGCTCGATGAAAATGTGGGCTGGTTGCGTCGCGGCCGGCGCTAAGGCAAGGCTTCTCCCTCATTTCCATTGCAAGCCGCGATGGTTCCGCTCTCAGGCCCGGCGGCCTTCAGCCAAATCACGGCGAATCTGTTTCCTTCAGGTACCGCGTGATGTTTCGCAGGACGGCGAGGAACATGTCCCGGGTCAGCCGGCCGGTGAACGTGTTCTGCTGGCTGGGGTGGTAGGAGAGAAACAGGCGCGGCAAATCGCCCGGCAATCTGTAGCCGGCCCCGTGCCGGAATGGATAGGCCGCGAAGCTCTCGATCCGCCCCTGTTCCTTGAGCATGGCCAGGTAACCGCGCAGGGCGATACCGCCCAGGGCCAGCACCGCTCGCGGCCGGATCAGTTCGAACTCCGCGGCGAGGTAGGGCCGGCAATTCAAAATCTCCGAAGGCAAGGGCTTGTTTGCCGGGGGAGCGCAGCGACAGATGGCTGTGATGAACAGGTTGCGGAGACGGAGCCCGTCGTCGCGGTGGGTCGACGAAGGCTGATTGGCAAAACCGGCCCGGTAGAGGCATTCATACAGAAAATCCCCGGAGCGATCCCCGGTGAACATGCGGCCGGTGCGATTGCTTCCATGTGCGGCGGGCGCCAAGCCGATAATGAGCAGCTTCGCGGCCGGATCCCCGAATCCGGGGCTGGGACGGCCCCAGTATGTGGCATCGCGGAATGCCCGCCGGCGGGTCCGTGCCACCTGTTCCCGGTACCGCACCAGGCGTGGGCATTGGCGGCATTTGACCACGCGCTCCTCGATCCGTTCGAGCGTTTCGGGGCTTTGTTTGCCTGCCATGGGTTTGCCTGCCACGGGCCGAAGAATACCTCAAAATCGCCATTCAATCCGCCGAAATCGCCGCACAGCGACGGCTCATTGCGCCGATCGGAAACCCCATCGTAAAATAGGGTGGAAGGGATAGGGGAAGAGTAGGCAATCCGTTCCGGCGGCGGCCGGCGACGCAGACCGCAAAACGAATAATTCCGTGTCAAATTTGATTCAGATCGGGTCAGCCGACCTTGCGGCACAGGCGCCTGAGGCGATTAGCGTCCCCGAGCTGGAAAAGGGCGTCGGCTGCGATTTCGACAGCTACCTGCTTTCGCCCGACGATTCCCTGGACGAACGGATCGCCTTGGCCAAAGAGCAACTCGGTTCGCGCCTGGTGATTCTGGGCCACCATTACCAGCGGGACGAAGTCGTGAAATTCGCCGATTTCCGCGGGGATTCCCTCCAGCTCTCCCTGCAGGCCGCCCAATCCCAGGCGGACTACATCGTTTTTTGCGGTGTTCAGTTCATGGCGGAAAGCGCCGACATTCTCCGCCAGCCGCACCAGGTGGTGATCCTGCCCGACCTGAAGGCCGGCTGCTCGATGGCGGACATGGCCGATATCGGACAGGTCGAGGCCTGCTGGGATGAGCTTCGCTCGGCCGGCGTGGGCGGGGTGGTGCCGGTCACCTACATGAACTCCTCGGCCGAGATCAAGGCCTTTACCGGCCGGCACGGCGGATCGGTTTGCACCAGCTCGAACGCGGCGATGGTGATGCGGTGGGCGATGGAGCGTGGCCTTCGCATCCTGTTCCTGCCCGACGAGCACCTGGGCCGCAACACGGCCTGCCAGCTGGATATCGGGCAGGACCGCATGGTCGTCTGGGATCCCCATCAGGAACTGGGCGGGAATTCCGAACAGGCCCTCGCGGGCGCGCAAGTGATCCTGTGGAAGGGCTATTGCTCGGTTCACCAGAGATTCCAGCCCGTTCATGTCGACCGCGTGCGCCAGGACCATCCCGGCATCCAGGTCATCGTGCACCCGGAATGCCGCCAGGAAGTGATTCAGAAAGCGGATCTGGTGGGATCGACCGAAAAAATCGTGGCAGCCGTCAGCGCCTCCGCGCCTGGCGCCGCCTGGGCCATCGGCACGGAAATCCACCTGGTCAATCGTCTGGCGCATGAATTCCCGCAGAAGCAGATCCTCTCTCTCGATCCGCACGTTTGCGTTTGCACGACGATGTTCCGGATCAGCCCGCAACACCTGCTCTGGACGCTGGAAAATCTGGTCGAGGGCCGGGTGGTCAACCGCGTCCAGGTGGACAATGAAATTCGGCGCTGGGCGCATGTGGCCTTAGAGCGTATGCTCGAGTTGCGATAACGCACATGGAAGAAAGACAGCCGGAAAACCAGAACCCGAAACTTTTCACGCTAGCCGAGGCCGAGCGCGCCCGCCAGCGGATCGAGCCCCTTCTCACCGAGGCCATCGAGCATCGCGGCCGCGCCCTGGATTTCGAGCGGAGCCTGACGGCGCTGGCCCAGCGCATTCAATTTTCCGGGGGACTCGCCTTGCGCCGGGATAAGGCGCAGACGCTGCGAAAGGGTTTCGACGGCGCTTCGGAGTTGATGCGCACGACGGTCGAGCAGATCGAGGCCTCGGGCTGCCAGGTGAAGGATATCGATCTCGGCCTGATCGATTTTCCGGGCCAGTTGAACGGTGAAGACGTATTCTGGTGCTGGCGCTTGGGCGAGGACCGTATCCGTTTCTGGCATCGCCAAAGCGAAGGCTTTGCCGGCCGCAAACCGATTTCCCCCTCCGATGCCGGCGCCACTCCGCCCGTCCAGTAGCGCGCCGCGGGCGGCCGCCGCTTGTCTGTCTCGCCGCCGATCGCCGAAAGGAAGTATCGTTGACCGAATCGAACGGGAACCGTCTGGTAAATTCGCGCAGCCCCTACCTCCGTTCCGCCGCCCACCAGCCGGTTGACTGGCACGAGTGGGGCGAGGAGGCCTTTACCCGGGCCCGCGTCGAGGACAAGCCGGTCCTTCTGGATATCGGCGCGGTCTGGTGCCATTGGTGCCATGTCATCGACCGGGAAAGCTACGACAATCCCGAAATCGCCGCGCTGATCAACCGCCTTTTCGTTCCCGTCAAGGTCGACCGCGATGAGCGGCCCGATATCGACGCGCGTTATCAGCCGGCCATTGCCGCCTTGTCCGGCCAGGGGGGCTGGCCGCTCACGGCCTTCCTGACGCCCGACGGCCGCCCGTTCTTCGGCGGCACCTATTTCCCGCCCGAAGACGTTATGGACCGGCCCGGTTTCAAGAGTTTGCTAGCCGCCGTCTCGCGGGCCTGGCAGGATCGCCGTTCGGAAGTCGAATCGACCGCCGGCGCGCTGACCGAAGCGGTTGCGAAAGCGGAAGCGGCGGGCGAGGGCCGCGGGAGCATCGACCTCTCGCTGGTCGACGCCATCACCGCCCAGTGCGCGGAACTGTTCGATTCCGTCCATGGCGGCTTTGGCCAGTCGCCGAAATTTCCCCACGCCACGGCGATCGATCTGCTGCTCGAACGCTACCAGTACACCGGACGGCCCGAGTTGCTGACCATCGCCCAAACCACCCTCGAGAAGATGGCCCTCGGCGGGGTCTACGATCAGATCGGCGGCGGCTTCCATCGGTACTCGGTCGACCGCATCTGGCACGTGCCGCACTTTGAGAAAATGTCTTACGACAATTCCGAGCTGCTGCGCAATTATGTTCACGCGTTTCAAATGACCGGCGACCCCCTGTTTCGCCGCACGGCCGAAGGCATCCTCGTCTGGACCGGCAGCGTCCTTTCCGATCCCGATCGGGGAGGCTTCTTCGCCAGCCAGGATGCCGATATTTCGCTCGAGGACGACGGCGACTATTTCACCTGGACGCAGGCGGAAATCCGTCGCGCCCTTTCGCCCGAGGAAGCGCGCGTTGCCGAGACCTACTACGGCGTCTCGGAAACCGGCGACATGCATCACAATCCGGCCAAAAACGTTCTCGCGGTGGCCCTGGGTCCGGCCGACGGCGCCCGCCTCCTGAACCTCTCCGAGTCCGAGTTCCTCGAAACGCTCGAGCGCGCCCGCGTGAAGCTGTACGGGGTTCGCATGGCGCGGCCGACGCCGAAAATCGATGAGACGGTCTACGTCGGCTGGAACGCCATGATGGTTTCCGCGTGGCTCGATGCGGCCGGCGCCATGAATCGTCCAGATTGCCGCCAGTTCGCCTTGAAGACGCTCGACCGGCTCTGGGCGGAAGGCTGGGATGAGGAAACCGGCTTTGCCCACTTTCTCGGCGAGCCGCCGAGCCCGGGGCTGCTGGACGACCACGTCTATCCCGCCCTGGCGCTGCTCGACGGTTTCGAGGCCACGCTCGACCGCCGCTATTTCGACGCCGCCCTGCGCGTCGCCGGCCGCCTGCTGGCCCGTTTCTACGACCGCCAGAACGGCGGTTTTTTCGACCGTTCGGGCGATGCGCCGCCCCTGGGGGCCTTCGATATCCGCCGCAAACCTTTTCAGGACTCGCCGACCCCCGGCGCGAATTCGGCGGCCGCGATTCTGTTCGACCGCCTCTTCGACTACACGGGCGAGCCCGCCTACCGGGAGGCGGCCGGCCGCACCCTCGAGGCGTTTGGCGGCGTCATTGGAAATTACGGAATGTTCGCGGCCAGCTACGGCCTCGCCCTGATCGTTCACGAGCGAAGGCCCATCGATGTGGTCATCACCGGCGCCGAAGGCGATTTGGCCGCCTACGAACTGGAACGCGCCGCCGCCCGCGTCTTTCGGCTGGCGAAAGCCGTCCTGCGCGTCACGCCCAGCGCGCTGGCGGCGGGCGTTTTGCCGCCGGGCCTGGCCGAAACCGTGGGCCATTTGCCCGCCGGCACGCCGCAGGCGCTGGTCTGCGTTCGGAACGCGTGTCAGCCGCCGGTTTCGAGGCCCGACGAACTGGCCGCGCTGATCGCGCGCGCCGGCGCCGACATTGCCGCGCCAAACTGATCGCCTGCCGCGCCCGATAAAGTTCGTTTTCGTCGCCTACATGGGTCCGTGGTGTGGCAGGCCGGGAACCGGCCGCTCCGTATCGGACATATATTGCTTTGAAGAAGATACGCCCGCCGACGTATCATCGCTCCCGTGGCGGAAGATAACGCAAAGGCCGTCGGGACCGCTGCCCCCTCGCCGGTGCCGTTTAAGTTTTGGTTCTGGAGCCAAGTCTTCGACCTGCTGCGGGCAAACGGCAGATTCGCGCTCGGCTGGCTTTTCGCCGCCTTCTGCGTTTACCAGTCGTCCGTAGCGATCCGGGCATTTGCTGGCCAGGCGACGTTCGCGAGTGTTACCCTCAAGATGTTGGCTAGCGCGACCGTAAGGGCGACCTTAGCCCTGTCGGTGTCAGGGTTTTCGATTGGGCTGTATGTCAGGGAGAGAAAGCAGCACCAGGAGACCAGGAAGAGGCTGGCGAAGAGGATTACCGACCTAGAGCTACGCCTTGACCCAAAGCGCACTTCCAGCAACCTCACACCGGAGGGGCTGACCAGGAAGGAGGACGCATAAGATGACAGCTGCGAACCTCGAGGTAGTGTTCGGATCGTCTGCCTCCTTTCTGCTCCTCGCCTGGGTACTCTTGTGCCTATGGCCAGCGCAGAGAGTGGACATGTTTCGGCAGCAGCTGTTCGCGCTTAGGGATGAGGCCTTTGACCTCGCCGCGGACGGAAAAATAGCGTTCGACCACGAAGCCTATGTTCTGTTGCGACAGCTCATCAATGGATTCATTCGGTACGCGCACAACATCACGCCGTTCCGCTTCACGCTCGCCTTCCTCAGCTGGAAACTCGTTGCCAGGCACCCCACCCGGGACTGGGCGCAGGCTTGGAATGAGGCGGTCGAGAAGGTTCCAGACGAAGCGGCGAGGTTGAAGATGAAAGAATTTTACTCCAGGCTTGCGGTCCTGGTGGGCGGCCAACTCGTCCTTACCCCTGAGGCGCTGGCACTCCTCGCTCCTCTGATTCTCATCGCCCTAATCCATGTGCAGTGGCTCAACCTGAAAAATGCCTACGAGGCGGTCTGGTTCATAGAAGAAGAGGCCGTTGCGGCAGGTAGGTCGTCCAGCTAGGCCCGCGCCGTACCTCCGGCTGGGGGCGACGGATCGGCACCTGGAAGGCTAGCAATGCGGTCAAGCCGACCGTTGGGCACTCCCGTCCCGTACGCCGGGCAGTTCGGGAGTAGAATAGGAAACAGTCGCGGTCGGCATTCGGCAAAAAACCTGCACTGGGGGAGCGTCATGGCATTGAGAGATACGTGGATTGATCAGCGGCTGGCGGAGTCGGCCAAGAGTGGCGACGAAAACGTAACGCAGATGCATCTTGCCCGCTGCGGGCTCGTCACGGGCGAAATGGAATATGTCGCCCAGCGGGAAAAGCTGCCGGTCGAGGCCGTGCGCGACGAGGTCGCTCGCGGCCGCGCCATCATACCCGCCAACATCCGCCATCGCAGCCTCGAGCCGATGGGCATCGGCGTCGCCTTCAATTGCAAGATCAACTCCAACATCGGCAATTCCGCGACCACCTCCAATATCGACCAGGAACTGGAAAAACTTCACGTTTCGGTTCATTACGGCGCCGACACGGCCATGGACCTTTCGACCGGCGGCGATATTCCCGCCATTCGCCAGGCCATCATCGATCATTCCCCCATCCCGATCGGCACGGTGCCGATCTACGAAGCCGTCACCCGCGTGCGCCGGATGGAGGACGTGACCGCGGACCTGATGCTCGAAGTGATCGAGGAGCAGGCCGCGCAAGGCGTGGACTACATGACGATCCATGCCGGCGTCCTGCGCGAGTTCCTGCCCCTGGTCCGCAACCGCATCACGGGAATCGTGAGCCGCGGGGGGGCGTTGCTCGCCCAGTGGATGAGCTATCACCACCAGGAGAATTTCCTGTACGAGCGCTTCACCGATATCTGCAAGATCTTCCGCAAGTATGACGTCAGTTTTTCCCTCGGCGACGGCTTGCGCCCCGGCTCGCTGGCCGACGCGTCCGACCAGGCGCAGTTCGCCGAACTGCGCGTTCTGGGCGAGCTGGCCCAGAAGGCCTGGGAATACGACGTGCAGGTGATGATCGAGGGCCCCGGCCACGTCCCGATGGACCAGATCGAGCTGCAGGTGAAAAAAGAGATGGAGATGTGCCACGAGGCGCCCTTCTACACGCTCGGTCCGCTCGTCACCGACGTCGCGCCGGGCTACGACCACATCACCAGCGCCATCGGCGCCGCGATGATCGGCTGGTACGGGGCGGCCATGCTTTGCTACGTCACCCCGAAGGAGCATCTGGGCCTGCCCAACGCCGACGACGTTCGCCAGGGTATCATCGCCTACAAGATCGCCGCCCACGCGGCCGACGTCGCCCGGCACCGTCCCGGCGCCCGCGACCGCGACGACGCCTTGAGCTATGCCCGTTTTCTGTTCGATTGGGAAAAGCAGTTCGATCTCTCGCTCGATCCCGCCACGGCGCGCTCGATGCACGACGAAACCCTCGCCGATCCCTATTACAAGGAAGCGAAGTTCTGCTCGATGTGCGGACCGAAATTCTGCTCGATGAACGCCACCCAGGTCGCCGAGGCCTACGCCGGCCAGACGCAGGAAGAGCGCCAGGAACGATTCGTGCAGCTCCTGTCGAAGGTCGGCAAGTAAGGCGCTCCTTTTCGGCACGACAATTCGCGGCCCCGGATTGAAGACTGCCGGCAGCGGGAAATAAGGTTCTCGCGGAAGCCTGTTTTCATTTCGCGGTGCCTGGGAAGGGGGAAGGTTATGGCCGATCAGAAAATCATTGCGGTGGTTGGGGCGACCGGAGCCCAGGGCGGCGGAATGGCGCGCGCCATTCTCGCCGATCCCGACGGCGGCTTCGCCGTCCGCGCGCTTACTCGCGATGTGAATTCGGAGAAGGCGAAAGAGCTGGCCAAGGCCGGCGCCGAGGTTGTCGCGGCCAATGTCGACGAACCGGAAAGCCTCGATCGCGCCTTTGCCGGCGCTTGGGGCGCGTTTTGCGTCACGTTCTACTGGGCGCATTCTTCGCCCGAGAAGGAAACGGCCGAGGGGGCTGCCATGGCCCGCGCCGCCGGGCGAGCTGGCCTGCGCCACGTCATCTGGTCCACGTTCGAGGACACCCGCAAATGGGTGCCGCTCGACGACAATCGCATGCCCACCCTGATGGGGAAATACAAGGTGCCGCATTTCGACGGCAAGAGCGATGCCGACCATTTCTTTACCGATGCGGGTGTGCCGACGACGTTCCTGCTCACTTCGTTCTACTGGGATAACTTCATCCTTTTCGGCATGGGCCCGAAGAAGGGCCCCGACGGCAAGCTGACCATCACGCTTCCCATGGGCGACAAGAAGCTGCCCGGCATGGCCGCCGAGGACATCGGCAAGTGCGCCTATGGAATTTTCCGGCGAGGCGGCGAGCTCATTGGCAAGCACGTGGGGATTGCCGGCGAGCAGCTGACCGGAGCGCAGATGGCTGCTTCGTTCAGCCGCGCCCTCGGCCAGCCGGTCGGCTATAACGCCGTCACGCCCGACGAGTACCGCTCGTTCGGCTTTCCCGGCGCTGACGACCTGGGAAACATGTTTCAGTTCAAGCGCGATTTCAACGAGTACTACTGCGGCGCTCGCGACGTCGGGTTCTCGCGCGGCCTGAACTCGGAGCTGCAAAGCTTCGACCCGTGGCTCGCGCGGAACAAAGCCCGCATCACGATCGGCTAGAGGGTCCGCGCGTGATGCGGGTTCCCAACCGGCCGCGCGTTATTTTTCAACCTGCAGATCGTTCGTTACCGAGAAGACATTCGGCACCGAACGCGCGCGCATGCCCGCGATTTCCCGGTCCATCCGGCTGCCCACAACGCCCACCAGCTTCACGCGGCTGTTATCCACAATGATGTGGACCGACGGATTCGCGCCAAGCGAATAGCGGAAAAGCGGCGAACTGAAATGGAAGAGCGTGCGGTATTCCGCCCGGCGAATCTGGTTGTCGAAGGGGCTGTCGGGCAGCTGCGTAACATGGTTGACGATGCGCGCCACGCCGGGAAGCCCTTCGAGCGAGTTCGCGACCGAAGATTTCGACAGAGGAAAAACCACCTGGCCACTGACCGTCACCGTGTGCCCTTGAATCGAGTATTCCAGATTATCGAAGATGCTGTACCAGGGGATGGTGACCAGCCGGCTGTAGACCTGATCGCCGAGCCGCGCTTGGTAACCCGCCTGGCTTCCCGGGTCCGGGATTACAGGCGCCTTGGCCAGAGCCGCCTGGCTTGCCATCGTAGCGGCGGCGAACACCAGCAGGCCGGCAATGATCGGGATTCTTTTTTTATTCGCCCTGCGGAACTTGACGTCTTGGGTACGGGCGTCCATGGCATTTCTCCTTTCCATGTCCACCAGCTGTTTCCAACCTGACTCTCACTTCGTTAGATGCTGCGATCTGCGAAATGGCCGCAGAAGCGGCGGTATGGGCGCAACCGTGACGGGCGCCGTGGTTTTTCATTGAGGCAGGGGCACTTATCTCGTTTTTTTGCCGCCGCGTTTCACTGGCAACGTCAAATCGTGCGGGTGACCTTATGGAGGAAACGAGGTCTATCGGGGTTGATGCCCTTGGCCTCGGCCAGCAGGGCGGCGAAAATCTGTCCGGGAATGATGTACGGAATGGCCGTGTACAACTCCGGAATGACGGCGGGGATACGGACAACAAAGGTGGAGATGGGGAGCCGCACCTCTTTCGAGGTGAAAAGAACGGTCTCGGCATGCATGCCGCGCAGCTTGCGGGCCAGGGCTGCAAGGCCCGGTTGGCAGGGGCCCGGGGGCAGGAACAGGAAGATCGGCAGGCCGCCCTCCACCATGGCGATCGGGCCGTGGAGAAAATCGGCCGAACTGAACCGCTCGGCCGCGACGTAGCAGGTTTCCATCAGCTTCAAAGAAAATTCGAAGGCGCTCGCGTAATTCAGCCCTCGCGCCACCACCATGGCATGCCGCATCGGGCGGTAATGCGCGGCCAACTCCCGGACCGGATTTTCGAGCGTGAGCGCCTGCTGGGCCCAGGCGGGAATCCGGGCCACGTCGTCCAGACGAATCGCCGATCCCAGTCCGTTCGCGATCAGATAGAGCGCCAGCAATTGGCCGGTGTAGGTTTTTGTCGCGGCGACCGAGCGTTCCTTTCCCGCTCGGACCGTGAAGACGTCGTCGACAGTCCGTGCCATGGTCGAGCGCGCCTCGTTCGTGATCCCCACGGTATAGGCGCCTTGGCGGTGGCCGGCGTGGAGCACCCGGTTCACATCGGTCGATTCACCCGACTGTGAGATGCCGATCATCAAAGTGCGCTTGAGGTCGAAATGCGTGTGGTAGAGCGTGTAAATGGACGGCGCCGCGAGCACAACCGGAATGCCGGCAGTCAATTCGAGCAAGTAACGGCCGAAAAGGGCCGCATTGTCGGAGGTGCCCCGCGCCACAAGCACGATCATGCGGAAACGGCGCCCGGCCAGGCGCCGGAACTCCCGCACGTGACCGCGCTCGGCTTCGAACGTGCGCCGGAGCGCTTCCGGCTGCTCGGCGATTTCTTTCATCATCAGCGACATGGCGCGATGAATGCTCCTGGCGGCCCTGCGTGCGCCGATTTTCCCCGGGCCTGGCGCCCGGCGGGGATTTCGGCCGGAACGGAATCAGCGCCCGCGCGCGGGATTGGCGCTCAAGCTCAAAAGGTTAGCCATGATGCGATAAGAGCCGGGAACGCCGGCGGGCAATTGGCGGTAGAGCGCCAGCGCCTCGTAGACATATTCGCCTTTTCCATAACGGGCGATTAAAAGGCCGCCCCGTTGTGGTGCCTGCCCCGGGTCGTGCATTTCGACCAAAGCCTTCCAATGCGGATCCCAGGAGGCGGCGAAGCTATGGCCGCGCTCTTCGACCCAGCCGGCGAAGTCCTGCTCGCCGATCCTGTTGGGCCAACGCAATGCCGGATTGTCGGGCAGCAGGAATTGAACCGCCGAATCCTCGTTCGTGACCGTCCCGGTGGGCGTAGCGTTGACCTCCAGAGGATACGGCCCGTAGTTATGGTTGTAGGTGCCCGCTTGATACTGCACGATCAGTGTGCCGCCCTGGTGGACGTAGGCCAGCAGGCGCTGGTTGTAGGTAGCCAGTGCCGGTTGAACCGAATAGGCGCGCACGCCGATGATGATGGCGTTGAACCGGGCGAGGTCGCCCGAGGCGATCTCCTGCGCATTGAGTGACGTGGTATGCACGCCCAGGGCCACGAGCGATTCCGGTACTTGGGACCCGGTGCCCTCCAGGAAACCGACTTTCAGCCCCGGAGCGATCTTCACGTCAACCCCGGTTGTTTCGTAGTTCGCCGGACGATACAGATAGTAGGGGCGCAATCCGGGATAGCCGACCTGCTCATAGCCCTCCGTGTACCGGCGGCCGCCGCACATGGCGACGGCGTGCAGTTCGTACGGTTTTTGCTGAAGCGAGGCCGGACGCACCGTGAACCGGATTGTTTCGTCCTGGCCGTGCTTCGCTATGGAAAAAGGTACGAACGCGGGCGCCGCATCCCAGCCGGCGGGCAGGTCGAGTCTCACTGTTCCCTGCGCCGCTGCCTCGATGTTGCTGTGGACGAGAACCGAGAGTGGAAAGGATTTCGCGCTCAGCGGCACGACTGCCGCGCGCGGAGAAATCCTGAGCGAGATGGCCGGGGCCACAACCAAAGGCTCGGGCACATCCCCAAAACCTGTCTCGCGTTGAAATGTCTGGGCGACCTGTCCCGCCCGCACAGGCACCCCTTCATATTCGAACTCCACCCAACCGGAAACCGGATAGGGCGCGAAGGGCAGGTCCAGGTATTTCGGATCGTCGATGGTGTAGTTGTTCTGCTCGACGCTGGCGCGCGAGAAATAGGGCCGCGTGGGCTTGGCATCCTCGGCTACCCGGACCTGGAAGCGTTCCGACGACACCTGGCCCGCGCCGAGAAGGCTGGGCGATTTTCCCTCGGGCGAGACGCTCCACCTTTCGCCTTGCGGCGTGTCGATCCAGACCCGCTCGATCGCGACGGGAATCCCGTTCTGGTCGGCGGCGCGCACGCTGACATGGATCGTCTCGCCGGGAATCGCTACGCGAGGCGTGCTCGGGTAGCGGAATCTCCCGAAGTTGGGTTGAGGCGCCTGGTCCGGTGTTACCGACGCACGAACGGAAAGCCCCAGCGATTCGGCCAGGGCGGTATTGAATTGAGCCTGTTTGATCCGCAGCTCATACAGGACGTTGTATTTCGCCTCGGCCGCGAGCGAACTCGACCGCACCTGATCGATCAGGGCGAGGTTGGCCTTGGCCCCGGCCGCGAGCAGCGGCGCGATGGCATCGGGACGCCGCTCGTCAAATTGCCGCATCGCCTGCTCGACGTCCCGGTTGATTTTCGCCAGGCCGGTCTTCAGAAACGCGTTGTTTTGCCCTCCGGCCAGATCGGCAATCCCGGCGAGAGAAACGTCGATGCCGGCGAACATCGAATTGCCTTTCGCGGGCGCATGAACGCGCGAGCCAAAAAGATGATAGGCCGCGTTGTAGGGGCCGGGCGGGGGAGGGGTGATTCCGCCTGTCTGCGATTTCTGGAAACCCAGGCCTTCACGCCCGATCTGCAGGAACGAGCCACCGAGCAGCGGATCGTAGCGGCCCTCGGGGATGGTGAGATCGGCCGAAAGCATCCCGTTCATCCATTTGCCGCTGACGTAGTTGTAAAAGCGCAAGGGGTAGGTGTGGCCATCCGCATAATCCCGGATGTGGCCGTCGCGAATCGCGAAGGTGGGCACGCGGGCGTAATCCTTTAGCGGCGTCCAGGGCCGCAGCCCCTGGCGAATCTGCTCGGGGAACATGTGGGGATTGCCGGCGTCGCTGAAGGCTTCCTGCGCCATCTCGCCCGAGGCCTGATGGTGGCCGTGCCCGTCGGAGGGCCCGCCGACGAAAACCGAGGTGAGCACGAGCGGGCGGACCATGCGGATGACGCGAACGACTTGCGCGAGAGTGCGGCGGTGCCCCCATTTTTGAAGGGTTTCTTCTTTCGACTTCGAGAAGCCGAAGTCGATGACCGGCGTGAAATACTGCTGGGAGCCGTAATACTGGTCGGCGTCGAGCAGCTCCTCGGTGCGCACCAGCCCCAAGGCGTCGAACAGGTCCGAACCCATCAGGTTCTGCCCCGATTCGCCCCGGTTCAGCGTGAGCAGCGCGACGCGCGCGCCCTGGCCGCGTGATTCGTAGGCCAGCAGCCCGCCGTCTTCGTCGTCCGGATGGGCGTCGATCATCAGCATGCTGGCGCGCGTGTGCAGCTTCAGCAGGCTCTGCCACAGGGCGGCGGCGCCGCGATCGATGGCGATGGGACGCAGGCGGGTCTCGGGCCGGATGCTCACGGCCCATGGCGGCTGCGCGACGACGCGGCGCGCAACCAGCCCCATCCCGAGCGCCAGCGCGCCAGCGACGGCTGCCAGACCGGCAATTCGCTTAAACTTCATCTTTCCCCCAAATTGGAAATTCTCGGCCGATATGCCGCCTGCATCAACCGGCGCCGCCAGGAATCTTCGGGACGCCCGAAAGCTTCATTCTACGCTACGGCTCGCCGGGGCCCGGCGCGCTCGCCTGGCCCCGGGTAAAGGGCCATTCCGAGCGGCGAACGGCACGCACGGCGTAGATGATCAGGCCGGCGAGCAGGATGACGAATCCGTAACGCAACTCCCGGGCAAAATGAGGCCGCGAAATCAGGATGTAGATAAAACCGGCGATGGCCACCAGCGCGGGCAGCGGATAGAGCCACATGCGGAACGGCCGGTCGAGATCGGGCCGGCGTATGCGCAGCACGATCAGGCCGACGTCCTGGACCAGAAACTGCAGCAATAGACGGATCACCACGAGCGCGGCGATCACGCTCACCAGTTGCATCGTGCAAAAGACCGCCGCTACCACCCCGACCGTCACCAGCGAAACGCTCGGGAACTGGTGCCGCGGGTGCAGGCGCTTGAACGCGCGGAAATAGTTCCCGTCGAGCGCGGCCGCGTACGGCACGCGCGAATAACCCATCAGAAGCGAAAAAATCGATGCGAACGCCGTCCAGAGAATCAGCAGCGTGACGACGGCGGCCGCCGTCCGTCCGTAGATGCGCTGCATGAAGGAGGAGATGACGAAATCCCGGGCGTTGGAGTGCGCGGTCACCATCAGTTCCTGCCACGGAATGACCCCCATGACGCCGAGCGTCATCGCCAGATAGAGAGCCGCCACCAGAACGACCGAATAGATGACCGCTCGCGGAATGGTGCGGCCCGGATCGCGAACCTCGCCGCCGAGAAAAGCGACGTTGTAATAGCCCCAGTAGTCGTAGGTGGTTACCAGCATCGCCGCCCCGAGCCCGAGGAAGAAGCCCGAGGAGAAGCGGAAGGCTCCCGGGGGGAAGGTGAAAGCGAGCGAGGGATGGAAATGAGTGAATCCCGCGAAAATGACCCAGAGGATCGTGCCCAGCACTCCCCAGAACAGGAATTTGGAAACCGAGCCAACCATGCCGATCTTGCGGTAGGAGAGCAGGGTCGCGAGCAGGCAGACGGCAATCGCCAGGAATGTGCCGCGGGTGATCAGCAGGTTGCCGTTGAGCGCGCCGCCGAGTGGCAGCGACAGATGCAGGCTGCCGACGGGGCGCAGCAGCGACGGCCACAAATAGGCCGCGTAGAGGGAGAGGCCGATGCAGCCGCTGGCGATGCTGAGCGGTGCGCTGAAGGTGAGCTGCCAAACGAACAGGAAGGAGAGCAGGCGGCCGAGTTTGTTGCGGCCGTAGATGTCGCGGATATAGGCGTAGGAGCCGCCGGCATCGGGCATCGCCGCGCCCAGCTCGGCGATGACCAGACCGTCGCAGAGCGCCAGCAGCGCGCCCAATACCCAGCCCAGCATCGCCTGCGGCCCGCCCATCGCCTCGACGACGAGCGGCAGGGTGATGAATGGCCCGACGCCGATCATCAAATTCACGTTGAGGGCGATCGCCCCCCCAAGGCCCAGGCCGCGGACCAGCTGCGTGTTTTGCGAAGACGCTTTTGTTTCCATGGAAAACGAGCTTGCCGGTCGCCGGATGGCGTCGGGGCGTCAGGACGCCTTGCCGTCCCGCTCGATGGGCCGGCGCACGCGCACAAAATACCCTGGATCGAGTGCTTCCAGCCAATCCTTTCCCCGCGCGGGCCGCGATGCTTCTACGGCTGGCCGTGCCTGGGGGGGGCTGGGCCGGCCGCGACAGGCGCAACCGGAAGGATGTATGCCGGATGTTTCGGCCGTGCCCGGCGCTAATCGCGAGACCCGGAAACGACGCTCTGGTAATACCGCTCGTACTGCGGGATGACGTCCTTGGCCGAGTATTTCTTTTCCGCATCGGCGCGCGCGCGCAGTCCCATTTCCCGGCCGCGGTCGGCCCGGGACAGGATTTCCACGGCATACCGCGCGGCGGAGGCAACGTCGCCCGGCTCGACCAGGTATCCATCGACGCCGTGCTCGACGACTTCCGGCACGCCGCCGACGTTTGTCGCGATGACGGGAACCTCGCACGCCATCGCCTCGAGCGCGGCCAGTCCAAAGGATTCCAGTTGGGAAGGCAGCAGAAACAGATCGGCGCCGGCGAGTTTCCGGTAGACGCCGTCCTGCTTGCCGAGGAAGTGCACGTCCTGGTGCAGACCCTTTTTGCTCGCTATGTGTTCGGCCGCGGCGCGGTCGGGACCGTCCCCGATCATGACGAGCTTGGCGGGCATTTTGTCGCGAACCAGCGCGAAGATCTCGACGGCGTCCAGGGCGCGTTTGACGGGACGGAAATTCGAGAGGTGCATCAGGATCGGCTCGCCGCCCGGCGCGACGCGGGCGCGCAGCTCGCCATCGGCCGAACGGGAATAGACGTCGCAGTTGACGAAATCGGGAATCATCTCGATCGGCCGCCGGATGTCGAACTCCTGAATGGTTCTCTCCCGCAGGTAATGCGAAATGGCCGTCACGCCGTCGCTCTGTTCGATGGAAAAGCGCGTAATGGGCAGGTATTCCCGGTTCGCACCGACCAGGGTGATGTCCGTTCCATGCAGCGTGGTGATAAAGGGCAGCCGGCGCGGCGCCGCCATCGAACGCGCCAGGATGGCGCTGACGGAATGGGGAATGGCGTAGTGGACGTGGAGAAGATCGAGCGATTCGCTCTCGAAGACCTCGAGCATTTTCGTGGCCAGGGCCAGCGCGTAGGGGGGATGGTCGAAGAGCGGATAGGTGGAAACTTCCACCTCGTGAAACTGCACGTTGGGGTCGGCCAGGTTCAGCCGGACCGGCTGGGCATAGCTGATGAAGTGAATGCTGTGGCCGCGGGCGGCCAGTTCCTGCCCCAGCTCGGTCGCCACAACGCCCGAGCCGCCGTAGGTCGGATAACAGGTAATGCCGATTCGCATGATTTTGCCTGGCGATCCCGCAGTAAAGTGCTCGCGAAAGCCGTCGCCTGGATCGAGGCGCCGCTTCGCACACCCCCCGTGGCGATGAAAAAACTACCCACGGGAAGGATCGCGCTCGCCTTCAAAATAGGGTAGCACGGGCAGAGGGCTGCGGGCGGAAAGCGTGCTCGATTCGGGAAGGAAACGGCGTCGAGCCAAAGAGGGGCAGGCGCGGGGCGCCCGGAGGGTTTTGAAGCGAACAGCTGGCCCGGGCGCGGGCGTCGGGCGATGCGTCTTTAGGATTCCCCGCCGGCGAGCGATTCGAGGTTTTTCAGGGCTTGGGTTTCGCCCATGGCGATCAGAAAGTCTCCCGGTTCGATCAGGTCTTCGGAGGCGGGATTGAATTCTATCTGGCCGGTCTTGCGTCGAATGGCCAGCACGAGCACGCCGAGGCGGTTGCGCAGATCGGCCTCGCCCAGCCGGATTCCGGCCAGCCGTGAACGCTGGCCAATCGAAACCTCTTCCATCTGCAGATCGAGCTCGTTGCCAAGCGAGGAAAGGGCAAGGTCGATAAAGCGCTGCACATGGGGCCGGGTCATCAGGCGCGCCATGCGCTGCCCGGCGTAGAGGTAGGGGGAGACGACCAGATTGGCGCCGGCTTTCAGCAGTTTCGATTCGGCGTTTTCTTCGCTGGCTCGCGCGACGATAAAGAGGCCCGGGGCCTGGCTGCGGGCCGTCAGCACGATGTAAACGTTTTGAGCGTCGGTCGTAACGGCGCTGGCCAGCGCCCGGGCTTGCTCGATTCTCGCCTCGCGCAGCACCGCCTCGTTCGTGGCGTCGCCCAGAATCACCGGCAGGTTCTGCTCCTCGGCCCAGTGCGCCCGGTTCGGATCCCTGTCGACGATCACGACCGGCAGCCGGCGGGCGCTCACCTCGGCGGCGATGCGCCGCCCGACGCGCCCGGCGCCGCAAACGATGAAGTGGCCATGGAGGTTGGAGATTTCGCGTTTCATGCGGCGGCGGCCGAAGAAGCGACCGAGTTCGGATTGTATCACCCCGTGGGTGAGCATTCCGATCGCGTAGCCGATGACGCCGAGTCCCAGGAGAATCAGGACAACGTTGAAGTACTGACCGGTACCGGAAAGTTGGTTTTCGGGTTCCGCGCCGATCGTCGAGACGGTCATCAGGGTGGCGTAAAGGCACTTGAACCAGCCCCAGTGCTCGGTGATCCGGAACCCCACGGTTCCCACGACGAGCAGGGCAACCACCATCCCCAGAATGATGGCTACTTGGCGGAGGAGTCGCACGCCAGCATTATACGTTTCGCACTTCGGGAATCATCCTACTTCCTGGCGGGAGCGGAGCAAGCCCGCTGCCGAGGCGGAAACGAGATCGCCAGATACACCCGGACCCGGGTGAACGCAAACCAGATGTTTAAATCGGCGAATCCGGTTTACTTGCCTGTCGGGGCGGCGGGAGCAGGCCCGGACGGGAAGTCCTGTTCATGAAAGACGACGATTAGCCATCGGCCGCCCTGTTTGGCCATGACCAAACTCATCAGGCCCTTCACCGGCGGCGTTGGAGATCCGTCGGCGGCCTTGGCGCCTGTTACGGTCGACGTGTACACATCCACCAGGGCGAGCGTTGGCGTCAGCATGCGAATGCTGCGCACCGTATCGTGGCGTGAGGCGTTCTTGAAGGGGCCGCGGTACAGCATCGCGAGGTGAGCTTCAATGCCCTTTCTGCCGTGGATGTATAGGCCGGCCAGATTGGTAAGGTCCGCATCCTCGGCATAAAAGGCGGCCAGCGCGGCGGCATTGTGATGATTCCAGGCGGTCTCAAGCCCCATGACGGCATGCTGGATGGCGGCGGAGTCGGCCTGCTTTGCGCTCTGCGCGGCGGAGACAGGTACGGAGAGAAATAGGAATAGAACCGCCCCTAGAGCCACGTTCAGACGAGTTGCGATCACTGTGTCCTCCTCACTCGAGTCTTTGGCATTCTAATACTACTGTGTCATAAACGGGGGCTGCAGCAGAACGGGCCATAGGTAAGCCGTCTGAGCAGGAACCGGGCGAGCCGGATGCGGAGCGTGGCGATCGAGCCCGGGTTGTGCCGCTCGGCGCGTACCCGGCGTGCCGCGAGGG
>DATLRW010000125.1:0-3037 GCA_035534495.1 Candidatus Dormiibacterota bacterium | reverse complement strand
CCCGGCCACCGAACGCTCGCCACGCCGCGCTCGACCGATTCCCGGCTCACCGGAAAACCGCGCTGCGCCAGGACGCGCGCGGCGGCCAGCGCGGCGAGAGCGTTACGAAGCTGGAAGCGCCCGGCGAGCGCGGGCGCGAGGTCGAATCGCTCCCCCGATTCCACATGAATCGCCGACGCGCTGTAGCGGCCATCCGTCTCGCGCACGTTCTCCAGGCGAAAATCCCTTTCGATTTCCACGGCGGGCGCGCCGACCTCGGCGGCGCGCCGCTCGGCCACCTCTCGCGCGCGCGGGCGGGCGATCGCGAGCACAACCGTCACCCCCGGCTTGATGATGGCCGCTTTTTCCCCGGCGATCTGTTCGATCGAATGGCCGAGAAAATCCTCGTGATCGTAATCGATCTGGGTGATCACGGCGACTTCCGGGACAACGATATTCGTGGCATCCAGCCGCCCGCCCATCCCCACTTCGAGCACGGCCAGATCCACCCTCTGCCGCGCGAACGTCTCAAACGCCATGGCCGTCAGGCACTCGAAGTAGGTAGGGTGGGCGGCGAGTTCCCCGCTCCCCAGCAACTGTTCGATCCATCCGCGGATGACCGTGAAACTGCGAGCGAATTCCGCGTCGGACAGTTCCCGGCCGGAGAGTGAAATTCGCTCGTTGATCCTCTCGAGATGCGGCGAGGTGTACAGGCCGGTCTTGAGTCCGGATTCGCCAAGGATGCGCTCGAGCATCGCCGCGGTCGAGCCCTTTCCGTTCGTGCCGGCGATGTGGGCCGAGGGGAATTGCCGTTGTGGCTCGCCGAGGTGGCGCGCCAGCGTGCGGATGTTATCGAGATCGAATTTCTGGACTCGCGCCTGCCGCGGGGCGGCCAGCTCCTTGCCGAGGGCCAGCAGCGACTGCACCGCTTCGTTGTAGGTCATGTCCATATGGCGCTTTCCAGCGGAGCGGGCAACGCCCGTGAGCGGTTAGGCGAGAAAAAAGTCCAGGGCGGACGAGATGTAGGCTTTCAGCTCGCGCCGATGAACCACCGCGTCCAGGAAGCCGTGTTCGAGCAGAAATTCAGACTTCTGGAAGTCCTTCGGCAGTTTTTGCCGGATGGTTTGTTCGATCACCCGCGGTCCGGCAAAGCCGATGAGCGCGCCGGGCTCGGCGATATTCAGGTCGCCCAGCAAGGCGTAGCTCGCCGTCACCCCGCCCGTGGTCGGATCGGTCAAAATGGAAATGTAGGGCACCTTCTTTTCGTCGAGCCGGGATACCGCGGCCGATACTTTGGCCAACTGCATCAGACTGATGGCGCCCTCCATCATTCGCGCGCCGCCCGAGCAGGAGACAATCAGCAACGGCATCCTTTTCTCCGCCGCCAATTCCATGGCCTGCGCGACCTTCTCCCCGACCACCGCCCCCATCGACCCGCCGATAAACCCGAACTCCATCGAACAGCAGACCACCGGCCGGCCGTTCAATCGCCCTTCCACGGTCAGGATGGCGTCGGCCATGCCGAGCTTCTGCTGCGCTTCGCGCAGCCGTTCCGTGTAGGGCCGCCTGTCGACGAACCCGAGGGGGTCGCTCGAAGCCAGATCCTTGGCGTGCTCGACCCACTCGCCTTCATCGAGCAGCAGCTCCAGGCGCTTGGCCGCGTTCAGCCGGAAATGGTAGTCGCACTTCGGGCATATCCCCCAGCTTTGCTCCAAATCTTTTTTCCAGATGGTCGCCCGGCAGCCCTCGCACTTCACCCAGAGTCCTTCGGTGCGAACCCTCCGCTCCTCCTCGGGAGGGGTTTCGATCGATGGTCTCTCGCGTTTGAACCAGGTCGTCATGAGCCCTCAGTAGTCGATGCCCCGCTGCGCCAGAATTCCCTTCGTATAGGGATGCTTTACCTCGCGCATCTCCGTCACCAGATCGGCGATTTCCACCAGCTTCGGATGCGCGTTCCGTCCCGTGCAGATCACATGCACCCGTTCGGGCCGTTTCGCCATGGCGTCAACCACTTCGTCCGGATCGAGAAGCTTGTAACTGATCGCGTAGTTGATTTCGTCCAGGATCACCAGGTCGAATTTTTCGCTCGCCATCTGCTGCCGGCCGTATTCCCACGCTTCCCGGATCAGGCGCGCGTCCTCGGGATCGGTTTCGGCGCCGCCCATCTTGATGAATCCGCGCCCCATCGGGAGGATCTGAATCTTGTCGTCGCCGAGCATCTTGGCGGCGTCCAGCTCGCCGTAGTGCCATGATCCCTTGATGAACTGCACCATCAGCACGCGCATGCCTTGCCCGATGGCGCGCAGCGCCGTGCCCAGGGCGCAGGTCGTCTTTCCCTTGCCCGGGCCGGTGTAAACGATGAGCAATCCCTTCTGGTCAGCCACGGAAAACAGCCGCTCCTACGTCCCTCGGTGAACCGCCGCGCTTCCCGGCCCGGCACCCTCCGGCGCGCATGCCTTTCATACTGAGCGCCGCTCCGGGGAAGGTCAAGCCGCCCGGGCGCCCGCATGGCCGGCAGCGGCCGGGGGGCGCAACGCCGAGATTTATTTCGGATAGGGGTGGCCGGCAAGCAGCGCGAAGGCGCGGTACAACTGCTCGGCCAGCACCGCCCGCGCCAGCTCATGCGAGAGCGTCAGCGGCCCGAGCGAAAGCCGTTCGGTTGCCCGCTGCCGCCACGCGGCGGGAAATCCCTCCGCGTCCCCGCACAGAAAAGTCACCTCGCGCATTCCGGTGTCTCTCAAATGGCCGAGCCAACGCGCGAATGGCACGGATTGAAACTGGCGCCCTTCGGCATCCAGCAACACCCACGCGGCCGCCGGCTCCTTCTTCAGCCGGTCCAGGGCCGCGGCCTGCTTCAGCTCACTGCACTCGACAGGGGTGAAACGCCGCAGACGCTTCAGGTATTCATCGATCAGCGCGCGCAGTTCGGCGCGGCGCGTTCGGCCCAGCATGACCAGATGGATTTTCATGGGTAAGGGGGCTTAGCCGGCGGCCATTTCATCGGCGATTTCGATCCGCCGCGCCGCGCGCCACAGGCGTTCGAGATCGAAGTACAACC
>DATLRW010000124.1:0-2199 GCA_035534495.1 Candidatus Dormiibacterota bacterium | reverse complement strand
GCAACTGCCACAGCAGGCCGGAATGATCGCGCCGGCCTTGGTAATGCTCCTGCAGCAGCCGTTCCAGGGCGGCGCGCCGGAAGTAGCCGCGCTGCAGCGACCGCGGCTCCAACAGCACGCGCGTGATGTCCTGTTTGAGCTCCTTCCGGATCCAGTGTTTGAGCGGCAGCGCGAACCCCTGCTTAGGTCGATAGAGCACCTCTTTGGGTACACCCAAACGCTCGGCTAACCTTCTGAAAATGTACTTTCCCGTGCCGCCCCGGAGTTTCCATTCCGCCGGCAGGCCGGTGACCCATTCCACAAAAACGTGATCGAGGATGGGTACGCGGGCTTCCAGCGAGACCGCCATGCTCATGCGGTCCACCTTAGTGAGAATATCGGCGGGCAGATAGGTCTTGGTATCCAGGTAAAGCAGCCGGCTGAGGGTGTCGCCGGCGGGCGCGTCATTGAGATAGGCGCGATACTGGTCGAGGGGGGAAGGCAGAGCCCGCGCCGCGGCCAGAAATTCGGGGCTGAAGTATTCGAGATCGCGGTCCCGGGCAGCGAGAAAAGAGATGCCGTCCAGGTAGCGCTCGCACGGGCTCAGCGAGGCATTATAGGCGAACTGGCGGCCGCGGGATCCGTGCGGCAGGCGCGGATACAACTGTGATCGGTAGAGCCGGCCGGCCCACTTCGGCACCCGGTCGAACGCCGCGCGCTGCCGGTTGACGCGGTAGCGGTCGTAGCCGGCGAAGAGCTCGTCGCCGCCGTCGCCCGACAGCACCACGGTGACGTGGCGCCGCGCCAGTTGGGAGACGAAGTAGGTCGGGATCATCGAGGAGTCGGCAAACGGCTCCTCCAAGCCGCGGGTCAGCGCGGTGACGGTGGCCGCGATGTCAGGGTTCACCGTCAGCTCACAGTGCTGGGCGCCGAACCGTTCCGCCACTTGGCGGGCATACTTTGTCTCATCGAAATCGGCTTGCTCGAAGCCGATCGTGAACGTCTTCAGGGGGCCGGAGATGGCGCGAGCCATGAGCGCCACCACCACCGAGGAGTCGGTGCCGCCGCTGAGAAAGGCGCCCAGGGGCACGTCGGCGAGCAGGCGGATGCGCACCGCCTCCGCCAGCCGATGCTCCATCTCTTCCAGGAGCGCCTCCTCGGAAATCGGTGTGTGGGCGCCAAATGCCGGCAGATCCCAGTACCGCCGGATCTTCACTTCACCGCGGGTGTACTCCAGCAGGTGACCCGGAGGCAGCTTCCGGATCGAGGAGAACGCGGTGGCGGGATCGGGAATGTAGCCGAACTGGAAATACTGCAGCAGCGCCGCCGGATCGGTCTCGGCCAATTCCGGCGCGGCCGCGAGCAGCGACTTGATCTCCGAGCCGAAGAGCAGGCGGCCGCCGGCGTGGGCGTAGTGCAGGGGCTTGATGCCCAGCCGATCCCGCACGAGCAGCAGCTGGCGCGCGTTTTGGTCGTACAGCGCGAAGGCGAACATGCCGCGCAGCTTGTGGACGCAATCGGCGCCCAGGTCTTCATAGAGGTGAACGATGACCTCGGTATCGGTGTGGGTGTAGAAGCGGTGCCCGCGGGCTTCGAGATCGGCCCGCAGCTCGGGGAAGTTATAGATCTCGCCGTTGAACACCACCCAGACGGTTTGGTCCTCGTTGTGGATGGGCTGATGCCCGTCGCAGAGGCCGATGACGCTCAAGCGCCGCATGCCGAGGCCGGCGGGCCCGTGGACATAGGTTCCTTCGTCGTCGGGCCCACGATGCACGATGGCGCCACACATCCGGCGCACCACCGCCGCCTCGGCGGCGTAGCCGTGGCGCGCGTCCCACAGCCCGGCTATCCCGCACATGGGAACTCCCGCAGGCCGTGGGCCGCCGGCAACCCCTGCGGCTGGGCGTCCTCCTGCCGGCCGATGCGTTTCAGGGCGCAGCTATATCCCACCAGGACATAGGGTATGAACAGATAAGCCACGCTGGCGAAGAATGCGCCCACGACGAAGGCTGCCAGCGACGCGCGCAGAGCTCCTGTGAAAATCCGCACCTCTTCCCGCTCCGCCTTCGCGGCGGCGCGCAGATCGGCAAAGGCGCACCACAGCATCAGGGTAAATAGCAGGAGCGCCGGCAGACCACCCTCGGAGGCCATCTGCATAAACGAGTCGTGGTTGACGTGCCAGTTGCCCGAGAGGACCTCGAAATTGCCGGGCCCGATCCC
>DATLRW010000123.1:0-4119 GCA_035534495.1 Candidatus Dormiibacterota bacterium | reverse complement strand
GTTTTCGGTCAGAAACGTCTGTTCGTAATTGACCCCGGCTTGCAGGTTTTGAATCCCCTTGACGTAGGAAATGTCGGCGCGCGCGCCGGCGTCGGTCAGCCGGCGATTCTGGCCGATAGACTGCCGCTGGAGGTTCGGCGTGAGGTCGGAGAATGGATTGGCGCTCGGGAAGTAGTGATAGCGATCCTGGCGAACCCAGCCGCCGATGGTAAAAACGGAGTAGGGGTTGACCAGGCGCGTCCACGAAGGGGCGATGTTGAATGTCCCGATTTGTGAGCGTTGATTCTGCGGTCCAACGGGCAGACCGTTGGGACCCAGGCCGTTGTTGTTGACGATGAGCCCGTTCCACGCGGTCGCGTTCTGGGCGTCGTAGGAGTTCGGCGTCTGGAACCAGGAACGCGTGTATTGGAAATCGGCGCTGAATGTGTTGGCCGTCGAGGGCTTGTAATCGATCCGGTCGAATATGTTTTCCTCGTTGCCCTTGGCGTGCATGACGGCGAATTCGGGAGGATCGAGGAACCGGCCGGTCTGCAGGCCGGTGGCGTCGATGAAGTTGCCCCACCTGTTTCCGCCGTATGCCAGATTGAATCCGAGGTTGCCGGTGCCGAACGTGCCGTAGGAAGTCGTTACCTGCCCGTGCGCCTGGCCAGCGCCCAGGCCGGAACGCGTGGTCGCGACGACCACCAGGCTGGTTTTGTCGCCATATTGGGCGGGCGGCGCGCCCTCGATCACCTTCAGCGACTGAATGGCCCCGACGGGCAACTGGTTGGAGAAGACCTTGCTTTGCTGGTCGGTGATCGGTTCGCCGTCAACCGAGAACGAGTTTTCCGCGTGATCTCCCATCGAGTGGAACAGGCCGTTCGAATCGGCCACAACGCCCGGCGAGGCCAGCGTCACAAGGGAGCTGAGCGAGGAGGAGGCGCTTTCCAGGGGAAGCTTTTGGATGAGGTTTTCGGAAATTGTGGATTCGGTGGCCGGCGACTGATAGACAAGATCGGCGGCGTTGGTCGTGACCGTCACCGAAGTGGCTGAGCTCGCTACTTTCAGATGGATCTCCAAGGCCAGCGGCACCGTCGACTTGACCTGGATGTCGTGTACGTAGGCGGCGAAGCCCGTGGCCGTAACCGTCATGTGATAGGGATTGAACGGGACGTTCGGAATCGAGAATGCGCCGGCCGAATCCGTTTTCGCGGTCTGTATGTATCCGCTGACCGGGTTTTGAATCATGACGACGGCATGGGGGACAACCGCTCCGGAAGGATCGACGACGGTTCCGGAAACCGTGGCGCTCGTCGTTTGGCCCCTGGCGCGGGAGACGAAACCGAGCGTCCCCGCGAGAAAGACCAGAAGAGTCAGTATGGCGCTCCTGCGTAGCATAAACATTCTCCTTTATCGCAACCCTCTCCAGTTGTCCGGCAGCTCGTAACCGGGCCTGTTGGCCGCGTTTTTCCGGGATCGGCCTCGCGCGGCATGGCCGGGGAACGTGGCCGGGTCCGTTGCTAGCGGCGCCATGGGGCGCCGGGACCGGAGAGGCACACGATCGTTCGTGCCGATGCCGGCGGGGAAGCCGCCGGAACACTGACGGGATGCGGACCAAACGCGTGGATGGACGCGGCGCGACGGGATAGACCGCGCCGCATGATGTACGCGCTAACGTTGTGTAAGGCTCGGTGTAAGGCTCGGAAGAACTACGCGGGAGGGGCTCGCGAAGGGCTTTGGAGAAATGCCGTTTCACTGCGGGGAAGCTCTTTCCGCGCTTCGGGCGCGGAAGAGACGACGACTGTAGACGGTGCGATTGACACCGGGGCTACCGGGGCCAGCGGGGAGCTGGCGACGTGGCCGACGACGCATGCCGCCGCGGCGGCCGCGGAATGATGCTGGTGAATGAGCCCGCCCGCAATGAGGAAAAGCAGGAGGGCGGCCAACCCTAGGACAACACCCGCGAGCCTGATTTCTTTGTTTCTCACGGGCACGCTCTCTACTCCTGGTGTCCTGGATTTTGTATCCCGGGACTCTTTCACAATAGCACGAAAGCCAACGCGAAAGTCTGCGCGCCGGAGCCGTTCTGCGATGCGGCCTGCCCGGCCGCCGGATTGCTTGCGCCTGCGGGTCCCGTGCCGTAGAGTGTCTACTTTCCAAGTTGTTCACGCCATGGCCAAACCGAAAACCGCAAGCCGCAAACCCCCGCGCCGTTCCCGCCCGGTAGAACAGATTGGGCGCCGTTTCGAGAAGCTGGTCGAAGTGCAGGCGCGCCTGCGCGCTCCGGGCGGCTGCCCGTGGGACCGCGAGCAGACGCACCAGTCGCTGCGTCCATACCTGATCGAAGAGGCCTACGAGGTGCTCGAAGCGCTCGACGGCGGAAGCGACGAGCGCTTCGCGTCCGAACTCGGCGACCTGCTGCTCCAGGTTCTTTTTCATTCGCAATTGGCGCGGGAGGAAGGCCGCTTCGACATCGGCGACGTGGTCGATGCGATTCGCGAAAAACTGATTCGGCGCCATCCGCATGTCTTCGGCAACGTCCGGGTCCGTAATTCCGCCGAAGTCCTCAAGCGCTGGGAGGAACTGAAGGCCGAGGAGCGCCGGCAGGAAGGCCGCCCCGAATCGGACGGGGAAGATTCCGTGCTGGGAAACGTTCCCCGGAACCTTCCGGCGCTCTCGGAAGCCTTTCAATTGACCCGCCGCGCGTCCAACGTGGGATTCGATTGGAAGCGGCTCGAAGGCGTGCTCGACAAGCTGGAGGAAGAGACGCGCGAGCTGCGCGGCGCGGTTCGACGGGCGCGGCGAACCGGCGCGAAGATCTCTCGCCGGCGGCGCATGGCGCATGCCCACGTCGAGGAAGAAGCCGGCGATCTCCTCTTCATTGCCGCCAATGTCGCCCGGTTCCTGCGCCTGGACCCTGAAATCGCACTGAAGAAGGCCAATCGCAAATTCCAGCGCCGCTTTCAATGGATGGAAAAAGAGGCGCGAGGCCGCGGCGAGCCTCTGGCAAAGCTCTCCTCGGCGGAACTCGAGCATCTGTGGAACCGGGCGAAGGCGGCCGGCCAGGATTGAGGATGGAATCACGGCGGCGGCGCGCCCAGGTTGGCGGGCCGCTATTCTGGCGTGTTGAGGCCGAATGTGGTGCAGGCGATTCGTTCCGCCCGCACCCCCGTGACACAAACAAAACATTTGGAATCAAATAGGCGCAGCCGGGGGTTGAACTGCAACCGGCGCGGCTATAGTCTGGCGGTTAACCAATGCGAACTCTGACTCTCAGTCTCGTCGCTTTACTTCTGGCCGCTCCCGCATGGGCGCGGGGGCGTGCGAACCGATGGGTGCTCGTCGCCAACGCGTCCTCGCAGGCCATCCAGAACGCTCGCGCCAATGAGTACGATCTTTCGCGAATGCGCAACGATGCAATGATCCAGCAGTTCTATCAGGACGGCTACCTCGTTCCCGTGCCGTCAAACACGCCTTCCTATTATTTGTACGAGATTCGCGCCCCCCATCGCTACCTGCGGCCATGGACCAAGCTCTTCCTCGATCGATTGAGCGGGGAATATTACGCGCGGTTCCGGCAAAGGCTCCGGGTGACCAGCCTGGTGCGGACGGTTTCCTCCCAGATCCGGTTGGGGTACAGGAATCCCAATGCCGCCGAAGCCACCGGTCCGAACCGGTCGTCGCATTTGACCGGGGCGGCCCTGGACATTTCCAAGCGGTTCATGAGCCCCCGCGGAATCGAATGGATGAGGAGCGTGCTGTTCCGGCTCAAACAGGCCGGCTACGTGTATGCCATCGAGGAATTCCACGAACCGGACTTCCACGTGATGGTGTATCCCACCTATCGCGAGTTGGTGGCCCGGTTGATGGGACGTGCCTCCGGTATCGAGCAGTCCGACGCGCGTCTTTCCCCGGAACCGGCTACCAGCAATCGTTAATCCACGTCCCGAATAAGGCCGCCGGCGAATGGAGCGGCGCCGCTGCCGCGCCACCCGGCCGTTTCAAGTGGGATACCACTCGATTCGTCCCCTGGCCGGAACGGCGACGGCCGCGCCAAGCAGGAACCCTCCGACGTGCGCCCAGAAGGCAACCCCTCCCTGCTGGGCCATGCCCAGCGAGGCCATCCCGCTGAGAAATTGG
>DATLRW010000122.1:0-7472 GCA_035534495.1 Candidatus Dormiibacterota bacterium | reverse complement strand
CCGCCAGCCGATGCCGGTGTTGTAGGCGCAGAAGGAGATTTCGCCCAGCTGCGTGGCGTAGGGAATGATGCACATTTCGGTGCGCCGGAAGTCGTAATTGAAAAGGTCCTGGAACCACATGCCGGCGATGAACATGAAGTTCCACGGATCCTTGCGGCGGCGCATCGCATCTTCGACGGTCCGTTCCGGACCGACCGAGCCGTAAATTTTCTTGGCCTTTTCCTGGCCCTGGACGGCGAAGGTCTTGTCGAACTTCTTAAGGATGTCCCAAAGCGACAGACTGCGCGGCGCCTGGAAGGGCTGGTAGTTCTTCAGCATGGCCAGCGCCATCATAAAGCCCGAAAACTTCCGGCTACGGGACGCGTCGGTAATCTGCTGCATATCGCGAACCAGGCTGGGGATATTGATGAATTTCGGAACCGGCGCCCATTCCTTGGTCTGCTTGTTGACCATGAGGGCGGTGCCGACGCCGCAGTTGGGATGGCATCCGCAGCTCATCTGGCCCCATTGGGCCTCGGGGCCGTGCATCAGGTCGGCGAAGTCGGCAAACGGGCTCATCAGCGAGATGGGGAACCAGTCGCGGGTCGGCTCAATCTTGCCCACCTGCTGGCTGACATCGACGGCCATGTGGGAAAGCGTGTAGCGCTGATGTATGCGGCGCTCGGGCGTGATGTCCTCGTCGCGGCCCGTGAAACTGACCGGCTGGAAGCTGACGAAGGAGATCTTGTCGGGATTCTCCATGGCGAACTTGACGATGGGGCCGACCTGGTCGTTGTTCACGTTGTTGACGATGGTCGTGACCAGGACGATTTCGATGCCGGCCTCATGCATGTTTTCGATGGCGCGCAGCTTGACGTCGAACAGGTTGCCGACGTGACGGTGGCTATTGGCGTCGTTGCCGATGCCGTCGAACTGAAGGTAGGCGTAGCGCATGCCGGCTTCGAACGCCTTGCGGGAGAATTCCTTACTCTTGGCGAATTCGATGCCGTTGGTGGCCGCCTGCACGGAGTTGTAACCGACCTTGCGGGCGTAGCGCACGGCGTCGAGGAAATAGGGATGCATGGTCGGCTCGCCGCCGGAGAACTGGACCGACATCTGGCGGCGCGGCTTGACCTGGATCGCGTTGTCGAGGATCTCCTGGATCTCTTCCCAGCTCAGCTCGTGCACGTAGCCGACCTGATTGGCGTCCATAAAACAGGGATCGCACATCATGTTGCAGCGATTGGTCAGATCGACCGTGAGAACCGAGCCGCGGCCGTAGCGCACGGTGCTCGATCCGTGGTGGTGCACTTTTTCATCGTTGTGAGCCGGAATATCGCGTCCCGGGAAGTTGGATTCGATCCAACTCAGGAACCGGGAATCGAGGGCCATCTGATCTTCGTAGCGGCCGTGAATGGGGCATTCCTTGACCATCCAGACCTGGCCGTCGCGCTCGATAATCTGCGCCTTGATTTCCCCGACCTTTTCGTGAACCAGGTCCTGCCAGTCCTTCTCGCCGTTCATGATCGCGGCGCGCGCCTGCTTGACGCAATCCGGGCACAGAGAATCGGTGTGGCGTGGCCAGCCCAGCGTGGGCTTGGATTTCTCCCACGATTTCAGCATCGGCCGATCCGACCATTTCGGCGTGAAAGAAGGATTCGGATTGTTCTTGTTGAAGTACTGAATGGCATCAAACGTAACGCCGGCAGCTTTGCAGACAGCGGCGTCGAAGTACTTCAGCAGTCGCCGATTGGCTGGCATGCAACACCCCCTCAAAATTTGTCCAGGTATCGCCTGGCTCGTTGGCCGTCATGCCTTGCTCCGCCGCAGGCCGTCTTGCGAGCCTGTGAGCCAGGTTAGAACCCTTCACATCTACAGCCGTACCGACACAAATGTCCAGGTTGTTACGCCCAAGGGGCAAAAAGCGGTGGTAAATGGTCGTCCACGGGCACTCAATGGGGACCGGTAAAACACCCTAAATCGCGGGCGCAGAAGCAGTTGGAGGCGGACACGGGCGCCTGGCCAGCCTCGTTTGAGGCTAATCCGATCCCTCCATCAGCTCGGGACGCAGCACAGCCCTGGCAAAATGCCCGAGGGCCTCGGAATCGGCTTCTTCGAGGTCGATCCACCGGGCCACGCAGTGCTGCTTGAGATACCGGCTCGCTTGGCTATCGTTGATTCCGAGATATTTCGCCAGTTTCGAGCGGACCGATCCCTGCCGGCCGCGCCGGCCTGTAATGAACTGGCTCATCGCCGAGCGCATGTTGCCGCACGCCTCGAGGTAGTAGGTCGTCGTCAGGTCGAGGTCGGAAACGAGGAAAACGCCGGGATTGGCAGGCAATTCGTTCGAGTCGGCCAGCGAATGAGGCTGCGAAGCCAGCAGCTGCCGCAGTTTGGCTTCAAGGGTCTTGATCTCCGACGCCAGGGCCGGTTCGCTGCGCCGGTAGACATGAACCGGCGGCAGGGGCTCGCGAGCGGGGAGGGGTTCGGCAGGTTCGGCAGGCGCATGAGGCTCGGGATCGATGGACGGTTGCGGCACTACCGGGGGCTGAGCGCCAGCTTCCGGTCCGGCCTCGGCTTTCGGGGCGCCTTCGACGGTGCGCTTTCTGTGTCCCCGGCCGCGGCCTCCGCGGTGTCGCCGGCGACGCGGCCGGTCAGGCGCTTCTCCGTTCTTCTGGGGCCCGGCGGCATGCGCTTGGATCTCTCCCCCTTCCAAGGCGGGAGCCACATTTGACTCCGCTTCCGCCCCGGGCTGGGGAATGCTCTCCTGTTCGGGCGCCTCTGCCGCCTGGTCCGGCACAGCCGCGCGATGAGTCTCCGGACCTAGCTCGTCTGGAAACTCGGCCGACGATTCGGCCGTCGCGGCGGTAAGCGAAGAAACATCGTCGTGCTCGGGCAGCGGCTCCTCGGCAGGGAGGGGCGTGGAAATCCCGTGCCGGCCGAGCGCCTCTTCGGCTTTCTGCTTCCAGTCCGCCCGGCGGAAACGATGCCATGCGCGTTTGTACCAGTCGATGGCGCGCTCCATACGGCCCGACAGCTCTTCGAGTTGCGCCAACTCGAAAGCCACCATGCCATCGCGCGTCTTATCAAAAAGTTGTTCGAGTCGCACGGCGGCATCCGGTCCGGTTTTGGCCCTACGGATGCGCGCGCGGATTTGTCTCCAGTCAGCCACGTTGCGATTCTAACCTAACCGGGCCCCAAACCAAGAACGTTCCCACCGAAAAAGAGCATAAAAATTCCCTTTCACCCTCCCCGAAGCACCGGACAGCCTGAATCTTGCGGCCTGGCGAGAGGGCGTAGAATGGATTGGATGAACCAGATGAACCCTCGGGAACGAACGCTCTGGATAAGCGAAAAGGCTCGCGAGGCGGGGTTCGAGCTGTGCGGGGTGGCGCCGGCCAGCCGCTTTCCCGAACTCGACCGCATGACCGAATGGCTCGACCGCGGGCACGCCGGAGAAATGCGCTACCTGCACGATCCGCGCCGGCTCTCGCTCGATCGCGCAATGGATGGCGCAAAGAGCGTCATCGTTTGCGGAGCAAGCTACCGGACCGACGAGCCGCTTTCGACCGAAGCCCTGGCGCGGCACGACAGCGCCCGGCCGCGCGGCTGGATTTCGCGCTATGGCTGGGGCGACGACTATCACGACGTTCTTTTGCCGCGGCTGCGCGTCCTGCTGGAGGCGATGCGCGGCGAGTTCGGCGAGGAATTCCGGGCGCATGCCTACGTCGATACGGGGCCGGTCGTCGAGCGCGTGGCCGCCAAGTACGCCGGGTTGGGCTGGCTGGCGAAGAACACCTGCCTGATCAACCAGGAGCTGGGCTCGTTCCTCTTCGTGGGCGCGATCGTGACAACGCTCGAATTCGAGCCGACGCTCGGCGCCGCCCAAACCCCTCCACCCGATCTGTGCGGCTCCTGCCGCCGCTGCATCGACGCCTGCCCGACCGGGGCGTTCGTCGAGCCCTACGTGATGGACCCGCGGCGCTGCATCGCCTATTTCACGGTCGAGCTTCGCGGTTCCATCCCCGAGGAGTTTCGGCCCGCCATGGGGCAGATGGTCTTCGGTTGCGATATTTGCCAGGATGTCTGCCCGTGGAACCAGAAGGCGGCCCGCGCCGGAGCGGCGACCCTGGGCCGCATCCCGGAATTTCGTCCGCGGACGATTCCGCCGGCCGATGCCGGCGCCCCGGACGGCCAGCCGGCCACCGAAGCCGGGCCCGTACCCCCGGCGCGCTCGCTTTTCGCCCCGGAACTCGAGTGGATCGCCTCGCTCGACGAGGACGAATACCGGCGCGTATTCCGCCGCAGCCCGGTGAAACGCGCCAAATATCGGGGCTTGATCCGCAACGCCTGTGTGGCGCTGGGCAATTCGGGCGCGGGCCTTAAGCCCGAGGCGCGAGAGCGTATCGTGAAACTGCTCGGCCGCCTGGCAGGCTCGCCCGATGAACTGATTGCCGAGCACGCCCGCTGGGCCCTCGATCGTTTGCGCGGTGAACCGTCGCCAGCGAGCCCGCCAGAATAGAATTAACCAGCATCGCAAGACCGGAGCCTGGAGTAAGATCGCAGGGTCACAAATAGAGGCAGGAAACCGATCAAAGGGAGGGAATTGTGCCGAGTTCCGACAACGTCGTTTACCGGTCCCGAGTCCGCATCGAGCGCCAGCGCGGGCCGGTTCGCCTCGCCTGGCTGCCGGCCGAGAAAGAGCCGGTGGTTTTCGGCATTCATTCAGAGGTCGCCCAGCACTACAAGGTGCCGCCGGACAAATATCCGCCGCGGGCCACCACGCTCGATTACGTCGTGGCGGCGGCGGCCGGTTGACTGACCGGCACCTTTGGAGGCGCGCTGGAAGCGCGCCAAATCGACGCATCCGACGGCCGGCTCGTATCCGAAACGACAGGAGAAATCGAAACGGAAGGAAACGTGCTGGTCATCCGGCGTATTTCCGTCCACTATAAGCTGCGCGCCCCGGAATCGGTTCGCGAGACGGTCGAGCGCGTTCACAGCCTTCATGCCGACCGCTGCCCGGTGGCGCTTTCGATTCGCCAGGCTATCGAGATTCACACATCGTTCGAACTGGTCGGCAACTAGCCAATAGCCGCCGCGACCGAGCGCCTGAGGATCGCCGATGCGCGATCCACAAAATTCGAGGAGGCTTTTTCATGCCACGTGAATCTGGAACCTACGCCGTATTCGACACGACCATGGGCTCCATCGTCTGCCGTCTATTCGAGAAGGACGCTCCCAAGACGGTGCAGAATTTTATCGAACTCGCCGAGGGAAAACGCGACTGGAGCGACGCTGTCAGCGGGAAGAAAGGACCGGGGCCGCTTTACAACGGCACCGTCTTTCACCGGGTCATTCCGGATTTCATGATTCAGGCCGGCGATCCGAGCGGCACCGGAAGGGGCGGTCCAGGCTACCGCTTCGAGGACGAAACCAAGGGCTCGCCCCACAAGTTCGACAAAGCCGGCAAGCTGGCGATGGCCAATTCCGGACCGAACACGAACGGCTCGCAAATCTTCATTACCGTCGCTCCCACGCCGTGGCTGACGGGCAATCACACGATCTTCGGTGAAGTGGTCGAGGGGCAGGAGATCGTCAGCAAGATCTCGGAAGTCCCGCGCGGCCGCAACGATCGCCCCAGTACCGACATCATCGTCAATTCGATCAAGATCGAACGCGTCTGACCACGAAGGATCTGCTCCTTCTCGCAACGCACAGCCGTAAGCGGAGCGCTACCTATGCTCTTCTTCATGGGCAAGGCCGAGCGCGATCCGTTTCTTTTCAGCGGGCAATAGCCGCGCCGCCGTCATTCCGAGCAGTCCCGGCCTTACCGGGACCACGAGGAATCTCTCCGGGTTCTCCGGCATCTCCCACCGTAGAGATTCCTCGCCCCGGATGGTGCGCCGCCGACCCCGGCGCGGGACGTGCTCACGCCCCTTCGCATATGCGGGCGACGGACGTTTCGCGAATTTCCGGCGTATCATGTATCGGCGTTGGCAGGCCACAACACTAAGCGGCGGCCCACGCTGCCAAATGTGAGAAGGACGGCCAGGGGCCCGAGAGGCCGTCGACGGGATGGAACTTGAGTCTTCCGAACCTGTGGATTGAGATTCTCTCTGCCCCCGACGAGGTACTGCCCCTCGTTGCGGATGCCACGAGGGCGGCCGATTCTGACAAGAGCGCTCTTGGTTTCCTTCCGAAGAAAGCGTTCCAGGATGCGGCAAACCAGGGGAAACTATCGGTTGCGGTTGTCCGTGGGAGGGGCGGGAAGCTCTCCTATGCCGGGCATTTACTGCACGGAGGGGCGTTCCCGCACGCGAGGGTCTTTCAGGTTTTTACGAAACCGCACTTTCGAAGACGCGGGATCGCACGTCGTCTTGTAGAAGCAATCGTCGAAAGGTCCGAACGGGACCAATTCATGAGCGTCTCAGCCCGGGTGGCAGGCGACCTAGCAGCCAACGAATTCTGGGAACACTTAGGATTTCATACTGTCCGTACAGCTCCGGGAGGCAGGGCAACTGGCCGCAAAATAAACGTTCGCATTCGGGAGCTAAGCACCCCCAACCTCTTCAATCCGATGGCGGCGCCGCCAGGAGCGTATGCGCTTGGCATTCATCTTGCATCGCCCCTGTCTGACGTTTCCCCGATATATGTCCTCGATCTAAACGTTCTGCTCGATCTCCTGAAGAAGAGAGCCAACGCCGGCGACGTGGAGAGAATCTTTAGAGCAAGCCTCAGTAACCTCATCCGGCTCGCGGTTACAGAGGAGCTCGTCAAGGAACTCGAGCGCAACTCAAGGCCATCTCCGACAGACCCCATCCTGCAGTTTGCACTCGCCCTTCCCAGGCTCCCGGCGCCGCCGCGGGAAACGCTGAGGAAACTCGCGGCCAAGCTGGGAACTACCGTTTTCCCGCCCGTCCCGCCCGGGGGACAGCTCCGTACTCAGGACCAATCCGACCTTATTCACTTGGCGACGGCCATCCATTGCCGCGCGTCCGGGTTTGTGACCGGGGAAAAACTTATCCTGCGCGCGCGCGAAGCCCTGCGAGATATGTATTCTCTCGACATCATGGGTCCAAACGAGCTTGCGGACTTTTTCGAGCCAGTCGGCCAAGCCGAGGGAGAGCAAATACGGGCCGTATCTCAAGGACGCGAGCTCCTGGCGAGACCAGTTCGGGCAGACGACATAGTACCCGTAGAAGAATTTCTAGATCGAATGCGGTGCCCACTAGATCTGGCACGCGAAGTCCTCGAGATTGGCCCAGGGCGCGGACACCACAGGGACCTTGTACTCTGCGAGGGCTCGATTGTAGGATTCGGCTTTCGCGAAACAGCCTCGCGAGCACGCCCACATGTGAACATGTTCATTTGCGCTGACGAGGACCACCCGGCCGTCGCGCTTACTGCGGATTTCCTGCTTGATTCAAGGGGAAGGCCACCGGTCCCTGAATTCCCTGTACGGCTGACGCTCCGCCTCCTCCTCGGCAATG